>JBFHWK010000007.1:0-36356 GCA_041589075.1 Rhodothermales bacterium
AATGACATGACGGACGCGGCGGTGCCGCTCGGAACGGCCTCCGTCGAGCGATTCGCCAAGCAGGATCGGATTGACGTTCCGGCCGGTGTGCCGTCACTCGAGTACACGGGTATCGTCTTTAGCGCTCGCAGCGATGCGGCCGACGTAGTCGGGTGGGTGCGGTTTCAAGCGAAGTCCGACGATTGGTCTCGCTGGCATGCGATGCACATAGTCCGGTCCGTCACCGACGAGACGGTCATGGGCGGATATCGGAGCGATATTGTGCGCGCGGGCCGGTTCGAACTGCGCTTCGAAGTCGCCACGGGTAGCCGTCTTCAGGTGTATGCTGCGGGTGTGTTCGACAACCGAAAGGACGCGGACAGAACAACCGACGAAGCAGCGAAATCGCCCGACCACCTAAAGAAGCAAGCTGCGAGAGCAGTGCCGGCGCTGATCACACGCGGCGAGTGGAACGCCGAGCCGTTCATCGGCACGCCGCAGCCGCTGGCAAACCCGTCGTACAACTACATGACGTTTCACCACGCGGCCGGCTTTTCTGCCACGTCGTTGGCCGAGGGGCTCGCGCAAGTCAAGGCCATCCAGGACCTGCACCAGAACGTTCGCGGCTGGAGCGACATCGGCTATCAGTTTGTGATTGATCGCGGCGGCAGGCTCTACCAAGGACGACCGTTTCTCGACGCGAGCACGACACTCGAAGAGGTGCCCCGGCTTGCGCTCGGTGCGCACGTAGGCGGCTTCAACACGGGAAACATCGGCATCTGCCTCCTCGGCTGCTACCATCCTCCGGAGGGGAGTTTCTGCCAAGAGACGATCACACCTGAGGCGTACGACAAATACGTCGAAACGATGGCATTCCTCAGTGAAAACTACGCTGTTGCTCCGACGAGCATTCGCGGGCACCGTGACTTCAGTGCGACCGCGTGCCCGGGTGATAACAACTACGGACTCTTGCCGATGCTAATCACCGACGTCGAGAACTTCGTGTTGTCAGGAGGCGAGGTGCCCGAAGAACTGACGATAGAGAACTACCCGAACCCGTTCTCGGAGTCGGCGACCGTTCGTTACTATCTCGTCGAGGACGGAATCGTTTCTCTCAAGGTTTACACCACGACAGGCCGGGAACTGGCGATGCTTGCCGACGGATTTCAGCAGGGTGACCGCTGGTACGAAGTGGAAGTAGAGGGAAGCAGACTTTCGGCAGGTCACTATTTCTATCGTATCGAGGTGGCCGGTGCCGGCAATCGCAAGACGACGCGCACGGGCACCTTTACCGTCGTGCGCTAGGCGATCTCTTCGGCAGGCTGCCGACGGCTTCGGAGGTGCGCGCCAACCCGCACTATGAAGGCCACGATGAGCAGGGCGAAGATTACTACGTACACCGTGTCGTCCAGGCGATATGAATAGGCCCGTGTAAAGACCACCCAGATGTAGTAGACACCGATCGTAGCCAGGAGTCCGTTGGGAAAGTGCCCAGTTCGGACGATCGCCACTGCGATGCCGACCAGGAACGCGTAGGCCAGACCGCCGCCAACGACCGTGAGTGCCTCCGTCTCTTTGACAAACGGGTCGGGAAACCAGACGGCTAGCACACCAAGAAGGGCCAGGTGATAGATGTGCGATGCCGCAAAGGCGAGAAAGAAAGCGGCCGCGCGCTCAGCGATGCGTCGCACGCCGCGCGAACCGTTGAACTCGTGCAGCGCTTCGGCGACGAAAGCAATCAGAAACAGCAGCACCGAAAGCCGCGCCGAGAGGCGCACCAGAAGCCGGACGGTCTCTTCGGTCCAGCCGCCGGCTGCTATAGCCACGAGGGTGCCCGCCGCCGAGAATGCCAGAACGCCGATCGGCAGACCGTATCCGGATAGATTTCGCGTCGCCATTGTGGCCGGAACCTACGATCTCGCGAGTTAATGCGGAAGGGAATTGGCTTAAGTTGACTATCATGCGATTTCTGCAGGCAGCCACAGCTTCGGATGTACTCCGCCACGTTCATTTTTCGCGTCAAACAGGAAGACGAGAACTTCGAGCGTTTCAACGAACTCGTAAATCGCGCGGCGGAGAGCAACCCCGGGTTCATTCGCCGTGAGTCGTGGTCTAACGAAGCGGAGAGCAAGAGAGCCGTCGTCTATTACTGGAGATCTCTCGAGGCGCTGGGAGAGTTCTCGCGCCATCCCGACCACCTCGCTGCCAAGCAACGATACCGCGAGTGGTATTCGGGCTACGAAGTGATTGTGGCTGAGGTCGTTCGGCGCAGCAGTGATGGGGGTCTCGAGAACCCTGCTTCCCCGTGACCTTCCCTGTTCCCTCCGAACGGCGATACGCTATCGCACAAACAGTATCGGTCTCGCCGCCGAAAACGTCTGGCCTGTGAGACGAAGGACGTAAAGTTGACGCGCAAGGCCCGAGCTGTCAATCGAAATCGCCGTCTCTTCTCCCGCGTTCACGCGGCCGACGCGCACATGCCGTACCAGTCGCCCCGCCACATCATAAAGGAGTCCGTGAACGACCTGAGTCTCCCGGACCGTCAGCCGCAACGTCGCCGTGCCGCTCGCAGGATTCGGAAATGGTTGTGTCAAGTCGTAGCGATCTGACAGACCGGGTACCGACTCCAGGCCGACAACGCTGAGCAGATCGAAGGTGAACGTCCCTACGATGTTACTCATGTCGAACGGCGACGTCGTCAGTGCGGCGATGTTTTCCGGCGGATTCGTGTCATCATTGGGTGATCGGTAGCTGGTGCCGTTGTCCGAGCCCGCGTCGTACACCGTCAGCGGGATCTGTACCCGCTGCAGCCAGTCGCCTTCTTCCATCAGGTTCAGCCCGGACACACCCACGAACCAGTCCGGACTGGGCGCAACCATGGAAACAACCGTTGCCAGAGGGTAGCTCGTCGTAACATCAAAGGTGACGGACACACTCCCCGGCGACACGCCGATTCCTCCCCCCGAAACCACGAACTCAGCCGTCCCGGCGCCGATCGCCGTATTCACCTCGGACTGCAGCAGCGTCTTGCTGCCGGTCTCGGCCATGCTTTCGATGCCGTCGGAGGCGACCTGTCCCTCGTTCCAGAAGGATACGTTCGCGTTGTGGGTGCCCCCTATCAGACCCGAAAAATGCGGATTGGAAGGGAAGTCCGTGGGGTGTGTCGCCGCGCTCCAGGTACTCTCGAACGTGAGCCTGTAGGTTGCGCGTGACTGTGCGTGTGCAGGAAGCGCCCAGAGTGCCACCCCGACCGCAACCAGGAATGCAGCCGCAAATGTGGACGAGCCACGGCGTATGATCGATGGACGCTTCACGGCGTGATGATACGGAGCAGATCGTACCTTCGCTATGCAGAAACCGAAGCCTCGTCTATGTGATTTCGGGCCAGCCCATGACCCACCGGTTTTACACATCGGCGCTCCGCATGTTTGTTTTTTCAGCGCAGTTTGCGGCTTTGATGGCGCTGTTCGGGGTTGGCATCATGGTCATACGCTGGATCGACGGTGTCTTGGAGCCCGAGCACGTCTACAATTTCTTTCTCTATGTCGGCTTCGCGCCGCTGATACTGTTTCTGCTGCTGGTTGTCGCCGGGTACATCTGGCGGATAACCATCACACCCGACACCCTTCGTTGTCCTACGAAGTACGGACGTTACTACACCGTATCGTGGGCGTCTATCCGGTCCGTTGCGCCGGAAGCTCAACTCGGATTCTCGTACCTGAGGATCACCTCGTCAGACGCGGACCCGGAGCTGTGGCTGCCGACATTTCTCGGCCGACAGAACGAGTTCGAAAAGCTCGTCGCTTCTTACGCGGGGCCGGATAATCCGCTCACGCAGTGGTTCGAGAGGGCCAAGAGCGTGGACGCCAACGGCTGATGCGGCAGGCACGATCACGGAATCGTCAACTGTTGCCCGTCCGTCAAGCCGCTTGCACTGCCGTGCATCTTGCTCCTGGCGGCGTCATCGCGCTTCACGTACCTTTCCGTGCCGCAAGTCACACCCCACCGCGTATGCATTGCACACGAGTCGTTAGCACTTTCGTCCTGTCGATGACGACGATGGCCGTCTTTGCCGCAGGTGTCCACGCGTCGACCTCTGACACCCTTGACACCAACCTGCAGGCGAAGCTCGACAGCGTGACGGCTGATTTCCGCGGGGATGTAGGTGTTTACGTGCGTCACCTTACTTCGGGACGCGAGGCAGCGATCCGTGCGGACTCGCTCTTCCCCACGGCCAGCATGATCAAGGTGCCCATTCTGCTGAAGACCTTCGATCTCATCGAGCGTGGCTATCTCGGGTACGACCAGAAGCTGGTCTATCGCGACTCGCTGCTGTACGAAGGTGTCGACATCCTGGGTTCGTTCAAGGACGGCGAAGAGATCTTGCTGCGCAAGGTTGTGATGCTGATGATCACGATGAGCGACAACACGGCAAGTCTGTGGCTGCAGCATCTCGCCGGTACAGGAACAGCAATCAACGATTGGCTTGACGACCACGGCTTCACGTCCACGCGGGTCAACTCCCGCACGGCCGGCCGCCATCGCGATTGGAGGCGGTACGGCTGGGGTCAAACGACGCCGCGGGAGATGGCGAATCTAGTGGTGATGATCCGTGAAGGCCGGGCGGTCAGTGCAACCGCAAGTGAAAGAATGTATCGCGTGCTCACGGATATCTACTGGCGTGACGAGGCGCTTTCGCAGATCCCTCCGACCGTCCAGGCGGCCTCGAAGCAAGGTGCCGTGAGCCGGTCGCGCTCGGAGGTTGTTCTGGTGAACGCACCACACGGCGACTATGTGTTCTGTGTGATCACCAACAACCAGGAAGATGCGAGTTGGGATGCGGACAACGAGGGATATGTGCTTCTTCGAGACGTGTCGCGGCTGCTGTGGAATCATTTCGAGCCGGATTTCGGCTGGCGCCCCGCACAGGGCCAGTCGTACGGCGCGCAGCACTGAGCGGAACCGGCATGCCGAGATACCTCGACTTGGATAAGTGGTCCCGGCGAAAACATTTCGATCTCTTCCGGTCGTACGACCGCCCGTTCTTTAATATCTGTGCGAATGTGGATGTGACGCCGCTGCTTGAAGCCACGCGTGCGAACCCGCGAAGATCCTTCTTCCTGTCCGCGCTGCACCTCTCTACGAAAGCTGCCAACGAAATCGAGCCGTTTCGCTTTCGGCTGCGTGGTGACCGGGTTCTTGTGCACGAAGTCATTCACCCCAGTTCGACCGTGCTGCGCCACGACGAGACCTTCGGCTTCGCCTACTTCCGGTTTGACGAAGACTATGACCGTTTTCACGAGCACGGTGAGCGCGTCATTCGCCAGGTGAGGGACAGCGCAGCCGTCGACCCGCAAGACGATCGTGACGATCAGATCCACTATTCGGTTATTCCGTGGATCACCTTCACGAGCTTTGCCCACGCCCGCCGTTTTGGCATCGAGGACTCGACACCAAAGATCGTTTTCGGGAAGTACGTCACCGAATACGGCCGAACGCATATGCCCATCTCCGTCGAGGTGCACCACGCCCTCATGGACGGTTTGCACGTGGGCCGTTACTTCGATCTGCTTGCGGAGTACGTGGCTGATTTTAAACCGCCGAAGTAAGAAAACTGCGCCGGGACGCATCAGGCCAACACGCTGCGACGCCGTACGCTACCATGCCAGGCCACTCACGTCCAATCGAGTCGTCTCGCGCTGCCGAATCCGGCTTTGTGATTCTCCTCGGACGATCCTGATTCCGTACGGCACAAAGGCGGCCGTAAGCAGGAGTGAGGCGGTCAGGTTTACGATCTCGACACCATCCGGAACACCTACAAAAAGAACGCCGATGAGAAACAGGATCCCCTGCCAGCGCGCAATGGCTCGGGTCTTGATCAAAGCGATCGCTTGAATTGCAAATCCGACAGGCAGCAGCAGAATGCCCCAGATCAGAATGAGCCATCCTCCTTTAGAGAAGATGGCCAGCAGACCCGGCATCATCTGCGCGAATTCGTTTTCCGGGAGTCCATCAAGAGCGCTGATCGTCAGGCACAGCGCGCCTTTGTCGGCGGCGAGCATGAGCGCCCCGAGAACGGCCATTACACCGCCCGCGAAACCGGTCCACGCGGCCGAACTGCCGGCCAGCAGCCTCATGAAGTGCAGGGCGATTACGACGAGGAGTGCCGTGTTCAGAGTGACCAGTGCGTGCCCGAGATGTAGAAGGCCTTCACCGCGAGCTCGGAGGATTAGCTCTTCGGGACTGAGGAAGTGCGGGCTGAGCAGGTCGGGATGCGTTCCGAATGCAAAGACAAACACCAGCGGGAACAGGATAAATGCCAGGCCGGTGCCGACGCGTTTGAAGTCTTTCAGAGACTCTATTCTGTTCATTCGATTCCTCTCCTTTTACCTTACCGGTCGGATCGAAGCCGCCATTCTTCTGTTGGGTGCCGAACAAGCGACGGTAAGCGTGAAACGGTTTGATTCGGGAAGCCCCGGATGGTCCGCGGCCACGACCTCGGCGTCAAGCGGGACATCCCGGTAGATTGCGTCCGCACTTGCAGGTGATTGTCGGCGGGAATGCTGCGCGAGCAGCTGCAATGGATATGACCTCGTGATTCGAATCGGCTAGTGCGCCCATTCCGGAACAACGCCGAGCTGAACGTCAAACACCCAGATTATCAAAGTGTAGGCCAATGCCGTAATCAGGATGATGAAGGCGAGGTTTAGAAACAGGCCCGCCCGCGCCATCTGCGGCACGGTCACGCGCCCACTGCCGTAAATGATCGCGTTTGGTGGTGTGGCTACCGGGAGCATGAAAGCGCAGCTTGCTCCGAGTACGGCCGGGACAGCGAGCAGCAGCGGGTGCTGTCCGATCCCGATAGCCAGAGCCGCGAGCACCGGCAGAAAAGTCGCCGTGGTTGCCGTGTTGCTGGTGAGTTCCGTCAAGAGCACGATCACGGCCACGACGATCATCAGAATCAGGAGCATCGGCAAGAAGTCGATCGCGCTCAGCGATGTTCCGATCCAGTGCGACAGCTCCGTACGTGTAAATGCATCGGCGAGGCTAAGTCCTCCGCCGAAAAGGATCAACGTACCCCACGGCAGTCCCCGTGCGGTCTGCCAGTCGTGCGCAAATACGCCGCGCTTCAGGTCGACCGGAATCAAAAAAAGCGACACGCCGCCGGCCATGGCGATGCCGGCATCGGATAGTCCCGGTAACACCTGCTCTAGCAGCGGCCGGGTGATCCAGAGAAGCGCTGTCGTAGCGAACACAACGGCAACTGATTTTTCGCCGCGGCTCATCGGCCCGAGTGCGGCGATCTCTTGCTCGATCAGTTCGCGACCGCCCGGCAACGTCGGGAGGCGAAGCGGATATGCCACCTTCGTGAGGATCAGAAACACGACCGGAAGGCCGAGCACTACCACTGGGATCCCGACAGTAAGCCACTGCGCGAATGAGATCGTCAGCCCGTACTGCTCTTCGACGAACCCCGCGAGCAGCGCGTTCGGCGGCGTACCGATGAGCGTTCCCATTCCTCCGACGTTCGCGCCGTACGCTACGGCGAGCAGCAGAACGATCGTAAAGCGGGCGCTCATCGTCTCGTCGTCACTCACATCGGCGAGTTGGACTACCGAAAGTGCCACGGGAAGTATCATCAGCGCCGTGGCCGTGTTGCTGACCCACATGCTGAGGAACGCCGCGGCCATCATGAACCCGCCGATTATCGCACGCGGCCCCGTGCCGACCCTGTAGATGATGTGAAGTGCGATGCGCTTATGGAGACTCCAGTGTTCCATCGCCGTGGCGATCAGGAATCCCCCTAGAAAGAGAAAGATGATCGGGTGGGCGTATGGCTCTGCTGCCTCCCCGATACTGCTTGCACCGACAAGCGGGAAGAGAATCAGCGGGATCATGGCGGTGACCGGTATCGGCAGCGACTCGCAGATCCACCAGACGGCCATAAGAAGCGCAATCGCGGCGGTGTACCATCCCTCCGAACTGAGCCCTCCGGGGACAGGCAGCAGCAGCCCCAGTGCGAGACATGTCGGTCCGAGTATTAGACCCAGCCGGTGTCGGAAGCCGTAACGATCCGCGCCGCTCATAAGGATTGATCCGCTCTCGTACGTGCCTGTTCAGTCCGTATGCAATCAGTCGGGGATCGTCAAAGAACGCCGTGATACTCGAGCGCGGCGCCGGAGAATGGTGACCGGCGATGCCGGTGTGCGGAATGTAGAGTCGTGGGGCATGTTGTCACGGGCGATCGGGCCGCCCAATCGTATCCGGTTGAACGCCAATGTATGAAAAACGAGGGCCTACGCTGACACGGCCGTATCGCCGACGTAAACCGGTCTTCTGATTACGTCAGCCGTAGAATGGTCTTGGTCATCCTGTCACGGCTTCGTCTCCGCAAGGGCCGGATCCTGGTCCGAAAAGCGCGCCGGGATAGTCCCTACAGAGTCGTCCTGAGTTTTGCGCGTGTTGTGTTCCTGTCCGTTAAGGGAGCATAGGAAACCTGCCCGCGAAGCGTTGCCGCGAATGGAACACGCAAATCGAGCGTGTCACGAGGTCGGTTTGTGAAATCACGAGACTCAGATTGACATTCCTCCGACGCGTGGCTACCCTTGCGGGTGCGGCCGGCGCTTCACCCGAACCCGGGTCGCAATGCAAATTGCACCGAGACGCGAAAACAGCGTCCGCCGCATTACAGCCAGCTGGTACAGGCCTGGCGCCGGATTGGGGCGCCAGGCCTAAGTTTATCCGGACGTACGACTACAGTCGCGCATCTCCCGTGCGCGCTCCGAATCGTTTAACACCGCTCTGCAAGGTGCCGATACTTCCGGTACTCACATCCGGTGAGCACACTGGTTACGGTAATATTACAGGTCAATGAAAAACCCGGAAGGACTCAAGAAAGAACTCATCGATCGTATCGAGGCATTGGTTGAGGAGTCCTGCACACTCGTGCGCACAAAAGAAAGCTGGACCCGTCACGTAGAGATCCAGGCGGAGATCATGCAGCTCTGCCGGCGCGCCGCTGATCTCTTCCACGACGGCAGGCAGCCGTACTGGGAACCTGATTCCGACGAGTCGCGGGAAACCCGCGCCGCCTGACGTCTCCGTAAGTACGCTTTCGCACTTCAATCGTACTGCGCAAAGTCCGACTTGGTGAGGTACGCACGGCCGCGACTCCGCTTTTCATCTACGGCAGCCGCCCGTTAAATTGTCGGTGCTCGTACCCCGCTGACTTATCCGACCTCGCACCTTGGAGTGGCTTACTGACCCCGAGGCCCTGATCGCGCTCGCTACCCTGACGGCGCTGGAGATCGTCCTCGGCATCGACAACATCGTTTTCATCTCCATTCTGGCGGGAAAGCTGCCGCTTGAGCAACAGAATAAAGCGCGCATCATCGGTCTTGCCCTCGCCCTGATAGGCCGCATCGTACTACTCCTCTCGCTGACATGGGTGATGGGACTGACCAAGCCCCTGATCACGCTGCTGGGCTATGAGCTTTCGGGGCGCGACCTGATTCTGATCGGCGGAGGGCTGTTTCTGCTGGCAAAGGCCACTCATGAGATCCACGCTAAGTTGGAACACGCGGGTGAGGATCGTGAAACGAAAGCTACCGCCACGTTCGGCGCCGTCATCTTCCAGATTCTCATCATCGACATCGTCTTTTCACTCGATTCCGTGATCACGGCGGTCGGTATGGCGCGGCAGTTATGGGTGATGGTCACGGCTGTTGTTGTGGCGGTCATCATCATGATGGTTTCAGCAGGTGCGATCGCGACGTTCATCGAGAAGCGCCCCACCGTGACGATGCTGGCGCTGTCGTTCCTGCTGATGGTCGGTGTGGCCTTGGTCGCGGAGGGCCTCGAGTTCCACATCCCGCGCGGATACATCTACTTCGCGATGGCCTTCTCGGTGTTCGTGGAGATGCTCAACTTGCGGCTGCGCAAGACGGACGCGACTCCCATCAAGTTGGGTACGCAGCTTCCACCGGGTGTGCGAAAGTAGACCGCGGCTAGAACGGTACTTCGCCGGGCGGCAACGCGTCGAACTCTTCTTCCTCCCCACCGCCGAGCTGCGGCGGGCCCGCGTAGTACGTCGTCAGGTTCTCGAAGCGCGCGTGCTGCTTTACAAAGGCGAGGCGCACTTCGCCAACCGGACCGTTTCGCTGCTTGCCGATAAGGATCTCCGCCATCCCCTCCGTCGAGTTGCCGTTCTCGTCGACCGTAATCCCGTATCTCTCGGCACGATAGATGAAGGCAACGACATCGGCGTCCTGCTCAATCGAGCCGGACTCGCGCAGGTCGGAGAGTTGCGGGCGCCGGTCCCCGCCGCGCGTTTCGACAGCGCGGCTGAGCTGCGACAGTGCAATGACGGGAACGTTCAGCTCCTTCGCGAGCGACTTGAGGGAGCGGGAAATCTGCGCGATCTCCTGCTCGCGGTTCGCGTTGCGGACGGCCGCGGTTCCGTGCATTAGCTGCAGATAGTCGACTACGACCAGGCCTATGTCGTGCTCGGCCTTCAGGCGTCGGCACTTGGCGCGCAGTTCGAGGATCGAAAGGCCCGGCGTGTCGTCGATGAATATCGGCGCGGCGGAAAGTCTGCCGGCAGCACGGGCGAGCTTCGGCCAGTCGTCGTCGCTCAGGCGTCCCGTTCGTGCGGCCTGTGCGTCGACACGCGCTTCGGACGTCAGAAGTCGCTGCGCCAACTGTCCCCCACTCATTTCCAGAGAGAATACGGCCACGCCCGTCGGCTCCTTAGGGTGCAGCGCGGAGTTGCGTGCCATCGCCAGGGCAAAAGCCGTCTTTCCCATCGAGGGCCGCGCCGCGATGATGATCAAGTCGGACTTTTGCCAGCCGCCGGTGAGGTTGTCGAGCGCGCGGAAGCCCGTCGGGATACCGGTGATGCCACTCTCTCGCCCATGAATCGCCTCGAGATTCGACAGGGTCTCCTTCAGCACCTCGTTCATCGAGGTGGCCGCCCGCCGAAGCTGTGTGTCCGAAATGCGGAAGATGTCGGACTCCACCTGGTCGAGCAGCTCGAACGCGTCGGCAGAAGCGTCGTACGCGTCGCCGATGTGCATCGACATCGTTTCAATGAGCTTCCGCAGGACCGACTTCTCCGTGATGATCCGCGCGTGATACTCGACATTGGCCGCCGACGCGACGTGCTGCGTCAGCTCGGTTATGTACGCGTCGCCACCGGCTTTCTGGATATCGCCGCGCCTTCGCAGCTCCTGGCCGACGGTGATCAGGTCAGCGGGATCGCCACGCTCGAAGAGCGCGATGATGGCATCGTAGATTTTCTGATGCTGCGCGCTGTAGAACGCATCCGGCGGCAGGATCTCGACGACGCGAGGGATCGCCTCCTTCTCAATCAGCATTGCGCCGAGGATGGCGCGCTCGATTTCTATCGCCTGCGGCGGGACGCGCCCGCCACGGAGAGTCACAACGGAAGCAGGCGTACCGCCGTTACGCGGCCGTGCCGGCACCAACACGTGCGAAGCCTCCTCCTCGAGTCGTATGCGCTGTGGATCTTCGGGGTCAGCCATAGCCTTCGGCAGCAGTGTCTACGCGGCCTGTGTCAGTCGGTCGTACAGCGCACGCAGCTTCTGCACATCTTCCCAGGTCGGACGCTTCCACTGCGGGTTTCGCAGCAGCGCGGCCGGGTGGTAAGTCACGAGAACCGGTAATCCGTGAAAGTCGTGGAACGAACCGCGCAAGGCCTTCAGCGAGGTGTCCTTTCCAAGCAGCGAATTACCTGCCGTCTTGCCGACACACAGTATGACCTTCGGTTGTATCAACGCAATCTGCTTGTAAAGGATCGCGATGTGTGACTGCACTTCCGCCGGAAGGGGGTCCCGGTTGTTCGGCGGACGACTCTTTAGAATATTTGCGATGTACACGTCGCCCCTTTCAAAGCCGATCGCCTTCAGGATTTGATTCAGGAGCTGTCCGGCGCGGCCCACGAAGGGCTCGCCCTGCTTGTCCTCTTCGGCGCCGGGTGCTTCACCAATCACCATGAGGTCCGCATCCGGGTCGCCGACACCGAACACGGGGTTCGTCCGGACCTCGTCCAGCGGTATCAGAACAGTGTTCGCGACCCACTTCTCCACGTCAGCCAGAGTCCGGAACGACCGCAGCGGCGAATCCGCCGCAATCAGCGACTCGAATCGTCCACTGATCGAGGAGTCGCTTTCAAAAAGAAGACCCTCAGCGGCGGGCGGTTGGATAGGTTGCGCCGTTTTGGGTCGCGTTTCGCCACCGGTGGACTCTTTCGAACGTTCCGGCACCGTGGCAACCGGATCATCGTGTGTGTCGGACACGGTCTCTTCCTCCTCCGTAGTGGGCATCGTTTCGATGGGAACGTGAGGCCCTGCCATCGCGATCTCGAGTTCGATGGCTGCGCGTACCTGGGCCAGTAGCTCGCGCGTGGGATCGCCGTCAATCATCAATGCCTGCTGCCGATTTTGCGCGCATGCTGGTGGACACGTAAAGTACCGTGCGCGCCGTGTCATCTCAAGAAGAGACGCACTCCCTCAACAGCCTATCCACAGAAAAAGGGTCCGCCGTGGAAAAGTAGATTGACGGTGTGAATAACAAGACGGCTTTGGAGCCAAGTATGGGCAGCACGACGGACCGGCCTACCCGATTACCGGCTGGCCCTGCAGGATGCGTTCCACGCGGTCGAACAGTATTTCGGCCACCGCCGCCTTCGAGAGCAGTCCGAGCACTTCCTCCTCACCACCGGGATAGAGCAGCGTCACGCGGTTGGTGTCATGTCCGAATGCCGCGCCCTCTTCCCTCGGGTTGTTGAGCACGATCAAGTCGAGACGTTTCCGCTCGAGTTTGTCGCGCGCGTTGGCAACACCGTTGTCTGTTTCGAGGGCGAAGCCGATGAGGACCTGTCCGATCCGTTTCTTTGCGCCGAGGCTCTCGAGGATGTCGACCGTGCGTGTCAACTCGAGTTTCAGATCGTTGTCGCGCCCCTTCTTCAGCTTCGAGTCAGACGGTGACGCCGGCGTATAGTCCGCAACGGCGGCTGCCATTACGATAACGTCGGCGGCGGCAACCTGCGACACCTCGCGGTGCATGTCCGCGGCCGTCGTCACGTCGATGCGCCGCACACCGCGCGGTGTATCAAGTGCGGTCGGACCGGTTACGAGCACGACGTTCGCGCCTCGCTTGGCGGCGGCGTCCGCAACAGCGAATCCCATGCGTCCGGATGAGTGGTTGGTAACGTACCGCACGGGGTCGATCGGCTCCCGCGTCGGACCCGCCGTCACGAGGACGGTTCGGTCGGCAAGCGGCCCGTCACCCGCATACCGCTGCTCCAATTCGGATACAATGCGTGCCAGTATCGACTCGGGATCAGGCAAGCGCCCCATGCCAACCAGCCCCGACGCAAGCTCACCGCGTTCGGGCTGCATAACCCGATAGCCAAATTTTTCTAGCGTCTCGAGGTTTTTCTGCGTGGCTGGATGCACAAACATGTCGTGATCCATGGCCGGGCAAACGAGTGTCGGGCAGCGCGCCGCGAGCGCCACGGCCGTCAGCATCGAGTCGCTGAAACCGTGGGCCAGCTTGGCGATCGTGTGCGCGGTAGCCGGTGCAACGACAAATAGGTCCGCCCACAGTCCGAGTGAAATATGTTTTGTCCAGCTGCCTGTCTCATTTTCCGGAAATATCTCGGAGAGTACCTCGCGCTCGGAGAGTGTGCCAAGCGTGAGGGCGGTTATAAAACGCTCCGCATCTCGCGTCATCACGACCTGCACTTCCGCGCCGGCTTTCTTCAGAAGCCGGACCAACTCGGCCGTCTTGTAAGCGGCGATGCCGCCGGAAACGCCTACGATGATCTTCTTGCCCTTTAGCACGGTCGGGTCGTGTTGCTATTCTGGTCGCGAAACGATCGATTACGCCTCTTCCGCTCCCAGAAACGATCGGACGAGAGCGAGGGTTTCTGAAGCGGCTTGGTCGAGGTCCTCGTTAATCACCGCCGCGTCGAATCGGTCGGCGAACTGCAATTCATGGCGTGCCCGCGTCATACGGTCACGAAACGATCCTTCCGACTCACTGCCTCGTTTTCGAAGACGTCGCTCCAGCTCTTCAAAGGACGGCGGACGGATGAACACGACGAAGGAGTCGTCAGGAAACGCTCTTTTGACATTCATTGCGCCCTTGACTTCGATGTCCAGCAGCACTGGTGATTGGTCGGCGGCGCGCTCTACTTCGGAGCGCAACGTTCCATAAAAGCGGCCAGGGTATACTTCCTGAAACTCGAGGAACTCTCCCGCATCGACCAGCCGGTGAAACTCCTCGTTTGTTACGAAGCGATAGTCCACGCCGTCTTTCTCGTATGAGCGGCGTGGGCGCGTCGTTGCGGAGACCGAGAACCGCAGGGCCGGGAGTGCGTCCAGCAGCCGCAGTGCAATGCTTGTCTTGCCCGAGCCGCTGGGGGCGGTCAGTACGACAATGCGGCGCCGTACCCGCTCGTCGCTACTGGACGTTTTCGATTTGCTCACGAAGCTTTTCGAGTTCCTCCTTCATCTCGACCACCGTGTGCGCGAGCTCGGCGTCGTTCGACTTGGAGCCGATCGTGTTGATCTCACGATTGATCTCCTGTGCGATGAAGTTGAGTTTGCGGCCGACCGGCTCGTGGGTCACGAGTGCCTCGCGAAACATCTCCAGATGTGAGGCGAGTCGAACGGCCTCCTCGTTCACGTCGAGCTTGTCGGCGAGCAGGGCGATTTCGAACTCGAGTCGTTCCGCGTCTATCCTGGCTTCATCCATCACCTCCGCGAGCCGCTCGCGCAGCCGTTCTCTAGAGAGTTCGACGCGGACCGGTGCACGTTCGTTGACATTACCGAGTCGCGCTTCGATTGCGTCGATGCGCGCGGACAGGTCGGCAAGAAGCGCGTCGCCCTCGCGTCGACGCATCGTCGTCAGCTCGTCCAGTGCATCTTCAAGTGCTTTCTGCACGACCGGCCACGCCGTGTCAGCGTCGGATTCGTTGTTGTCGGACTTCTCGATCACCTCCGGGAATCGCAGCAGGTGATCGAGGCGCACGTCGTCGTTGAGGCCCAGGCTTTCGGCGAGCTTTTGTAGTGCCCCTCGGTAGGCGGTCGCTGCAGGCATGTTCGGTGTCACCGCCGCTTCGAGCCTAGCGTCCCGATCGATCTGCACGAACACGCTCACTCGCCCGCGAGCGATCGCCTGTTTTACCACGTTCTGCATCTCAATCTCCTTGTCCGCGAGCGATCGCGGAACGCGCAGCGACACCTCACAGAAGCGGCTGTTAACGGACTTCAACTCCACGGTGACGGTTGTGTCGCCGTCCGTAGCCGTGCCACGACCAAAGCCCGTCATGCTGGAGATCATCGGGAAAGCTAGTTGTCGGCCCGTGCCGATCGTTGGAGCATGTTCCGGAGCCAGGCCCCGGCCGTTAATGAATGCGGAGAGGGTGGGATTCGAACCCACGGTACCCCGATAGAGGTACACACGCTTTCCAGGCGTGCCCCTTCAGCCACTCGGGCACCTCTCCTGAGCCTGTAAGATCACGGCCGAAACCGATTGATACCGGAAAAATACTGTGAGATCGGAGCTTTACACCTCCATGATCTCGGCTTCTTTCCTATCCAGGTACTCGTCGATCTTTCCGACGTGCTTATCAGTGATCTGCTGCAGTTCGTCTTCCCCTTCGTAGCGCATGTCTTCGGGGAGATTTTCCGACTGCTGCATATCCTTGACCTGGTCCTTGGCGTGCCGGCGGATGTTGCGGATGGCGATCTTGGCTTCTTCGCCTCGATGGCGCGCCGTCTTTACGAGCTCCTTGCGTCGCTCTTCGGAAAGTGGTGGGATTGGAATTCGAATTATGGTGCCGTCGTTCGACGGGTTGAAGCCCATGTTAGCGGTCATGATTGACTTCTCGATGGCGCCGAGTGCCGATGTGTCCCACGGCTGCACGACAATCAGGTCAGGCTGCGGTGCGGTCACGCTGGCCATCTGGTTCAGAGACGTCAGGGTACCGTAATACTCGACTTTCAGATGCTCCAGCATGGCTGGCGAGGCGCGGCCGGCCCGGATCGTCGTGAGCTCGCCGCGAAGGTGTTCGAGCGCCTTGTCCATCTTTTCGCCGGCGTCTTCGAGGACGAGTTTGATCGCGTCGTCAAGCATATGTCATTCTCACACGCGTCGTTCAAGCGGTGGCCAGGCCCGCCGCGGGTGGTTCCTTCCAGTGTACCAGCGTGCCCACGGCCTCACCGAGGACGACGCGCTTCAGATTACCGGGTATGTTCATGTTAAAGACGATGATCGGCATGTTCGATTCGCGGCACAGCGTGAACGCCGTCATGTCCATCACCTTAAGATTGCGGGAGATCACCTCGCTGCCGTGTATCGTCGCGAAGCGCTCGGCTGATGCGTCCTTTTCAGGGTCTTTGGTAAACACGCCGTCGACACGGGTTCCCTTCAGGATCACGTCGGCGTCGATTTCCAGTGCCCTCAGCGCGGCTGCGGTGTCCGTCGTGAAGTAGGGATTGCCGGTCCCCGCACCGAAGATGACAACGCGCCTCTTTTCCAGGTGACGGATGGCCCGGCGCCGAATGAAGGGCTCCGCAATCTGCTCCATCTTGATGCTCGACTGCAACCTCGTGTACACGCCTTGTTGCTCGAGCGCGTCCTGCAGCGCCATCGCGTTGATCATCGTGGCGAGCATACCCATGTAATCGGCATGCGCTCTCGTCATACCCGTGGAGGCATTATTGACGCCGCGAAAAATGTTGCCGCCGCCGATGACGATTGCTACCTCGCAGCCCGCTTCGACGACCTCATGGATCTCGCGGGCATAGGCGACCATCACATTCTGGTCGATCCCGAAACGCTGTTCCCCGAGCAACGATTCGCCGCTGAGCTTCAGCAGAACTCTCTCGTACCTTAAATCGTGCAGGGGCTGCTCAGCGGACATGTTCGGACCACGTGGAAAACGTTGGGAAAGCTAACTTCCTATGCCCTGCTATGCAATCGCCACCGGAAGCTCGGACGGGCACAAAAAAGGGCGCCATCCGCGGACGACGCCCATGGCGAACTTCGTTAGCCCGCGACTCAGTCGCCCAGAGCAAAGCGTACGAAACCGCCGACCTCGAGCTTCGATTCCTTGAGCAGGTCGGCGACACTCTTCGAGGCATCCTTGACAAAGGGCTGCTCGATGAGAACGTTGTCCTTGAAGTAACGCTCAAGCTTACCCTGCGCGATTCGGTCGAGGATGTTGTCGGGCTTGCCTTCGTTACGGGCGGCTTCTCGTGCAATTTCCAGCTCCTTCTGTTGCACGTCTTCGGGGACCTCGTCGCGCGTTGTCGCAACGGGGTTCAGCGCCGCGACCTGCATTGCCAGGTCACGACCGACGGCGGCGGCATCTCCGTTACCACGAACGTCCACCACTACTCCGAGTCGCGATCCGGGATGGATGTAGGAAACGGTCTTGCCCTGACCGCTCTTGATGACGGCCACGCGACGGATGTCGATCTTCTCGCCAATCTTTCCCGTCATGTCCGTAATTGCTTGCTCGATGGTTCGGCCGTCGTTAAGCGTGACGGCGAGCAATGCGTCGCGGTCCGCCGGCAGGTTCGAAAGTGCGGCCGTACCGATTTCCTCGGCAAAAGCCTGGAAGTCCTCGTTGCGAGCCACGAAGTCCGTCTCGCAGTTTACCTCGACCAGGACACTCGTGGCACCATCATCGGAAGTGCGAGCGACGATGATGCCCTCTTTCGCCTCGCGGTCGGCCCGCTTGGCTGCGATCTTCTGTCCCTTCTTTCGAAGCAGTTCGATGGCGGCGTCGAAGTCTCCCTCGCTCTCCTGAAGCGCCTTCTTACAGTCCATCATACCGACTCCGGTAATGTCACGGAGTCGTTTGACGTCTTTCGCTGATATATCCATGAGTTCCACGTTGTTCTTTACGTTCGGGCCGACGAGCTGATGCTACTCGGCGGCGGCCCCCTCGGCCTTCGTCTCTCCTGCTGTGTCGCCGGCGGCTTTCGCCTTCGTCGCGCGCTTCGCACGCTTCTTCTTCGCGACGGTCTTTTTCTCCTCTCCGGCGGCTTCCTCGGTGGCCTCTTGCACCTCGGCGGATGGCTCTTTCTCCTCCGCGGACTCGGTCTTCTGTTCCTTCTCGGCCCCGGCCTTCTCAGTCTTAGCCTTAGCAGCCTTCTCCTGGGCGGCCCGCGCTTTCTCCGCTTTCTCAGCGGCCTTCTCCTGGGCGATCTTCTCCTTTTCCGCTTTCTCGGTCGCCTTCTTCAGATCGCGCTGTTTCGTCCCTTCTTGGATCGCGCGGCTCACTACCGAAGCCACGAGTTCGATCGACTTGATCGCGTCGTCGTTCGAGGGTATCGGGAAATCTACCAGGTCGGGGTCGCAGTTGGTGTCGACCATCGCGATGATCGGGATGTTCAATTTGATCGCTTCCTGAACGGCAATCTTCTCGCGGTTGATGTCGACGACGAAGAGTGCGCCCGGGAGCCGCGCCATGTTCGAAATGCCGGCAAGGACCTTCTCCAACTTCTGATGCTCGCGAAACTTCATCAAGCGTTCTTTCTTCTTGAGCTGTTCGAGCGTCCCGTCTTCTTCCATCTTCGCGAGGTCTTCCATGCGCCGGATGCTGCGGCGAATGGTCTGGAAATTGGTCAACGTTCCGCCGAGCCATCGCTCAACGACGTAGGGCATGGTGCACTCGTTTGCATACTTGCGCAGGATGTCGCGTGCTTGCTTCTTGGTGCCGGCGAACAGAATCGCTTTCCCTTGCGCGGCGAAGCGTGCCGCCGCGGCAGCCGCATCGTCCAGCAGCTTCTGCGTCTGGGTAAGATCGATGATGTGGATCCCGTTGCGCTCCATGAACACATAGGGGCGCATTTTGGGGTTCCAACGGCTCGTGAGGTGGCCGAAATGCGTGCCGGCCTTGAGCAGCTCCTCGATGGAGGCGCGGTGCGTGGTGTCCTTCGTTTCCATGTTGTCTGGTTTGTCCGCTACGGCTGTCATCTGGGTTGCGGAGCCGGGTTCGGCCACCGCGCAACGCATCAAACCGTATGTGTGATTAAACCGGCCGGAGCCGGTGTCGGGTACTAATAGGGATCTATCGCTTGGAGAACTGGAAGCGTTTACGTGCCTTCGGTTGACCGTACTTCTTACGCTCGACGGCGCGGGGATCGCGTGTCAGCAGTCCCGCGTCGCGGAGCGGCTTGCGCAGCTCCCCGTTGTACTTAACGAGCGCCCGTGCGAGTCCAAGCTGCAGCGCCTCGGCTTGCCCTGTGGGGCCACCGCCCTTGGCGTTGACGACAACGTCGAACTGTCCGTCCGTGTCGGTCACACGAAGCGGCGCCAGTGCCTGCTTCCGCCGCGTCAGCAGCGGGAAGTATTCTTCGATGTCCTTTTTGTTGACGACGACCTTGCCCTTGCCGGGACGAAGGTAGACACGAACGACCGACGTCTTGCGCCGACCGACTGCGTCATATTGAACAGGTGCTGCCATTGTCTAGTGGTCTGTTCGCTATTCTAAAATTCCAGTGCCACGGGTTGCTGTGCCTCGTGTGGGTGCTCGGGGCCGGCATACACTTTCAGCTTCTTCAGCATCTGACGTCCCAGCGGACCCTTCGGCAGCATTCCTTTGACGGCGTTCTCGAGGATGAATTCCGGCTGGAGCGACCGTACGACCTTCGGCGTGCGAGTCCTGGCACCGCCGGGATAACCGCTGTGGCGGAAGTAGGTCTTCGAAGTCTCCTTGGATCCTTTGAACCGGACCTTGTCGGCATTGACGACGACCACGAAGTCGCCCGTGTCCACGTGTGGCGTGAACGACGGCTTGTGCTTGCCCCGCAGGATGGCGGCAATGCGTGATGCCAGGCGACCCACGATCTGCCCGTCCGCATCCACTACGTACCACCTGCGTTCGACTTCCGCCGGCCGGGCACTCCTTGTCTTGTAGCTTTGAACGTCCATGACTCTCTTCTCAACCGGCCACCGCCCGTACCGACGCGACCGAAGCTAGGAATCCAGGCCGTTACCGGCGATTCGGCACGGCCAGAGACAGTCAAGAAATGTACGCACGGGCCGATCGGCAGTCAATGAAAGCCGTGTGTAGAGAACCGGGCGGCGGGCACCCGGGCGCCGTCGCATGCACCGCGAGCCCAACATCGCGGCGTGACCACAACCCCGCACAGATCTTCCCCGAAATTTGACGCGCGTATGCCTGCGTTCCGGCATTGTGTGCGGGCAATCACCTCCGGCTATCCTCACTCGAAAACGAGGAGGCGCACTTTGGGCAACGGGGGAAACGGATACAGCTGCTGCACAGCAGGCGACGGCGAGCGTTCGGCGAAGGCCGGCGGTAAGCCGCGTGGAACCGAGGAAGCACTGGACCCACAGACATACCGACACCTGCGGCGTGTGATCGACCGGCTGGTCTTGGGCGACAGCAGGTCCGCACCATCCGATGTCGACGCTGTCTTCTCGATAGCGATGAGGCGCGTCGAAGCCGGTCGAGCCACCGTCCTCGATGCGGACCGCTACACGTCCTGGGTTTCGGTGGTCGGCCGCAACGCCTTTCTGAACTATCGCCGTTCGCGCCCGCTCCAGTGTTTGATCAGGGAAGATGACCTGACGTACGATGCCGAGGGTCACATGGAACGCCGGCTGGACCGCCCCGTAGTGCGCGCCTCACTGGCCGCGGCGATAGACCGGTTGCCGCCGTTCCTTCGGGTGGTGGCGCGCATGCGCTTCGTCGACGAAGCAAGCTACGAACTGATATCGCAGCGAACGGGCAAGGAGACTGCTACGATTCGTGCGTACGTCCATCGAGCCGCAACGCGACTTCGAAGGGACCGCGGCCTGCTGAGAGTGATCGACAGCCTGTGAGCGCCTTCCCGCGAATCAAGCGTAGGTATTCAGCATCACAGGCATAATGAGCATCAGCATCTCCTCGCCGTCGGCCTGGTCGGCCGGTGTAACGACACCCGCTCGATTGGGAGAGCTGAACTCGATTACGACCTCGTCCGAGTCCGCGTTCGACAACACCTCGGTCAGGTACGAGGCGTTGAAGCCGATCACCATCGGCTCGCCGTCGTACTCGGCGAGCACTGTCTCCTGTGCCTCACTTGAACGTTCGATATCCTCGGCCGAGATCTCAACCTGCTTCTGATCGAGCGACAGCTTGATCTGATTGGTCATGCTCGAGCTGTAGAGTCCGACGCGCTTGACCGCCGCGAGCATAGCGTCCCGGTTGACGACCAGCTTGCGGTCGTTTTCGTGCGGGATGACGGCTTCGTAGTTTGGATAGGCCTCGTCGATCTGGCGAGCCAGGACCTGAGAATCGCCAAGGTCAAAACCCACGTGGCCGCCGTCAACGCGGATGGAGCACGGCTCCTCGCGCGCCACGCGGCCCACCAGCGCCATCGCCTTTTCGGGGACGATAAAGTTGACGCTCTTCGAGCTGCTAAGCTGCGAGAGGGTGAGTTTGACGAGGCGGTGCCCGTCGGTTGCCACGGCTCTACTCTGCCGGCCCTGTATCTGGAAATAGATACCCATCATGGCCGGACGGAGCGCATCCTTGCTGACGGCGAAGCCGGTCTTTTGCACCGCGCGTCGGAGTACGCGGCCGGTGGTCTTGATTTCGAGTTCACCGGTCATCTCCGGAATCGCCGGGTAGTCGGCGCCGTCGTGGCCGACCATCTTGTAGACGCCCTGATCGGTGCGCAGCGTCACATTGTGCTCGTCATCGGCCGAGAAATGAATCGGCAGGTCCGGCAGTGCGCGCAAGGTATCGAGCAGGCGCTTGGCGGGAACCGCCACACGCATCTTCTCGGACGTGCCGTTGCTCTCGAACTGGACGGGCAGCGTCTGTACGATAGAAATCTCCAAGTCGGTCGCGCTGAGTCGAAGCCGGTCCGCCGCCCGGTCAAACAGGATACACTCGAGGATCGGGAGGGTGCTCTTGGATGGCACCGCCCCGTTGACCGTGGTGAGGGCTTTGAGGAGCTCGGCGCTCGACGCTGAAAACTTCATGGGCTGGAACCCGGGTTTTGATGGAAGACCGTTCGAAAACTACGACAAAGGCAGGGCCTTGATCCACCTGAATCGTGGAAACTGCTCCCGAAATTCGCTATCGGCTGCGCAGCTCGATCTTGTGCCGCAGCTCGCCGATCATGTCGCGGAATTTCACGTCGGTTTCCATCTGGTCCTGGACCGACTGGTTGGCGTGGATCACCGTCGAATGGTCCCTTCCTCCGAAGTGGAGTCCTATCGTCTTCAGCGAATGCTGGGTGAGCTCCTTGCAGAAGTACATCGCCACCTGACGGGCGCGCACGACTTCGCGCTTGCGGGTCTTGGCGCAGACCAGGTCCACCGGAATCTGGAAATAATCGCAGACAACATTCTGCAACTCGTCGATTGTGAGATTAATACGCGCGTCCTTGACGAGGTCTCGAAGGACCTCCTTGGCCATCGGCAAATCGATGTCGCGATCGTTCAGCGTCGAGAAGGCGAGCAACCTGATCAACGCGCCTTCGAGCTCACGGATGTTGCTCTTGATGTTGTGCGCGATGAACTCGACCACGTCGCGATCGATGGCCAGCCCGTCATCTTCGGCCTTCCGCTGCAGAATGGCGATCCGGGTTTCGAGATCCGGGGGCTGCATGTCGGCCGAGAGACCCCACTGAAAACGCGAGAGCAAGCGCTCCTCGATCCCGTCAATGTCACGCGGAGGCCGGTCAGCCGAAAGCACGATCTGCTTGCCGGCCTGGTGCAGCGCATTGAATATGTGAAAGAACTCCTCTTGCGTTTTTTCTTTGCCGGCAAAGAACTGCGCGTCGTCGATTACGAGCAGGTCGACACTCTGATAGAAGACTGTGAAGTCGCTGACCCGGTTGTGCTGAATGGCTTGAACGAACTCGGTCGTGAAGCGCTCGCTCGACACGTACAGAATGCGGTAGGCGTCGTTCTCGGTCTTGGCATAGTTGCCGATGGCCTGAATGAGGTGGGTTTTTCCGAGGCCGACACCCCCGTAAATCATGAAGGGGTTAAAGCTGGTTTTACCCGGCTCCTTAGCGATGGCCACGGAAGCACTTCGGGCCAGGCGATTGCAGTCGCCCTCAACGAAACGGTCGAACGTGTAGGAGGGATTGAGATTGCTGTAGACCGTAGACACAATGGCCGGTGGCCTGGTGACGCTGATCGCACCGCCACTATGGAGGCCGGGTACGGTGTCGGCAGTGTACAACCTCGACGCTGCTTCGGCGCCACCGGGCACTTCCTTCGTTTTCGGTTCGGGTGATGGACGCACAGGCAGTCGTATCCCAGACCCACCGTATCCGGATGTGCGGTCTCCTTGCTCAATGACAACATCGTAGACGAGCCGGCCATCGGCGCCTAGCACTTTGCTGATCGTCTTACGGATCAGGCGGGGGTAGTGCTCTTCCAGCCACTCGTAGAAGAACGGGCTTGGCAGCCTGACCGTAAGTCGCGGGCCGCTCTCGTCCGCTTCAAGGCTGACGGCTCGGATCGGTGCAAACCACGTCTGGAAGCTCGGCTCGTCGACGACGTCACGAAAGACGTCGAGACACTCCTTCCAAACAGCATCGGGGGACTGTGCCATGCGTTTGCTCCCTGCGCAGCGAACTACGCGCTTGCGCGCGCTTCGCGCGTTACCGCCACCTGGACTCCGCCGACCTGTGGACTACGCGCCGCGTTTCCGGGAACGCAACGAGCCAAGCCCGGGCGTATACACGACTTATTCACACTGGCACGGGTCGAGTCAGAAAAGCCGAGGTGAAACCCCGTGACCCATATTCGCGCAAACGCCATCCACAGGACCAACTGAACACCGGTCTTTTTTAAAGTCAAGAAAACAAAAGACTTACGAGATCCCGACGTCGGAAAACGCACCGCGGATTCATAAGTCTTCAATTCGGGCCTCGGTCTCGTAGCGTCCGCGCCAAGCGATTCGCATCACTTTCTCAACAAGTTATCAACAGCACCCGGGTGTTCACGGAGTCGGCAGGTGTGAACATCCCTTGCCGAGGTGTCGGTCGATTGGGTACCAGGTGGCTCGTCACCCGGGGCGTCCGGGCGCGCACTGAGAAGTCCGTTGACCCACCGACCGGACATGTCGAATTGCGACCCTCGTCTCAGAGGCTTGCTTCGATAGTAAACAATGGTGTCCCTAAGGTCAAGGAGTTCGTTTTCGTTTTCATCGTGCGTGCGATTTGACTGCTGTGTCGCCCAGCTCCGGAAACCACCGAGCTGAGTAGGTTCGCCTGCTCCCGCTTCACTCGGGTGCGCCGCCGTTTCTTGATTGTATGCCGGAGGCAGACATGTCTATCTTTCAGCTCCGACGAACGGGCGTATGCGATGTATGTAGAATGACCAACAAGTGTCACGTGCCGAGCAGGGAGGATGCTACGTATTCAACTCAAAGATCTGCGGCGCGGGCTCAACGAACTCGCGCTGACGCCTGCGGCGGAAGCGCTTCACCTCGATCCCGCAGTGTTCGCGAACATCCGGGTCGACGGTACCGTGGAGGTGGTCCCGGGTCGGCTCGTAGTCCGTTTTGTTGCGTCGGCCGATGCGCAGTTGACATGCGATCGAACTCTTGTGGAGTTCGTTCAGGAGGTTTCGGGGTCATACGTGATTTTGTTCACGTCGGTGGACGCGACCAGTGGTTCGGAGGAGTACGACGACGTGGTCAGTTACTCGCCGGCGGATCAGGAGATCGACATTACCGATTCGGTGCGCGACACGCTGGTTCTAGCGCTTCCCGCGCGGCGCATTGCGCCCGGGGCGGACGACGCGGAAATCCCCCAGCGGTTTGCGGACCAAAGCGATGAAGACGACATTGACCCGCGCTGGGACGCTTTGAGGGGCCTACAGAACTAATTCGGGTCCTTGGGCGTTGGGCGCTGTTCCGGAAGAGACTAGACCGAACGCTAGAAACGAGATTCATGGCAAATCCAAAGAGACGGCATTCGAAGGCCCGCACGCGTACGCGTCGATCGACGTACTACGGCAGCGTGACCGAGCCTTCGCTGATGAAATGCCCGAACTGCGGCGATACCAAGATGCTGCACCATGCCTGTCCAAGCTGCGGCTTCTACCGTGGCCGCAAGGTCGTCGAACGCAGCGAAAGCGAATGACGCGGTTACTGATGTGACGCCGCCTGGCCAGAACTGAGTATGTCGATTCGAGTAGCGGTCGACGCGATGGGGGGCGACCACGCCCCCGATGTCGTTATCGAGGGTGCCGCGCGTGCCGTGGCCGCGAAGTCGGGTGACCTCGAAGTGACCCTCGTGGGTTCGCGCAATTCCGTCGATGCGCTGCTCGCTAACCATCCATCGGATTCCATTCAGGTGGTCGACGCACCGGAAGTTATCGGGATGGATGAGTCCCCCGCTGTGGCCGTCAAGCGCAAGACAAAATCATCGATTCACGTCGGGCTTGGTCTGCACAAGGCGGGCGAAGTGGACGCGTTTGCAAGTGCCGGCAACACCGGTGCCGTGATGGCGGCGTCTCTGTTTATCCTGGGGCGTCTACCCGGTGTGGCGCGCCCGGCAATCCTCACGGTCTATCCGACGCTCAAAGGCGTCTGTTACGTTATCGACGTCGGCGCCAACGTGGACTGTCGACCGGAGCATCTCCTGCAATTTGCTCACATGGGGCGCATTTATGTGGAGCGCGCCATCAAGACGCCGAATCCTACCGTCGGCCTGCTGAGTGTTGGAGAGGAACGGTCGAAAGGAAACGAGCTCACGAAGGAAGCCTACGAGATCATCGAGCAGGACAAGCGGATCAACTTCGTGGGGAACATCGAAGGACGCGACATTATGGCCCATGCCGCCGACGTCGTCGTATGTGATGGGTTCGTGGGCAACATCATTCTGAAGCTCGGAGAAAGTATTGCCACCGTATTGCCACAGTTGATCGGCGCCGAGATGCAACGGCAGAAGCTGCCGGCCGAAAGCCAGCAGACCGTTGCCGGCGTGCTCCACGGTGTTAAGAAGTCGTTCGACTACGAGGAGTACGGCGGCATGCCGTTACTGGGCGTCGGCGGCGCGGCCCTGATCGGTCACGGCGGTTCGTCTGCCCGCGCGATCGAGAACATGATCCTCGCGGCTGCGCAGGTCGCTGAGCGCAAGGTGGCCGGCTCCATTGCGGACGCGTTTCGCGATACGGCTGTAGCCTGACCGTCGAATACATCCCGGATAACTCATGGTACGCGCAGCGATCACGGCCGTTGGGCATTATCTGCCTGAGGACCGGCTCACCAATGCCGACCTCGAAAAGATGGTCGACACGACCGATGAGTGGATCCGGACGCGCACCGGTATCCGCGAACGGCGCATTCTGCGCGACAAGGATAAGGCGACCGGCTTCATGGCGGCGGAGGCCGCGAAAAACCTTCTCCAGAAGCGGGGTATCGACGCCTCGGAAATCGAGGTGATCATCGTTGCGACCGTGACGCCCGACATGTTCTTTCCGGCGACCGCCTGTCTGGTGCAGGAAGCGATCGGAGCGTCCCGGGCGTGGGGATTCGACCTGTCGGCTGCTTGCAGCGGCTTTCTGTTTGCACTGAGCACCGGCGCGCAGATGATCGAGTCGCAACGGCACTCGAAAGTGCTTGTGATCGGCGCCGACAAGATGAGCACGATAACCGACTACACCGACCGCGCGACGTGTGTGCTGTTCGGGGATGCGGCAGCGGCGGTGCTGCTGGAGCCGAACGAGGACGGCTATGGCCTGATCGACAGCCTGGAGAGGTGCGACGGTTCCCAGAAGGACCTACTGTGTATGGTCGGCGGTGGCAGCCTCAATCCGCCGACACACGAAACGGTCGACAAGAAGATGCACTTTCTCCACCAGGAGGGCAGGCACGTCTTCCGATACGCGGTGCAGGGTATGGCCGACGCAGCCGCTGAGATCATGGAACGCAACAACCTCACCGGCGAGGAGGTGCGCTATCTGGTGCCGCACCAGGCGAACCTGCGCATCATCGATGCAACGGCCAACCGCATGGGCATCACGACCGATAAGGTGATGCTCAACATCGAACGCTACGGCAACACGACGGCGGCGACAATCCCACTTTGCCTCGCGGATTGGGAGCCGGAGTTGCGGCGTGGCGACAACCTCGTGCTGGCCGCTTTCGGCGGTGGCTTCACCTGGGGCGCCGCATACCTTCGCTGGGCGTACGACGGAAACAGGAACTGACGAGCCGCACCGCATGGCGGCACGACATGAAGACGGCTTTTCTTTTCCCCGGACAGGGCTCGCAGCACGTTGGGATGGGTAAGGATCTTTGCGATGCTTATCCGGCGGCGCGTGCCCGGTTCGAGGAAGCGGACCGAATCCTCGGGTTTGGTTTGTCTGCAATGATGTTCGGAAGCGGCGATGAAGCGCGGGCGGACGAGGAGGCTGCGGTCCTCAAGCAGACCGATATAACGCAGCCTGCGCTTCTCGTTCATAGTGTGGCGGCGCTGGCGATCTTTGAGGAGCGCGGAGTCGTGCCGGACATGGTGGCAGGTCATAGCCTCGGTGAGTACAGCGCGCTGGCGGCGGCCGGCGCACTCTCTTTCGAAGACGGCGTGCGCATTGCGCGCGAGAGAGGGCGGCTGATGGCAGGCGCGGGGACCGAGCGCGCCGGCGCTATGGCGGCGGTCATCGGACTCGACACCAAAGTGATCGAGCAGGCATGTGCCGAGGTTTCAGGCAACGGCCTGGGCGTCGCCCAGCCTGCAAACTATAACGCACCGGACCAGATCGTAATCTCCGGCGACGTAAAGGCGGTCGAGGCGGCGATGAAGCTGATTGCTGATCGCGGCGCGCGCCGCGTCCTGCCATTGCCCGTGAGCGGCGCCTTTCATTCGCCGTTGATGGAAGATGCAAGAGCAGGGCTCGCCACGGCACTGGATGCCCTCGAGATTCGCACCCCTCGCTGTCCCGTGTATCTGAACGTGACGGGAAGCGCTACAACAGATCCGGACGAAATCCGTCGGCGCCTGCTGCAGCAGCTCACCGCGCCGGTGCGATGGGCACAGACACTACAGCAGATGCACGCCGACGGCGCGCGTCGGTTCATCGAGGTAGGCACCGGCAAAGTTCTCAGCGGGCTGGTGCGGAAGACCCTCGGCCGGGACGTCGAGACCGCACAGGCAGGCACGTCCAAAGATTTTCAGGAGAGCGCGGGGGGTTAAGCTACCCGCCTTCCGATTCGACACGAAGGAGTGAACATGAAGCTATCATTGCAGGGAAAGAACGTACTTGTGACGGGTGGAACGCGCGGCATCGGCCGCGCCGTCGTCGAGTTGCTTGCGGATGCCGGCGCCAACGTGGCGTTCACGTTTCGCTCGTCCGTCGACGAGGCGAAGGTGCTTTCATCGCAAATCGAGAGTAAAGGTGTGAAAGCACTCTCCATTCAGAGTGACGCTGCAGACTTTGAAGCTGCCGGTGCGGCCGTCCAACAAGTCATCGATACGTGGGAGACCCTCGATGTCCTCGTCAACAACGCAGGCGTCACGCGAGACGGGCTGCTGCTGCGCATCGGTGAGCAGGACTGGGACGCAGTGATCCAGACGAACCTGAAGAGCGTGTTCAACTTCTGCAAGGCGGCCTACCGTCCGATGATGAAGCAGCGCTCCGGCAAGATCATCAACATGGCGTCGATAGTTGGTGTTGTCGGCAATCCCGGACAGACGAACTACGCGGCGTCGAAAGCCGGCATCATCGGGTTCTCGAAAAGCCTGGCGAAAGAACTCGGCAGCCGCGGCATCACGGTGAATGTGGTTGCACCGGGATTCGTGGCCACCGACATGACCGAGAACCTGTCGGAGCAGGCGCGTGAGGCGATGCTCGGCAGCGTGCCGCTCGGACGGCCCGCCACCGCCGACGATGTGGCCGCCGCCGTGCTGTTTCTTGCGTCGAGCGCAGCGGAGTACATCACCGGCCACGTGCTGCACGTGGATGGCGGCCTGGCGATGTGACAGGACGGCCCCGGGAACCGGAGCGTATGGCATCGTAACACGACGAAACACACGGCTGATCCTCGGCCGCATCCCACCATGTCTCTTCGTCTTCCCATGAAGCGCGGTCTTTCCGTAATGTTCGCCGCGGCATTACTTGGCGCGCTGCTGTGTTCATCATCGGCCTCTGCGCAGGAGAGGCCCGACCCCGGCAACACCTCCGAAGTCGTCGGCGACGG
Source organism: Rhodothermales bacterium (assembly GCA_041589075.1). Lineage (GTDB taxonomy): Bacteria > Bacteroidota > Rhodothermia > Rhodothermales > JABDKH01 > JBFHWK01. The sequence continues at coordinate 29,198 of JBFHWK010000007.1, forward strand.
CTATGCCGGTGTTTATCCCGATATCTTGCGGGGACGCATCACGGCGAGTGGCGCGGCCTACGATCCCGAGCGCATGACGGCGTCGCACCGAACACTTCCGCTGGGTAGCCTGGTGCGTGTCATTCGCACGGACAACGGCGCTTCGGTTGTCGTCCGGATTAACGATCGCGGCCCCTTCTCCGGCGACCGGGTAATGGATCTGTCAAGCAGGGCCGCGCGAGAACTCGGCGTCGACCCTGACGACGAACGGTTCGTGCGCATCGTCCCGGCGGCAGCGCAGAAGGAAAGTACTTCGCGCGGTGTCCATGTGGCTGAGTACCGCATCAAGAACTGGACGGGCGGAACGGGCTTCACCATACAACTCGGCTCCTATAGCTCGGAGGAAGGGGCCGAGGCCGTCAAGAAGCGGATTAAGAAAGGCGCATGGGTACAGCGTGTCGAAATCGACGACCGGGTCTACTACCGACTGAACTTCGGGCGGTACCGCTCGCCCGAGCAGGCCACTGAAGACATGGCGCGCCTCGAGAGTGAGGGCTTCTTTGGCTTCGTGAAAGGGCTGACCGCCACCGGCACTTGAAATCGCCGCGAAACCGTCGTTTTCGATCACCCCGCCGGAGTCACCCGAGGCTGACGGCAGTACATGACGTTGCGGGCGACAGACGCCCCCGTTAGCTCGATCGAAGGCATCAACAAGAGCCCCGAAACGATGAAGCGACTGATGACCATGGCCGTGCTGGCCGCGACGATACTCGCCACGGGATGTGATAAATCCATGTACGACCAGACGACCGAAGACTCCGCCCTCACGGCGAAGTACACCGACTTTACGCTGACCGCCGACCTGAGCAGCCTTTCCGAAAACCAGAAGAAGATGATCCCGCTGCTCATCGAGGCCTCCGAGGCAATGGACGACATCTTCTGGATGCAGGCATACGGCGAAAAGGAGGCGCTCCTGTCGTCGATCGATGATCCGCAGGTGCGCCGTTTCGCGGAGATCAACTATGGCCCGTGGGATCGGCTCGATGGTAACAAGGCTTTCATCGACGGGGTCGGTCCAAAGCCCTATGGCGCGAATCTGTATCCGCCGGATATGACTGTCGAAGAGTTCGAAGCGGCCGTCGCGAACAATGAAGATCTAAAGTCGCTTTATACGCTGGTGCGGCGCAACGAAAGCGGCGATCTCTATCCGATCTTCTACAGCGAGGCGTATGCCGAACAGATGGCATTGGCGGCGTCGAAGCTTCGCGAGGCGGCCGAGCTGGCCGAGGACGAAGGTTTCAAGACCTATCTCGAACTGCGCGCCCAGGCTTTCGAGACCGACGAGTATCAGCCGAGTGATCTTGCATGGATGGATATGAAGAACAACGTCCTCGATGTCGTGATCGGCCCGATAGAGGTTTACGAGGACGAGATGTTCAACTACAAAGCGGCGGCGGAATCGTACGTTTTGCTGAAGGATCTCGCGTGGAGCGAGCGGCTCGCAAAGTATGCGGCGTTCCTTCCGGTATTGCAGTCGGGACTGCCCGTGCCGGAACAGTACAAGAGCGAGTCGCCGGGTACAGACTCCGATCTGAACGCGTACGATGCTCTCTACTACGCGGGAGATTCAAACGCCGGTTCGAAGACCATCGCCATCAATCTTCCGAACGACGAGTACGTGCAGAAGACCAAGGGCTCGCGTCGCCTTCAACTGAAGAACGCGATGCGCGCGAAGTTCGACAAAATCCTTGTGCCGATTGCGGGCGAGTTGATCGCGGAAGATCAGCGCGGCCACATCACGTTCGATGCCTTCTTTGCGAACACGATGTTTCACGAGGTGGCGCATGGGCTCGGCATTAAGGAGACGATCACGGGCAAGGGAACGGTGCGACAAGCACTCAAGGAGCAGTACTCGGCCCTCGAGGAAGGCAAGGCAGACATCCTCGGACTCTATATGGTAACGAAGCTGCACGAGCGGGGCGAGCTGGGTGACGCGGACCTGATGGACAACTACGTGACGTTTCTCGCAGGCATCTTCCGGTCGGTGCGCTTCGGCGCGTCCAGTGCGCACGGCAAGGCCAATATGATCCGGTTCAATTTCTTCGAGGAGATGGGAGCATTCTCGCGCGACGAAGCCACGGGCACATACCGGGCGGACTTCGAGAAGATGCAGGAGGCGACAAACGCGCTCTCCGAAAAGATCCTTCGCTTCCAGGGTGACGGCGACTATGAGGGCGCGCGTGCGTTTATCGAGGAGTACGGCGTTGTCGGCGAGCAGCTGCAGGCCGATCTCGACCGGCTCGGGGCAGCGGGCATTCCCGTCGATGTCGTGTTCAGTCAGGGTGTGGACGTGCTCGGCCTGGGCTGATCGTGCGGCCACCGTCGTCGGAGAACGCCGGTCCTCAGGCTCGGCTGTCGAGCGAAACGCTGGCCGTTGGCGTGCGCGAACTTTGTTCGCGGGACGACGATCTGGCAGTCGTTGTGGATCGGTATGGCATGCCGCCGTTGTGGGATCGCGAGCCCGGGTTCGAGACACTCGCGCGCATCATCCTCGAGCAACAGGTAACGCTGGCGTCTGCGGATGCCGCGCATCAGCGGCTGCGACGAGGCGTTCAGCGGTTCTCGGCAGAGACGGTGGCACAGCGGTCGCCGGAAGATCTCCGTGCACTGGGTCTGACGCGTCAGAAGGCGCAGTATATTGTGGGGCTAGCACGATCGGTTGCGAACGGTAACGTGGATCTTCAGGCAATTGCTCGCGAACATGACGACGCGGTGCGTGCCGCGCTCATGTCGATTCGTGGCGTGGGGCGGTGGTCCGCGGACATCTATCTGCTGATGGCGCTCGGGCGTCCGGACGTCTGGCCTCACGGTGATCTTGCCCTCGACGCGACGCTCGCGCGCTTGAAGCGGATATCCGATCCGCTGAACGCCGCTGCAGCCGCGACTATCGCGGAAGCGTGGTCGCCGTGGCGTTCGGTGGCGGCGCGCATACTATGGCACATGTACCTCTCGGAGAGGGCATCGTGAACTACAGCCTGTTGAAGTTTGCCGACGCAGCAGAATACCGCGCACGGGTCGGCTCCTTCCTGATGACCGCTGAGGCGCGTCACAATCTGCTTCTAGGTGTCATCACACGTATCGAGGAAGACAGCGGCAACTACCAGGATCCGATCTTGCTCGGCGCCGTGGTGGGCGCCGACGGCGTAGCGGGATGTGTGTGGAGAACGCCGCCGTACAAACTCGGACTGACGATGATGCCGGTCGGAGCGATCGCGGTGATCGTCGACAACGTCGCCGAGGTGTATCCGGAGTTGCCGGCAGTGGTTGGACCGGTCGGAGTGGTGGATGAGTTCGGCAGCCTCTGGAGCAGGCGGACGGGGGCATCGCGACGCAACGGGCTGCACCAAGGCGTGTTTCAACTGGACGCGGTGACGCCGTCCGTGAAACGCGCTCCTGGGGCCATGAGAGTAGCGGACGAATCGGACCTGCCGCTGCTGACGGAATGGTCGCACGCCTTCGTTCGCGACAGCCACCTCGCAGGGGCGGACCCCGACAATCTTACACGGAGGCTCGTAGCGGAGCGGCGGATGTTTCTCTGGGAAGACGAGCAGCCGTCCTGTATGGCGGCCGGCGTGGCATCGACACCGAACGGGGTTCGGGTGGGATATGTGTTCACACCCCGTCAATTTAGGGGCAAGGGTTTTGCCAGCGCGCTCGTCGCCGAACTGAGCCGTGCGATGCTCGCCGAGGGGCACACGTTTTGTTTTCTCTATGCCGATCTTTCCAACCCGACATCGACCGGAATCTACCGGAAGCTCGGTTACCGTCTCGTCGAAGAGGCGCGGGACGTCCTGTTCACATACGCGTGAGTTGGTAAACTCGTGACAGAGGCAGAGCTTTCATATCCCGTGATCTGTCTGGCGCGGGACGGCTCGATCATCTCGTACTTCGGCGCCGAGTCCATCGGTCGATGCAATGCGCTCGGATACTGGAAGAACCGCTACTTCGACGATCTGATCGTAATCGACAACCAAGCGCGGACGTGGAAGGTCGTCGAGGCGACACTGGTGGACGAGCCGGGTGCAGCGGGCAGGTTTTTCAAACGCGTGCTCAACCGGCCGCTGCGTGTGCGGCTCGAGTTGCGCGCTATCGACGATGAAACCGGAATCATGCGAGCGAAGCGACACCTTGTCGAATGGCTCGACCGCCTGCCCGAATTCTGGGAGGCATCGGCCGGACTCGACGCGTGGCGGACACAAATCAGCCGCTGCCGAACGATCGAGGAGCTGGCGCTGCTGTTTGACTGAGGCCGGTGTGGAGTGACGCCGCGGCCCGGACCTGCTCGCGGTGCGTACCGAGCCCAAGCGACTCTAGCCTACTGACTGAAAGCCCTAGCGTTCAAGCACCGAACTGCGAAGACACGAGGCGAATTCACTTCGCCCTCACTCGTAGCGCATCGGTTCCTTGCCGATCTGCTTTCGAAGGAAGCCCATCTGTCCTATGTGATACGCCTCGTGGTGCATCAGGAAGGCGAGCATGCCTTCGAACGTGTCGTCTCCGATGGGCACACGCGACGGGGCCGGGCCGTTAAGGACGTCTTCGGGCAGCCGCGACAATCCCGCGCTGATCGTATCGGAGATCTTGTTCCACAGACCGCGGATCTCTTCGATCGTCGGGTATTCAACGTGGGTGCGCAAACCGTGCCCGTGACCGAACAGCTCGGCGTACGGGTCGGTTGCGTCAAGATCGGCGATGTCCTTCAGACCGAACCGCGAGGACGTCAGGTGACCTGCGATCCACTTCAGGTTGTTAACGTGATTGCTGATCCGTTCGTTGGACGCCTTTTCCGAGATACCATCGAGTACATTATTGAAGAGGCGCGTGTGCAGGTCGAACTGAGCGACGAGGGCACATGCGATCGGTGAGCTAACGGCGGTTTGCATAATTATTACCTACTAGTGTCTACAGGGGTGCCGTTTGTATAGGCGTGAGACGCCGGAGGGGCGAGAGAGTTGCGGGCGGGTGTTTTATAATGTGTGCTCCAAGTTTCGCGAAGAAACCGGGCGGGACGCCCCGCGATCGGGGTACTCCGCGCGTGACGACGACACAGTACCTCCTTCTTACGACGAGTTGATTGATGAAGCGGTTCGTAACCGGCGCAACGTGGCTAGCGGCGACGGCAATTCTGGTGCCCGTGTGTTATCTCGCGGTTGTGGTACTGGCCGGACCGCACGGTGGGGTCTTGCCCGAATGGTCACATCGCCTGGTATTGATCCTGGCCTGGGCACTCCTGTTCGGGGTGCCGATCTGGATTTCGCGCATCGTGTACAAGCAGCTGCGGTTGCGAGAATCGAAGAGGGATTGATGCCAGTTCGCAGGGAATTCGGTCAACAGTGCATCCGGCGTCCGGTCGATGCGTAGCAAGCAGCGGAGGACGAGTATTTCGGCCGCGTGGCACTGTCCGTTCGCCAACTAATCAGGATCGGTAGAAATGCGAAAGATCGCTGCCGTCATCGCCGGCGCTGTTGTCGGATCCGCAACGCTGTTCATTGTCGGGTTCATCGCCAATCTCATAAACCCGACGCCGCCGGAGCTAATGGATCCGAAAACGCCCGAAGCCGTGGTGGAGCGCGTCGCGGCCACGACAACGGGCACATGGCTTACGGTAATACTTGGACTCGCCCTGGGTGCATTCCTTGGTGGCGTCGCCGGTGCCAGGTTGGTCAAAGAAAAGACAGCCTGGGTCACGACAGCTATCGGTCTGGTGCTTTCACTTTGGGCGTTCTATACGTTCTACGTGGTTTACCCGGCATACCTGTGGGTCCCCGTCGTGATGCTGATCTCTGTTTTTTTCTTCTCCTATCTTGGCGGGCGGTTTGCGGCGCGGTCGCGCCGCGAGAATGGAGATGCACCAGCGCCGTCCTAGGACGACAGCCAACGACAATCCTCACGTGAACGCCGTGGCGAGCCGTTTAGAACGACGTTGATCCAGGACCCACTCCTGATAGACGCCCGTGTTCTTGGCGATGTACCGCGTTCTCAGTACCATGACACCCTTGTGCCGTGTGTACGAACACCGGTAGTTTTCTTACAGCCAGTCAATACAATGGTCGATCGTTATCAATGTGCCCACTGCGGATCCACCGGCACCTGCAGAAATGCAAGTGACGGCAAAAGCTGTTCCGTGTGCGTCCGACAACATCGCCTCGAACCGGAGGACAACGACCCAATTGTATGTTCGGTGTGTCGGGGAATCGGGTCTGTGGAGCCCGTCAGTCTCGGCTTCCAGAAGCACTTCACTGCGAGCCTTGCGTTGGTGTTTGTCGGACTGGCTTTCGTCGTGATTTTTGTCTTTGGCGTTTACGTGCCTGAACATTTTGAAAAGGTTCTCGTGTTTGCCGGCACCCTGATCGGCAGCATAACGGGATTTTATTTTGGTGGCACCCAGCGGTTTGTTCGGCGGCCACGCTCGGAGTCGCCAGCAGTACGCTCGCATGATTCCGGTCGGCAGTCCGTCGGCTGAGCGCACGCGCGCGCGACATCTCTCCCCTGATGAATAAGTCCTCCTCAAAGCACCATCGACCGTCGTGTCATTCGATCCTCAGCCAACGCTGATCGGCGATTTGCTTATCCTCCGCCCGCTCGAACGGGCTGATTTCATGGCGCTGTTTGAAGCTGCTTCGGACGCGCTCATCTGGCAACAGCATCCCGTGCCGAATCGACACGAAGAATCTGTTTTCCGCCAATACTTTGATGAATCTCTGCAGTCCGGAGGTGCTTTGATTGCGATCGACAAGGTGACGAATGCGGTCATTGGGTCCTCAAGGTATCATGCGTACAACGAGGCCGCTTCGGAGATCGAGATTGGCTGGACGTTCCTGGCCAGAGCGTGTTGGGGCGGCGCCTACAACGGCGAGATGAAGCGGCTGATGCTGGCCCATGCATTTCAGTACGTCGACTCGGTGGTTCTACTAGTCGGACCCGACAATATTCGGTCGCAGCGTTCTGTTGAGAAGATCGGTGGTAAGCGCGACGGTACGCGGCCGGACGGATCCGGCCTCGAGAGTTTCCTGTACCGCATCAGGGCTTCCGACTTAAGTGTGTGATCGCCGGATTGCGCCGCCGCGTGACAGCCGTGGCGTGGTCGATCTGCCTTTCGCATACGCCCTTCTCAGCGTAA
>JBFHWK010000008.1:0-33136 GCA_041589075.1 Rhodothermales bacterium
GAGAGCGCAGTCTCGCCCACATGACGCACCACCGTATCCAGACCGGCACGGCGCAGCGCGTCTCCGATGTCCCGGTGTCGAACGGCATCCATGTTTATCTCAGTCTCTCCATGATCTCCTCGACGACGCGCCTTGCACCCAGCGCACTGCTCAGCGAAACGGGTACGTCGTCGCCCGCAGCCAGCGCCTCGAGAAAGGCCGTCGTCTCCAGACGAACCAGTTCCTCATCTTCGACCCAATCCTCCTCGTGGACGGTGTCGTCCGACGCCTCGACAACGCGGATCCCACGCGCCGCCCGATTCTCGTCGCCGCTGTGCCGCACTAGAATGTGGGCTACAGCGCGGTTCTGAAACCGTATCGCCACAGCAAGTGCCGAAGGCGTAGGCCCGTTGTGCCGAACCGCTTCCGCATCGATCCTGCGAGCACCCCACGTACCGCAGAGACTGCCACATAGATCCGCGACGTCGATGAGCCGGTTCGTCCAGTTCACCGGATCACCAGGGTCAACGGTCGTGTCCACGCGCAGAATTCGCGCCCGGTTCGTCGCCGTCCGATCGTGTATCGACCGACGAAAGCGCAGCGGTCGCGCAATGCCCACATGAACACCCGACTCGGATGCCAACATCGCAAGACGCTCGCTCGCGCGGACGGATGCCGGCCCGTGAGAGTCAATGAACACGTGCCTTCCCGAGCGGACGGTTTCCTCGGCTACTGCGATCAGGTCGTTTCCCGAGAGGGCGATGACGACTGCATCCCGGCCGAGCAATTCATCGTCGGCTCCGGCGACACTCTGGGTCGATACATGCCAGCCTGCTTCGCGAGCCGCGTCGATGCGGGCCGGCGTCCAGCGTGACTCACCTTCAAAATGGACCCTCATCGACATACCACAAACAGGCCCGGCGCTGCTGACTCATGAACTTTCCGAGATTCACTCCGTGACCGCGCACAGATGCCCACTATGTTATTACCGTTTTTTAGATTGAGTCTAAATAAGGGGAGTGGGGCCGGCGAAAACGGTACTGAGGACGCCGCGCGGCCCGCCAGCCCCAAATCGACACCAAAGCGGTTTTCGCTGGAATACATGCCTCGACTCACCCGAACTCTCGTCGTCGTCGTGCTCCTGACATCGACCCTGGGCTGCGGCACGCCCGAACCTGCTCACCTAACCATCTACTCGGGCCGCGCAAAATCACTGGTCGACCCCCTGGTTGAAAAGTTTCGCACCGATACCGCGATTGCTGTGGACGTAAGGTACGGTGACACGGCGGAGCTCGCGGTCGCCCTGACCGAAGAAGGGGTCAATTCACGGGCCGACCTGTTCTGGGCACAGGACGCCGGAGCACTGGGTGCCGTCGCCGCGGCGGGACTGTTAGCGTCTCTTCCCGATTCTATCCTAGACCGGGTTCCAGAAGGATTCCGAAGCCGTGAAGGCCGTTGGGTCGCGACCAGTGCACGTGCACGGACGCTCGCATACTCGACGGCCCGTGTAACTGAAGCGGCGTTGCCGCAGTCGATCTTCGACCTGATCGACCCGAAGTACAAGGGCCTCGTGGGTTGGGCGCCGGCAAACGGCTCGTTCCAGGCTTTCGTGACCGCCATGCGCCAGACATATGGAGACGATCGGACGCGGCAGTGGCTTGTCCGAATGCGAGACAACGGCGCCCAATCATACCCGAAGAACACAGCGATCCTTCAAGGCATTGCCAACGGCGAGATCGACTTCGGTCTTCCGAACCACTACTACCTGTTCCGTTTCACGTCGGAAGACCCGGATTTTCCGGTGGCTCAGACGCACTTTCGTGAGGGCGATATTGGCAACCTGGTGAACGTCGCGGGACTCGGCGTGTTGGCGTCCTCGCAGAGCCCATCGGCCTCTCTCCGTTTCATCGGCTATGTCCTGTCCGAATCTTCCCAACAGTACTTCAGGACCGAGACTTTCGAGTATCCGGTTGTGACACGCAGCGGCACAGACGCCTCCGGCGATTCCATCCGTCCCAGCGTAAACCTGGATAGCCTGCGGGACCTGGAGCAAACGCTTGACATGCTCCGAAGCGCCGGGCTGCTGTAACGGTGCGATCTTCGTTTCGAAGATTGCTTCGTTGGTACTTCGTCGTACCGACGGGTCTGGTGGCCGTTGGTCTTGCCATCCCGCTCGCCTATCTCGTCTACCGCGGCCTTGGTGCAGAGTCGTCTCGTGTCTTCGAGCTGGTACTAAGTGTCCGTAACGCTCGTCTCCTCGCGAACACGGTCCTGCTTGCCGCCGGCGTGCTGCTAGCGGCCACACTGCTGTCGTTTCCGATGGCGTGGCTCACCGCACGAACCGACTTGCGGCCGCGACGCCTCTACGCCGTCGTCGGCGTTGTGCCGCTCGCAGTCCCCGGGTACGTGATGGCCTATGTGATCCTGGGCCTGACGGGATCCTATGGAATGATCGCCCGACTCACCGCGGTGGACGTCCCGTCGGTCAGCGGTTACTGGGGAGCCTTGATCGCGCTTTCGATCTACACCTCCCCGTACCTCTTTCTGAATCTTCGTGCGGCTATGCTGCAGCTCGACCCTGCTCTCGAGGAGGCTGCTCGTTCGCTGGGGTATAACAGCCGCCAGGTACTCCTCCGCGTGACCCTGCCGCAGCTGCGGCCGGCGTTTCTGGCCGGTGCTCTGCTTGTCACGCTTCACGTTATGGGCGACTTCGGGGTGGTTTCGCTGATGCGCTTCGAGACGTTCAGCTACGCCATCTATCTTCAGTTCGCGGCCGCGTATGACCGGACGTACGCGGCATTGTTGGCCCTGATGTTGCTGGCCATGACCGTCGTCGTGCTTTATATCGAGGTGCGGCTTCTGCGCGACGTTCCTTTGTTTCGAGGAGGGGCCGTCAGCCGCTGGGCTCATGCCGGAGCACCGCTGGGCCGATGGCGGGCCGCTGCCGCTTCGTACGCCGTTCTCTTTACGGTGGTCGCCCTCGTCATCCCGGTCGCGACCATTCTCACGTGGACCTTCAGTGGAAGCGCTGTGGAACTCAACCGGCTGGCGCGGCCCCTTTGGAACGCCGTAACGGCGTCGGGTCCGGCCGCGTTTTCGGCCGCGCTGCTGGCCGTACCCATCGCCTACATGAGCGTAAGACTCTCGTCGCGACTTACGAAGGGCATCGAGCGACTCGCCTACGTTGGGTACGCAATTCCCCCGCTGGCACTCGCGCTGGCGTACATTTTCTTCTCGCTATCGGCGGCGCCCGCGCTGTACCAGACGCTCGGGCTGCTGGTCACCGCATACACGCTTCATTTTTTGGCCGAGGCAATCGGACCCGTCAGGTCGGCGCTCTACCTCGCGCCTCGCCACGTCGAGGAGGCGGCGCGCTCCCTCGGCAGGACACCGCTCCGCGCTTTTACGGCCGCCACCCTCCCACTGCTGCGCACAGGAATTGTCGTGTCGATCGCATTCGTGTTCCTGTCGGCACTCAAAGAGTTGCCACTGACGATACTGCTCTCGCCTCCCGGGTTCGAGACCCTGTCGATCAACGTGTGGTCGTACACGAGTGAAGCTATGTTCGGAAGCGCGGGCCCATACGCCTTGACTCTTATTGTTCTGTCGGCGGCCTTTGTCGCCCTGCTGCTGCGTCACGAAACGTCGCCCGCGGTGGGCATTCAGAGCGGGGCCGACTAAGCGCGACAAACCTTTTGGCTCATCACCCGTTCACTGGCAGCGGTAAAAACCAAGCGCGATGCCCCCCATCCTCACCGTGACGGCGCTGGAGAAGCGATTCTCCGCGCACGGCCCCCCCGTCGTGGACCGGTTGTCCTTCGAGGTCCAACAGGGTGAAATACTGGCCCTTCTGGGCGCGAGCGGCTGCGGGAAGACGACAATCCTGCGACTGATCGCCGGGCTGGAACGGCCCGACGCCGGCGAAGTGCGTCTGAACGGTGCCGTGATTGCGGGACCCGGTGTGCACGTGCCACCCGAGAAACGTGCCGTTGGTCTGGTCTTCCAGGACTATGCGCTGTTTCCGCACCTGAACGTTGCAGAAAACGTCGCCTTCGGCCTGCACACCATCCCACCGGACGAGCGGCGAAAGCGTTGTGACCGCGTCGTCAAGATGCTTGGTCTCAACGGATATGAGAAGCGCAGGCCGGAGCAGCTTTCCGGCGGCCAGCAACAGCGCGTGGCGCTGGCGCGAACGCTCGCCACGGCACCCGTCGTGATCTTGCTCGACGAGCCGTTCTCGAATCTGGACGCCCTGCTCCGCCAGACGACGCGGCAGGAAATACGCGACATCCTGAAGAAGGCGGGCATGACGGCGATACTTGTCACGCACGACCAGGAGGAGGCGCTCTCCTTCGCCGACCGGGTGGCCGTGATCTGGAACGGCCAGATCGAGCAAGTCGGTACGCCGGAAGAAGTCTATTACGAACCGCGCACGCTTTTCGTCGCGCAGTTTCTGGGGCGGACGAACCTCTTGCTCTCGATGGCCTACGGCGACCGTGCCGAGACACCGCTGGGCACCGTGTCGTTGAACCGGCCCGCATCCGGAAACGTCCTGCTGTCACTGCGGCCGGAGCATCTCACACTGGAGCCCGGGGGGGCCACCGGCACGGCCGGCACCGTCGTCGAGAAGGAGTTCAGGGGACACGACGCGACGTTCCGCGTCAAGGTCAACGGCAGTGATTACCTGGTGCACATGCACAGTCGGACCGACTTTGAGCCCGGTGACGCTGTCTCGGTACGTGCGCTGCAACCAGCGGTCGTGCTCGAAAAGCGCATTCCCGGAGCCTGACGCAAGGTCGCGGCGTCGGGCTCGCGCCTGCCGCGTCACCGGCTCACCCGGCTCACACGGCCGCTCCACGCACCGAACTCGCGCCCATGCCGGATGCGCCCCCCTCCTTGTCCGGCCGCCTGACCAGCGACCGGACTGTGATGTGCCGGCTCGCAGGCTCCAACACACAGTATTTCCCCGGGACCGCGCGTTCGACTTCCTCGAGGAGGCTGTTCGAAAGCGGCATCCGATCAGGAGCAATATCGACTACCAACGACCACCCCTCCGCTGGCAGTCGGTAGTGGGACTCTCGATGACCGTCCTTCTCCAGTTCGGCTGCGTAGCGGTCCATGCGTTCCCGAGAGAATTGGGCGACGATATCCGCCACGTAGGCCGCGTGTTCTTCTTCCGCCGTCGCCTCACGCTCGGAAGACCGGAGCGGCAGGCGATGCGTCTCGATGCGCAGCTCCAGACTGCGGCAGCCGTAATTCACGGCCGCCAGCTCGTGAACGTCGAGTAAGTCACCGCGGCTTCGCAGTACTTCGTTCCACTCGTCGGCAAGGTCTCTGAGCCGCACTATATCGCGCGGCTTCAGGTTCCGGTCGTCCTTGAGAACGGCCAGTGTCACCTTGGGCCACGTGGAGCCCTCATGCTCTTCCTCGAGATCGGGAAACAATCCTTCGATCTCGTTCTTGAGATCGAGTATTGGACCGCTGAATCCGTCGAAGACGACCGTCAGGACGCCACACCGCGCCACAAAGAACGCGCGCGGCCGAAACAGCACCGCCGGACACCGGGCCGCGGCCTTCCGTAATAGCCTGAGTGAGCGCTCGTCCATCGTGGTGGTTTCTTTTTTTCAGGCGGGCGAGGCCTTCGCACGCGTGGTGGCCGCGCTTCCCACACCCTCCTGTACATCGACTACCGACTTCGCAATTCGTTTCGCAAAGTAGTAAACCCGCTTCAAATACTCGATCATTTCAGATTCTATGCGAAATAAGGCCACACGGTCCTGCTCCTCGGCGGCTAGGCGGATGGCCAGATGCCGTTCCGCGGCTTCGGCAAGGCGGTTTACCTCGGGCTTGGCATCAATTACGGCGATGGCAAGCTTGACATCCGTCTCGTACAACGCCTGCAGAGCCTCGGACACCGTACCGACCACCTTCTCGTGAAGCTGCCCCAACAGCTGGCGTGTCCGGTCGCTCAGGTCGACATGTTTCTGGAGCCGCTCCCGACCGGCAGACACGATATTCGTCTCAATCATGTCGCCGATGTTCTCGATGCTGTTCGCGGCACCGATGTACTCTTGCAGGATAGCCGTCTGATGCCCACTGAGATCCCCGCGCGACAGCTTTCCGAGGTACTCGAGTATGGCACGATGCAGATCGTCGATCTCATCGTCGAGCTTGGCCAGCGCATCGAGTTCGTGTTCGGTACCGCGCGCGGCCACGGGAAGCGCTCGGCTGACCATCTCCAGCGACCGCGATCCCAGTCGCTCCATTTCGAGACGCACGCGCTCCAACGCAAGCGCGGGCGTCTGCAAAAGAATGTCGTCGAGGAAGATGGGAGTGACGGCTGCAGGTTTCTCGTACCGCTCGGGAACGACCCTTTTCACGAGCCACGCGATCGGTTTTGTGAATCCGATGAAGATCAGTGTGTTCGCCACATTGAAAAGAGTATGGGCGTTGGCGATCTGGCGCGGTGTTTCGGCGGCGAGTCGTTCGACGCCCGCGAGGTCGGGGGCCGTCGGCGAGACGACGCGAATGATCATGGCCAGTTCATCGATAAGCCACAGCCAGACGAGCACACCCAACACGTTGAAGAGAACGTGCACCAGAGCTGCCCGCACCGCCTCGCGCGGTTTCCCGATTGCCGCCAGCAGCGCCGTGACACAGGTCCCGATGTTTGCACCGAAGGCCAGCGCGATACCCGCCTCGAGCGTAACGAAGCCCTGACTGGCCAGAACAATGATCACGCCGGTGGCGGCCGACGAGCTCTGCACCAATGCCGTAAAACCTGCGCCGATCAGGATCCCCAGCCACTCGCTTTCCATCTGCCGCATGGCGTCGATAAACGGCTCGAACGTGCGCAGCGGCCGTGTAGCGTCACCCATTATGTCCATGCCGAAGAACAGCAGGCCGAGCCCCATGATCATCGCGCCGTACTGCACGAGGCGCTCCTTCTTCGTGAAGAAGATCAGCGCAAAGCCGAGCGCGACGAGCGCGAGTGCATACTGGGTGATCTTGAACGCGATGATCTGTGCGGTCACCGTCGTACCGATATTGGCACCCATGATGATGCCCACGGTCTGCGACAGCGTCATCAGCCCTGCCGATACAAAACCGACGACGAGTACGGTCGTTACCGACGACGATTGGATGACGGCCGTGACAAACGCGCCCGTGAATGCGGCCTTGAACCGGTTCGTTGTCAGACGGGCCAGCAAGCGCTGCATGCCGCTGCCGGCGACCGTTTTGAGCGCGCCGGTCAGTTTCTCCATGCCATAGAGAAACAGGGCTAAGCCACCGAGCAGGCCGAGGACGAGCGTGGATATCTGGAGGGCGTCCGCCCCGCCGCCAGATTCCATGGGAATGGTGTTCAGAGATGAATCGGGGTTGTCGAGCCCCTGAATTTAGCCCGATCCCGGGACGAGTGCATCGTCGGTGTGCCAGGCGATCCGCTGCTTGAGAAACCAGTCCTGACTGTAGACGGAGGTTTCGTGTGCCTGGCGAGGGGCACGCACGTAGCTGCCGTCCGGCTGCATGATGCGCGCCTTTTCGTTGTCGCGCAGATAAATGTCCAGTATCTGCTCGCGAATGTAGCGCTTGTGTTCCTCGTCCTCGATCGGGAAGACGACCTCGACGCGCCGGTCGATGTTGCGCGGCATCATGTCCGCACTCCCGAGGAAAACTTCCGACTCGCCGCCGTTCTCGAAATAGTAAATCCTGCTGTGCTCGAGGAACCGACCGACGATGCTGCGAACCTGGATATTCTCACTGACACCTTCCACGCCCGGCCGCAGGCAACATATACCGCGGATAATGAGATCGATTCGGACTCCCTCCATTGATGCACGATAGAGCAGCTTTACGATCGGCTTATCGACAAGGGCGTTCGCCTTTACGATGATGTAGCCGCCGCGGCCCGCACGCGCGTGCTCGATTTCACGGCGAATCCGGCTCTCCAGGTTCGCCCGGAGGTTGATCGGTGCGACAATGAGCTTTCGGTAGTCCTTCTTCGCCGAATAACCGGTCAGATAGTTGAACAAGTCGGTGACGTCCGCGCCAAAATCTTCGTCACACGTAAACAGTCCGAGGTCTTCGTAGATATGTGACGTGACGACGTTGTAGTTGCCCGTCGACAGATGAATGTATCTGCGAATGTGACCGTCCTCATTCCGTACCACCATCGCCACCTTCGAATGCGTCTTCAAGCCGAGCAATCCGTATACGACATGCACGCCTTCGCGCTCGAGCATCTTTGCCCACTCGATGTTGCTTTCCTCGTCGAAACGTGCTTTCAATTCGACCAGGGCAGTCACCTGCTTGCCGTTCTCGCGGGCCTTCAGCAGCGCGGTTACGACCGGCGCATTGCTGCCGACGCGATACAACGTCTGCTTGATGGCGAGAACTTTTGGATCTGCAGCCGCCGCCGATAGGAAATCGATCACCGGCGTGAATGAGTCATACGGATGATGAATCAGCATGCTCTTCTTCGCGATCCGCTCGAAGATGCTCGCCTCTGAATTATTGATCCGCAGGTTCGGTGGTGTAAACGGGATAAACGGCGTTTCCTTCAGATCGGGCCTCTCCACGATTTCGTAGAGGCTCATGAGGCCGCTCGTGCCGAGCGGTCCCTCCAGCGCGTACACGTCCTTGACGTCGACACGCAGGTTTTTTATCAGGATGTCCCGGATGTGGTCCGGCAGGTCGGTGTTGAACGTGACGCGGTCGACGGAGCCGAAGCGGCGTTGCCGAACGCTTTTCTCCATGGTCTCCAGGAGATCGTCGGCCTCAAGCTCCTGGATGATCATGTCGGCGTTTCGTGTGACACGAAACGGAAAAGACGCGACGATCTCCATGCCCGGGAAGAGGGCCTGCAGATTCGCGGAGATGACCTGTTCCACCCAAACAAAAAAGTGCTTCCGTGGAGCGGTGCCGTCCTTGCGGACACTACCGGAGGACCTTTTCAGCGGCACGAATCTCGGGATCGACGCCGGCACCTTGACGCGAGCAAAACGCTCCTCACCCGACGGATCGCGAATCACGACCGCGAGATTCATGCTCAGATTCGAGATGTGCGGGAACGGATGGCCCGGATCAAAAGCCATCGGCGTGAGCACCGGGAATATCACCTCGTCGAAGTAGCTCTTCGCCTGCGCGATCTGCTTTTCGTTCAACTGGTCGTGGTTCAACAAATAGATGCCCTGCTCGCCGAGCTTCGGGATGATGTCTTCCATCAGACACCGCTTTGCCTCACTCATGAGCTCGAGTGCGAAACGGCGGACTTCGGCGAGCTGTTCGGCCGGCGTCCGACCGTCCGGCGACAATTCGACCACACCTTCGGCCACCTGCAGCTTGAGACCGCCGACCCGCACCATGAAGAACTCGTCCAGGTTAGAGCCAAGGATGGCGATGAACTTGAGCCGCTCCAGGAGGGGCAGCGTCGGGTCCTTCGCTTCTTCCAGAACACGCTCCTGAAAGCGCAGCAGGCTGATCTCGCGGTTCAGGTACAGCTCCGGCGTGTTTAGATCCGGATACTTCTGTTTCGGGTCCGTTTCGTCACGTCCGGGCGCACCCAGGTGCCGCCACGTGGGACCAGCGGATGACCCGGGCGATACCTCCGGCACCTGCGTGTCCATTCGGCCGTCACCCGCGCTTGTATCCTGCTTGTCCTGGCTCATATGCAATGCTCGACCGAAGGCACCCGAGGTCGATGTGACTAGTTTCGGCCTCTTGAGACGCCGCCTAAGTCCAAAACGTTCGGTGCTCACCCCAAATCGGACGGCGGACGGACCATAAAACTGTGCTCCAGCAGGGTCGGCCGAAGCCGATTCACGAATCTGTTTCAGCCCTAATGAGCCGATCCGTGCCGTGTTAACAATTTGATAACCAAACCACAATCATAGCTGGCCCTAGTTTATCACTGCTACCCGTAACATGAGCGATTTTCTCCTGTGGTCCGGCTGCGGCCGGCTGCAGGCTCCCCACCATATGAAGAAGACCCTCCTTTCGACCTTCGCGATTGCCGTCGCATCTTGCATCAACACTCCGATCTTTGCGCAGGATCACATCAAGATCAGCGGCCTATTGTATCTCGATTATTCCTATGTGCTTGCCTCGCCCCTAGCCGACGACGAGGGAGAGAACGGCTTCGGATACCGGCGCCTTTATGTAACGACCGACTACAAGATTTCGGACGACTTCTCGGGACGCGCACGTTTCGAGGCCAACGACGGATCGACCACTGCCCAGGGCCGGCCGGCGCCGTTCGTGAAGGACTTGTATCTGAAGTGGAGCAACAGCTTCGCCAACGGGCACGACCTGTATATCGGTATCAGCTCGCCGCCCTCTTTCACCGTCGCCGAGAAAGCGTGGGGGTACCGAAGCCTCGAAAAGACGATACAGGACCGCGTGAAGATTGTCTCGTCCCGTGACTTTGGTGTCGCTCTACGTGGAAGACTCACCAGTGACGGCACGGTCCGTTACGGCGTGATGGTCGGCAACAACAGCGGCGTCTCCGGCGAGTCCGACAAGCACAAGCGAATCTATGCACAGGCCGAGTTTTACCCCTCGGAAGCGCTGACCATCACGATCGGTGGTGACTACTCGAGTTTCGGAGACGACCTGGATAATGGCATCAACGGTAACGGCCACATCGCCTACTCGGCCGGCAATCTGACGGTCGGCGCAGAGGGGTTTTACAATCAGGTGTCACCCACGGGGCCGGGCAGCAGCGTCGATACCTACGGTGTCAGCCTGTTCGCCCGTGCGAATCTTAACGAAAATGTAACCGTGATCGGACGATTTGACCGGGTCGAATTTGCGGAAGCCGGCGTAGAAGAAAGCGAAAACTTCTTCCTAGCGGGGCTTGCGCTGCGGCCTCACAAGAACGTTGAGTTCATACCCAACGTCCTCGCCAGCAAGTTTGAGTCGGACGACTCCTCAGAGGTTACCGGACGCGTAACCCTGCATATGAAGTTCTAGCCCCCGAAACCAAGAACACGACAAATGATCAAGCACACCACACGTCTGGCAGTAGCCGTACTCGTCATCACGACCGGGTGCGGCGGCGGTTCATCCTCCTCTCGCACGTTGCTTGAGAACAAGGGCTCGGACACGCTCGTCAACGTTGCCCAGGCGTGGGCGGAAGCCTATCAGGAGGTCAATCCGAACCTGGCCATCGCCGTAACCGGCGGCGGATCAGGCACCGGAATTGCCGCACTCATCAACGGAACGGTCGACATCGCAAACGCGAGTCGGCAGATGAAAGAAAGTGAGATTGCACTTGCTCGAAAGAACGGAAACGAGCCCGTAGAACATATCGTCGGTTACGACGCCCTCGCAGTGTACGTACACACCAGCAACCCGATGAGCGGGGTCACGATTCCGACGCTCGCCGCGATCTATGGTGAGAATGGCACCGCCGAGAAGTGGACGGACATCGGCGTGACGGTCCCGGGGTGTCGAGGCCAGGAGATCGTCCGGGTCAGCCGGCAGAATAACTCCGGAACGTACGCGTACTTCCGCGAGGCCATTCTGGGCAAGGGCGATTTCAAGCTCGGCTCGCGCGACATGCACGGCTCCAAGGACGTCGTCGACCTCGTCGAGAATACGGCGTGCGCCATCGGCTACAGTGGTCTTGCATACGCGACCGACCATATCAAGATGCCGTGTGTGAGTAAGGATGAGGGTGCAGCCTGCGTAAGTGCCTCGACCGAAACGGCAGTCGACGGCACGTATCCCATCGCGCGGCCCCTCTTCATGTACACACTCGGAGAGCCGACGGGTGCCGTGAAGGAGTACCTCGACTGGATCCTAAGCGACAAGGGCCAGTGCATTATCGCCGAGAAGGGGTATGCACCCGCGCGCAAAGTGGATTGCAGTGCGGAGGCCATCACCCAGGGTGCGTGACGGCACCGTCCGAAGCGAGTCGATGCGGCGCGTGTTACCTTCCGTGCCGGAATCATGATCACCTGAGGAGCGTGAGGCGATGACTCATTACGAGGCGCGGCTGCAAAAAGACATCGATCGCATCAAAAATGGCGTCATAGGGATTGCGAAGGCGGTAGAGCGCGGTCTGGAGAACGCACTTACCTCGCTGCTCACGCTTGATGACGACCTCGCGTACCGGACGATCATCAACGATCACCCGATCAACCGCAAGGTTGAGGAGGTAGACAATCTCTGCCACTACTTCGTGGCGCGCCATCTCCCGAGCGCCGGCCACCTTCGTTTCATCTCGTCTGTCTTGCGGATGAACATTGAGCTCGAGCGCATCGGCGACTATGCGGTCAATGTTGCGCGTGAGGCGGCTACGATCAAGCAGCCCATCGAAGATCCTATTCGCGGTGAAATCGAGCGGATGGGACGAGACTCGCTGCACATGTTCCGCCACGCCATCGCCGCCTTTGCCGAGAACAACGTCGATTCCGCGCGCGCTACCATGAAGACGGCTAAGACCGTCGACGTCGAGTTCGAGAGTATCTACGAGGACCTGGTGCGCGAGGGACGGGAAGGTGCGACGCCTATCAAGGATCTGCTGAGCAAGCTGATTGTGATTTACATGCTCGAGCGCGTGAGTGCACAGTCGAAAAATGTATGTGAGGAGGTGGTTTTTTCGTTGACCGGTGAGACCAAGCAGCGACGGCCGGTCAAGATCGTCTTTCTCGATCGCGGCAACAACGGACCGGCGCGCATTGCTGTAGCGATCGGCAGCAAGGCGTTCCCGAAGCAGGGTCATTACGTGAGTACCGGCCTGCAGTCGGCGCCCTTGAGTCCAACGCTCTCGTCATTGATGAGCGATGTCGGTCACGACGTGGAGAAGACTGACGCAGCAATGACTCTGGACATAACTGAGGTCAAGTGGCGTGACTTTGACGTCGTCATCAGTCTCGAGGGACCGCTGAGCGACTACGTTCCTGAAATACCCGTCGGGTCGGTGGGTTTCGAATGGAATGTCCCATCCCTCGCGCGCGACGGCGATGCCGATCGGTTTCGAGAAGTCTACGAGGACATCTCACACCGACTGTCAGAACTCATCGCGACCATGAGAGGTCTCGAGGAAGAAGAGCATGCCTGACGCGTCCGTCCGGAAGCTTGATGAGTTCGACCGCCGAACGCCGTCCTGGTATATCGACAAGACCATTCAGGCGCTCGTCTTCATCGGCGGCATTTCGGCCATCGTGTTCATCATCGGGATCTTCGTGTTCATCACGAAGGAAGGTCTCGGCTTTTTGACGACACGGTTCAGTCTGGCCGAGTTCTTTACGTCGACCCGTTGGCGCCCGACCTCGGAGAGCAATCCAACATATGGTGCACTCGCGCTGATCGTCGGAACAGCGAGCGTGACGGGCACTGCCATGATCGTGTCCATTCCCTTTTCTCTGGGTGCGGCCATCTACATCGGGGAGTTTGCCACCGGACGGACACGGGAGGCCCTGAAGATCTTCGTCGAGCTGCTTGCCGCGATCCCGTCGGTCGTCTGGGGCTTCATCGGCCTCAGCATCATGAATGGGCTCATCATCGACCTGTTCGACGTGCCCGTCGGACTCAATGTGCTGAACGCCGGTCTGATACTCGGCCTCATGGCCGCACCTATCATGACGACGATTGCGGAGGATGCGCTCAAAGCCGTTCCGGACGACTATCGGCAGGCGGCCGAAGCGATGGGAGCCACACGATGGCAGGTGATCATGAAGGTGGTCCTGCCGGCGGCCAAGACGGGCATCGCCTCGGCGGTCCTTCTGGGCGTAGGCCGCGGCTTCGGTGAGACGATGGCCGTGCTCATGGCGTCAGGCCACGCGATCAACATCCCGACGAGCGTCTTCGACTCGGTGCGCGCGCTCACCGCGACCATCGCTGCGGAACTCGGCGAGACTGCCGTGGGCTCGGATCACTACGGCGCGCTCTTTACGCTCGGCATCTTTCTCTTTGTCATCACATTCCTGATCAACCTCACGGCCGACCTCATCGTCCGTGGAGTCAGAAAGCAATGACGGCCACGTTTGCGGCTAGCGATCTCAACCTTCGCAATCGCCGGATTCAGCAGCGTGTCCGGATTTTGCTTATGGTGATGACCGTCCTTCTGGTCCTGCCGGTCGCAATCATTTTGATTCTACTTACGGTGCGCGGCGCACCCGTACTGACGTGGGAGTTTCTGACCGAATTTCCAAAGCAGGGTATGACGGCCGGCGGGATATACCCGGCTCTTCTCGGAACGATATTCCTCGTTGCCGTCGCGCTGCTTGCATCCGTTCCGCTCGGCGTCGCGGCAGCCATCTATCTAAGCGAGTATGCGGGCGACAATTGGTTGACACGTGGCATCAACCTGGCCATTAT
Organism: Rhodothermales bacterium; assembly: GCA_041589075.1. Lineage (GTDB taxonomy): Bacteria > Bacteroidota > Rhodothermia > Rhodothermales > JABDKH01 > JBFHWK01. The sequence continues at coordinate 14,305 of JBFHWK010000008.1, forward strand.
AAACCTTGCCGGCGTTCCGTCGATCGTACATGCGCTTTTTGGTGTCGGCGCTTTCGTGATCTTCTTCGGTTTCGGCACGAGCATTCTTGCGGCGAGTCTCACGCTCGCTATCATGACATTGCCCGTCGTGATCGTTGCGACGCGCGAGGCGCTCCAGGCCGTGCCCCTCGCTTTTCGGGAGGCGTGCTGGAGTCTTGGCGCCACGCGGTGGCAGACCATCCGCAAGATCGTGTTGCCCAACGCGGTGACCGGTATCCTGACCGGTATCATACTCGAAGTCTCTCGGACGGCGGGCGAAACAGCGCCGATCATGTTCACGGGTGCGGCATTCTTTCTGCCTTTTCTACCCGAGAGCGTGTTTGATCAGACGATGGCGCTTTCTCTTCACCTGTTCGTGATTTCGACACAGGTGCCGGGCGTACCCGAAAACTTCCCGTACGGCGTCGCGCTGCTGCTGATTCTCATCGTCCTGCTCATGAACGCCCTGTCGATCGGCTTTCGCGTCTATCTCAGGGGTCGAAAGAAGTGGTAGACGTGTCTTCCGTAACCGGCGTCAAGCGCGAAGAGCTTGTCCTGGATGTCGAGAACCTCTCGGTGCGCTACGGCTCGAAGCGTGCGTTAAACCGTGTCACGCTGCAGGTAAAGCCGCATGAGATCTTCGGGATCATCGGACCCGCCAACGGTGGCAAGACAACGTTCCTCAAGACGATCAACCGTATGGACGAGTTCAATTCGTCCATGCACGTCGACGGTACCGTCCGATTCCTGGGAAAAGACACGCGCGCCTGGCGCAACACGTACGCGCTGCGGAAGCGCGTCGGGGTTGTGTTTCCCTTGCCGGTAGGTCTGCCGCTGAGCATCTACGACAACGTCGCCCTCGCTCCGAGGCTGTCCGGTGTCCGTGACAAAGCCGAGCTCGACTTGATTGTCGAACGGTGCCTGCGGCGCGCCGCACTGTGGGACGAAGTTAAGGACCGACTCAACTCACTCGGGAGCCTTCTGTCGGGCGGCCAGCAGCAGCGTCTAACCATTGCCCGCGCCCTGTCGCAGGATCCGCACTTGCTGATGCTCGACGAGTTCTCGATCGCCGTGGACCCGGTGACGACCATGCGCATCGAAGATGTACTGAAAGAGCTTCGCAGCACCGTCACGATCATCATGGTGACAAACCTTGTACAACAGGCGCGTAGGCTCGCCGACCGCTCCGCGTTTTTTCTCAACGGTGATTGCATCGAGATCGGCGACACCGAAGCCCTGTTCGAAGGCGGCGCGAAGGACACCCGAACAACCGACTATATCGAGGGGCGTTTTGGCTGAGGTCCCGGTGACACATAGCCCCGCGCCCCCTACAAAAGGCAAACTCGCCATCCGTACGGAGAAGCTGAATCTTTGGTACGGTGACTTCCAAGCCCTGTTCGATGTGGATTTCCACGTCAAGCGCGGGATCATCACGTCGCTCATCGGGCCATCCGGCTGCGGCAAGTCTACACTGCTCCGGTGCGTGAATCGCATCAACGAGCGGCTCGGCTACGTGCGAACCGAGGGCACGGTCGAGGTCATGGACAAGAACATCTACGACGACGATGTCGAGCTCGCGCAACTTCGAAAGCAGGTGGGGATGGTTTTCCAGCGCCCCAACCCTTTCCCGCTTTCCGTACGAGACAACATCCTTTTCGGCCTGGACCTGCATGGGGACCGGAAGGATCGCTTGAGTCGTAGCGATGAGGACGAGATCGTGGAATCGTCACTGCGTCAGGTGCTTCTGTGGGATACGGTGAAGGACCGCCTGAACGCGCGAGCGACCTCCGCGCTTTCGCTGGAGGAACAGCAGAAGCTGTGCATAGCCCGACTGCTGCCGGTCAAGCCGGCGGTTCTGCTGATGGACGAACCCTGTTCGGCACTCGATCCCGCCGCCACGGAAGCCGTCGAGGAGCTGCTGTGGGAGCTGCGCGGTGACTACACGATCCTCATCGTCACACACAACATGGCGCAGGCAAGACGCGCAAGCGACGAGTGTGCGTTCATGCTGTTGGGTCGGCTCGTCGAGCATACAGGGACCGAGCAAATGTTCGTCACGCCGCAAAATCAGGAGACGGCAGATTATATTGAGGGCCGCTACGGCTGATTTGGCCGAGCTCCGCACCTCACCCCGGTCTCAATCCCGCATGTCGGATCTCAGGCGCTTCCTGCCCTTTGTCAGCCTGGCCGTCGCGCTGTTTGGCTTCTTCCTCGGCCTCGATCTTCTGGGGTCGTCGTTCAAACTCATGGGCAAAGGTGTCGCGGCCACACTCATCGAGACCACCGCCAATCCATTCGTCGGACTTTTCATCGGAATCCTCGCCACGTCGCTCGTTCAGAGCTCGTCGACCGTAACGTCCCTGACCGTGTCGGTTGTCGCAGGCGGTGGGCTGACGGTGGCCGGGGCGATTCCGATTGTGATGGGAGCGAACATCGGGACGAGCGTCACGAACACGATCGTGTCACTGGGTCACGTGACCCGCAAGGACGAATTCCGAAGGGCCATGGCCGGGGCGACCGTGCATGACTTCTTCAACCTGCTGACCGTGCTGATAATCTTCCCGCTGGAGCTGTTATTCGGCGTACTCTCGCGGCCGGCGGCCTTGCTGTCCACCGGTTTTTCCGACATCGGAGGCACGAACCTTCTAAGCCCGGTGAACGCAGTCGTGAAACCGGTGGCGAAATGGGTAATCGAGCTGATGCAGTCCAATGGCACGCTCGTACTCCTGGTCGGGCTCGTACTCCTCTTCGTCGCGCTGCGCTTCCTCGTGATCAACTTGAAGAGCATCTCGCTCGGCAAGTCGGAGGCGCTGATTCACAAATACCTCTTTGGATCGGCACCGGCTGCGCTGCTGTTCGGCACGATAGTGACGGTGATGGTACAGTCGTCGTCGATAACGACGTCCGTGATCGTGCCGCTGGTGGGCGCCGGCATTGTTAGCGTGGCACAGATCTTCCCGTTTGTTCTCGGGGCGAACATCGGCACGACGATCACTGCACTCCTGGCGGCACTGGCCCTGTCGGGCAGCGGCGACGTGGCCGGCGTGGCAGCGCTTCAGGTGGCGCTGGCTCATCTGTTTTTCAACGCATACGGCGTCGGCATCTTCATGCCCTTTAAACCGCTACGGGAGGTGCCGATTCGGATGGCCTTGTGGCTGGGAGACCTGGTCGTCAAGAACCGGATCTACGCGCTACTGTATCTGCTGATCGTGTTCTTCATCGTGCCCATCTTCGTGATTGTCCTCACGAGTTGACAAGAGCATCGATGACGCGGGGCGCGTCCGGCGGAACGCGCCACGCCTCACCACTAACGTATAAAGTCGTCTTCGTAGCCGCGATAGTTCTGAAGCACGTGCATATGATCGAGCATCGCTGTCATGAACGACGTTGCGGTCAGGTGCCCGAGCGCTCCCGAAAGACACGCCTGCTCTCCGAAACACCGGACATCGTCACGCCTTGACCGTGGCGCCACTATAAAGGCGGGGACGGGGTCACCGGTGTGCCTGCCGGTCACAGAGTCGGTTGAGTGGTCTCCCGTCACTGCGACGACGATGTCGCGTTCGAGCAGCGGCGCGAGTGCGGCGTCGACGGCGCTGATAAAGTCCCGTTTGCCCTCCGCATCCAGATCGTGCGCGGCGACGTCCGGCCCCTTGATGTGTAAATAGACCAGATCGTTGTTCTCAATGGCAACAAGAGCGGAGCCCACTTTCTCCTCCAGGTCGGTGTCCGTCGTGGCCGTGAACTCGGGCCGGTTGACGGTCGTGAAACCAAAAAGGTATGAGAGGCCGTGAACGGTACCTTCGCCCGCGATGACGGCCGTCTTCAGGCCGAGATGTCGGACGTAGTTTCTAAGTCGCGTGACGGCGCCGGCGCCGCGCGTGAGCAGACCGTTCGCTGGAGCAAGGCCCCGGCCGATACGCCGGATGTTCACGGGGTGGTCGCTGAGAATCTTGTGCGACTTCATCACGAACTCGTTGACGAGCGACGCGGTGCGCTCGGCATCTTCGTCGCCGCCGACGAGCGCCCGCGATGCCAGTACGCCTCGTGCCTCGCTGCCGGCTCCCGGGTCCGTGTCGGTGACGGCGGGCGACAGGCCTGCGCCGCGGAACCTAACGACGGCGCGATGCTGAGTCGAGGCACGGAACCCGACTTGGACGCCGCCAAAGAGCTCCATTCCATCGATGGCCTCCGCAAGCTCGTGTGTGCCCCGATCGATGCGTCCGGCTCTCCGGTCCGTTACGCCAAAGCCCGTTCCGTTCGGCTCGAGCGTTGCGTAATTGCACCGGAACGCTACGTCCTCGGGAACGAGATCCAGTCCCGCGCCGGCCGCCTCGACCGGACCTCTCGATAGCAGCGGAACGTCCGAGGGCGCAAGTCCCATCAGCAGCGCCGTACCGACCTGCGTACCGACCGGCACCCACGGCTGTAGTGGCCGGACCATTCCGGCAACTCCGCGTGCGGCCGCGGCGTCAAGGTGCGGCGTCTCCGCCGCTTCGAGCGGCGTCAGATCGTCCAACGCCTCCACGGGGCGGTCTCCAAGCCCGTCGAGAATGATCATTATGCCCGTCACGGCATCCGCTGGTTTCGATTCCATCATGCTGCGGGTCAGTCACTCGCCAACGCATCGGCGTGTTCGTCGAGAAGGTCTGTCTCGGCGTTTGGAAAGCGTTCCGTCACTGCTTCGGAGATCTGGTCCATCACGTGCCTGACGGTTTCCTCCGGGTCGTCGTTTACGATAATCGGAATGTCATGCCGGTCCGCCTCCGACAACAGAAACGACTGCTGCTGCCAGATGGAATCGAAGTAGTTCAGGTATCTCTCGGCACGGCGGGAGGTGATCTGCTGGCCGCGACCCTGTAGCTGATTGCGGAGCCGTTTCTTCTTCAGTACCGCGAGTATGAATGGTATGACGACGGCGTCCGAATCGCGCCGGTTCTGCAGACGTCGCTGCTGCCCTGGGTAGATGTGTACACCCTCGATGATCAGTGATACGCGTTCGCGCTCAGCGCGATGAAGTATGCCGTCGACTCCTACCGCCACGTGGTTTGCCTGCGCGAGGTAACCCTGCTCGAAATGCGTGTCCAGCCGGGCGGGCTGACCGCGCCAGGTCGGTAGCGCCTCCCACGCGTTGAATGACGACGTGTGCAGCGTCGGTAGGATGCGTTCCGGAATCATCAGCCTCATCACTTCGCGAAGCATGTCCGTAGACTGCGTGCGCACGATGCCGAGCCTGTGCGCTACGTCGGAGCTGATCGTGCTCTTGCCGCAACCCGTAGTGCCGCCTACGAGCAGGATGAGCGGACGGTCGCTTCGCACAAACTGCCGCCACGTGACATACCGCCGCGCCACCTCCGCCGACTCGTGTTCGACAAGATGACTATGCATCATCCGAACCAGATCAAGCGAATCGATCTTTCGTACGCCTGACTTGATGAGGTGACGCTCGATGCCCAGTGCCAGCGCGAAGGTCCGCTCCGCCGGCAGTGCGCAGATCTCGAGCGAGCCGGCAAGATGGCCCTTCGAAAAGGGCTGCAGAATACCGTCTCGATCGACGACGCGAACCGGTTTCGGGTCTTCATTGACTCCGCGGTAGCGCTTGAGCGCGCTTTTCTCGTTGGCCGCCTTGAGACGTCTTTCAACCAGGTGCTTGAGTTCGTCGGTGGTTACTTCGCCTTCTCCCCCGATTTCATCACGGATGGCGTCCGCGACTTCGTACGCGCGTTCGAAAGACAGTCCGGCCTTCACGAGTGACCGCGTTAGGATGCCGCGCAAAAACGGCACCTTGCTGCGCTCGGTGGGATCTACAACGTGGATTGCCAAAGGGGCGACCTGAGTGGATTGTCTCGGCGGGCTCACGATTTGGGCGTGCGCCCGCAGAGCATCGATGATTCAGTTCGGATACCTGAGTCGACCGCGACTCCCTGGAGCCTTACTACTAGAATCGAACATCCGGTATTACGATTTAAGCGCAGAAAATACAACATTGCGCACCTGTTCGATGATTCCATTACGCGCACGCGTATTGACAATGTGCTGATCGTTTCTCTTAATGCACTCTGGCCCCTTGCTCGCCCATCACCAACCCAACCGGAGCCATTCATGAAAACAACGATCGCGGACGTGCTGTCCCGTAAGGGATACCGGGTTTTTACGGTCGATTCGGGTGCTACCGTTTACGACGCCATCGAGAAGATGGCCACTGAGAGCGTCGGATCGGTAATCATCATGGAATACGGCGAAGTGGCCGGAATTTTTACCGAAAGGGACTATCTGAGGAGGATTGCGCTAAAAGGGCGCACGTCCAAGACGACGAGTGTGGGTGAGGTCATGTCGAGGGACCTCGTATGCGTGGACCCTTCCTTCACGGTTCAGGAGTGCCTTGCGGTCATGACCGAGAAAAAGATTCGGCATTTGCCGGTGATCGACGACGGTGAGCTGGTCGGGATCGTCTCGATCGGGGATCTCGTGAAGAGCATTTCGGAGGAGGCTCAGGCCCGGGTTCACTACCTCACCGACTTCATCACGGGCAAGTATCCCGCCTGAGCCCGCCGCGGGGGCATGCTCCCGATCAAAATCGCGTACAGGCGCCTCGTTTTAAACAATCTCTTTCGTTTTGGGGCCGTTTGTTCCCGATCGATCTTGATAGGAAGGCGTTACCCACCACCATTCGATGCCCAGCCCGTCCCCTCATCGTGCTCCGAAACCTGAATGCTTTGTGCTCCGGATACTCGATTTGGTGCTCCCATCCGCCAAGCGTGCTCCCGCCGAATCATAGCGTGTCAGGGCAGCCACAGAGCCCCAGAACGCCACGTTTGGCGCCAAATCCGTACTATGTAGGTGCGGGCCCGGATTTCCCAGGCATCCTCTCCCCGCATATAATCCTCCGCCCGACCCGATCCCACCATGCCCCGAAAGAAGAACTACCGGGCGGCCGACATCGTCGACCGCGCCATGCACGCATTCTGGAGAGATGGCTATGAGGCCACGTCCATCCAGCAACTCGTGGAGACCACCGGAATCAACCGCTTCAGCATGTACCAGGCGTTCGGCGACAAGCGCGGGCTTTTCGACGAGGTCTTGCGTCACTACTTCGACGATGTGCTCGCGCGCGTGACACGCGTTTCGGAATCCGCCCACGGCGGCGTGAACACGATCCGCTTGTACTTCGAAGCTTTGGCGACCACGCTCACCTCGTCGATCGGTCGCCTCGGGTGCCTCGGGCAGAATACGGGCATCGAGTTGGCGCTTCGCGATCCGGCGGCGGTTGAACCGTTGAAAAAGATGTACAACCGCCTCTACAAGAACTTTAAGGCGGCGCTCGAGGTGGCGGGTCGGCGAGGCGAGATTCCTCCGGGCACAAGCTGTGCCGACGTCGCTCGGTTTCTCGTTACTGCCGCGCAGGGGATGATCGTTATGGCACGCACGGCCGACGATGCACACTACATCCGCAGCACCGCCCGGCAGGTTACTCGCGTGCTCACCTCTCCCAAGTCAGACGTTATTCTGGTCGGGAAGCGGGAAGAACACGAACGACACGAGCATCATCACGAAACCGACCAGGAAGTATAGAACGTCACCGGTCAGGATGAGCAGGACGGCACCAATGAGGGCAACACCTTCGCCAAGTGCCCAGCCGACGATGTTGAGAACGGTCGGGTCCTCGTGAGACGACAAGGCCAGACGCTTCCGTCTAAGAACAAACATGGCAACGGCCGCGCCGGCAAGCACCACGACAAAGACCATCCGCAACGTCTGTCCGAGCGACTCTTGAACCGGCTCCACAGTGCCGCTCTTCGCGAGATAGATGGCCACCGCGCCCAGAAAAACGACGCCTGCCAGCAGTGCGATTCGGATAATGGGTAGTACGTTGGTGCCCGGGTTCGTCGGCATTGGTACGCTGCGTTGATGAAATCGACCGCAAAATATACGGCGACACCTGGCAACGCCATCGTGGTTTGAAGAACCGCGCGGCCGTTAACGCGTCGAACGCGACCTGCCGCCGGAAGAGGAGCACACGAACACATGAAGCCCGAGAAAAAGAAAAACCCGCTGAGCTGGTCCGTGGTCGCGCGTGAGGCACGTGAACTCATCTGGCAACACCGCAGGCGGCTGTCGGCAGGTTTCGGCGTGATGATCATCGACCGGCTCGCAGGCCTCGTCCTTCCGGCAAGCTCCAAGTACCTTGTCGACGATGTTATCGGGAAGGGCGACACCGAAATGCTCATACCCCTGGCGCTGGCCGTCGGCGCGGCTACGGTCGTCCAGGCCGGGACCACCTTCACGCTTTCGCAGCTGATAAGTGTCGCTGCACAGCGTGTCATCATGAACATGCGCCAGCGTGTGCAAGAGCAAATAACACGGCTGCCGATCCGCTACTTCGACGACACAAAAACGGGCGAGCTGATCTCCCGAATCATGACCGATCCGGAGGGCATCCGCAACCTCGTGGGTACCGGTGTCATCCAGTTGGTCGGCGGTGTCTTTACGGCACTGATTGCTCTCACCGTTTTGTTCTATTTGAACTGGGTTCTGACGAGTGGCATTCTCGTCGTCCTGATAACGTTCGGCGGCGCGATGGCTTACGCCTTCACGCGGCTTCGTCCGATTTTCCGCGAGCGCCGTGAGATCAATGCGGAGGTGACCGCGCGTCTAAACGAAACGCTCGGTGGCATACGGATCGTGAAAGCGTACGGTGCGGAGGAGCGCGAGCAGCGTTCTTTTGCGGACGGCGTCGACAAGCTGTTTCTGAATATCGCCAAGTCCATCACGGGCATCTCGGCAGTGACCGCCTTCGGCTCGATTATCATAGGCACCGTGGGTGTGATCATGATCGTGCTCGGCGGCCGCGCCATCCTGTCCGGACAGATGACGCTGGGCGACTTCGTCATGTACATCTTCTTCGTCGGCCTTCTAGCTGCACCGATCATTCAGATGGCCTCCATCGGCACGCAGATTTCGGAGGCGTTCGCTGGTCTCGACAGAATCCGCGAAGTGCTGCAAATGACTACGGAGGACGCAGAGGACGCCCACCGGTCATCGCTCGGAGTCACCGAGGCGCATATAGCGTTCGATGACGTGTCTTTCTCCTACAACGAGGGTACGCCGGTTCTCAAGAAGGTCAGCTTTGAGGCCCCATCGGGAACCACGACAGCCCTTGTTGGCTCGAGCGGATCGGGCAAGAGCACCCTCGTCAGTCTGGTAATGTCGTTCAATCGCCCGCAGCAGGGACACGTACTTCTCGACGGCCGCGACCTGAGGACAATCAAGGTGCGTGAATACCGCAAGATTCTCGGCGTCGTCATGCAGGACAACTTTCTGTTCGACGGGACGATCGCAGACAACATTCGTTTTCCGAAACCCGACGCGACGATGGAGCAGATACGATACGTCGGTCGCGTCTCTAATTGCGACGCGTTTGTCGATCAGTTTCCTGACGGGTACGAAACCATCGTTGGCGAGCGCGGCGTAAAGCTCTCGGGAGGTCAGCGCCAGCGCGTAGCCATCGCACGTGCGATTCTCGCCGATCCGCAGATCCTCATTCTCGACGAAGCGACGTCGAGCCTCGATACCGAAAGCGAGTCACTGATCCAGGAGGGCTTGCAGCGGCTGCGGGAAGGCCGCACAACTTTCGTAATTGCGCACCGGCTTTCGACCATCCGAAGTGCCGATCAGATTCTCGTCCTCGAGAACGGAGAGATCGTCGAGCGCGGCACGCACGAAGAGCTGATGATCGTGGACGGCCGATACCGCGAACTCCACGACCGGCAGTATGCGTGGGAGGCAGATCGGTTCGTGAATCCCGGCGAGGATTACTGATACTCGGAGGCGCCGGTCTCGGGATGCGATCGCGGCCCCCCGAGCGGGCTCGCGATTCAACCACGAAGAGTGGGTATCTGTGGCCGAACGGGAGGGGTTGTGGTGCTGAAGTCCTGCAGATGGACCAAAAAGGGGCGTTAGAGGGCATTTTGCCCACGCATCGGACCTTTTTGACCCACATTCTGAAAGCGGGGCACTGCATAATGCCCGATAAGCGACAGCGGCCACGGTAGAAATATGACGCAGAATGTGCCGCGCCGATTGTGAATCCATCGCTCCAGGACACGGCTCGGTGTAACGCTATTTACTCGCGTACAACGAACCGGACACAGTCTGATCACGCACATTCTCTAACGACCAATCCTGGGAGGTTCGTAAATGAAGAGACTTGTCTCACTCGTGGTTGCCGTGGCTTTTGTCGCAGGGTTCTCCGGAGAGACGACAAAGAAGGTCACGGTGACGGGCACGCTCATCGACACGAAGTGTTACGGCATGAACCACGACAACGTGGCGAACGAGCACTACGTGGGCAAGGACAAGATGAAGATGCCCAACTGCGCAACCGCTTGTGCCAACATGGGAATACCGGCCGGATTGCTAAAGGACGGCAAGAAGGACGGCGAGGTATACATTCTCGTAACACCTGCCAACGCTGTTGCCGATCACATGGCGAAAGAAGCGCGCGTTACGGGGGAAATGGCGTATGCCGGCGGCATCATCCCGAGCAAGATCGAAGTGAAGAACGACAAGGGGAAGTGGGAAGAAGTCAAGGTCACCACAATGATGTGACACAACGCGGATGCGTCTGTCATCCGTCGTATAAACGCGGCGCAGCCGGACCACAACCTGAGCGAAGAACATCCCGGAAGATGATCACCGCCTCTCTTCGTTTTGGTGTTGCCGGTTGCGCCGTTTTCCTTGTGCTCGCGGCGGCCTGCGCACGCGGCGGCGCGGACACTCGTAACGATCAGCCCGCAGCCGGCGATACGCTCTCCGTCTCGGGTACGCTCGTGGACACGCGCTGTCTCGTGCTCGACCCGGCCAACGCCGGCGTCGACCACATCCGCCCGGAAGGGCGCGTCCCGGACTGCGCAAGGGCCTGCGCTAATGCGGGCTTCCCCGTTGCCGTGCTGGTCGGCGGAGTGCCCGATGGCGACGTCTGGGTACTAGTTACGGCGCCGGCTATCTTTGCTGACTACATGGCGGCCGCGGTGCGAGTACGAGGGACCGTCCGCTCGGCCGGTGTGCTCGTTCCGCATCGGGTCGAGCATCGCGACGGTGACCAATGGCTCACGATCCTCTAGGACCGCCGATGATCTCGTTCCGATTACCCCACGCGAGGTAACATGTCATTCTCAAAAGCACAAATAGCCGCCGTCGTCGCTGTTTTAGGAATCATTTCGGCCTGTCGGCCGTCGGAGCATGCTCCTGAAGAAAAACATGCTGCCTCTCGTGCTCCCGCTGACTCAGCCGCCGCTACAGAGCAATTTTTCGAGGCGGCCGGGCGGATCGACACGATCACGCCGAACCGCAAACACGTCGTAGTCGCGCACGGGGACATCCCCGGATTCATGGACGCCATGACCATGCCCTTTCGCTTGGCCGATACTTCCGTCGTGAGTGGTCTTCAGAACGGCGACTCGGTCTCTTTCACCGTCCGTGTCGCCGGTCCGGTAATCGAGATCACAGAAATAACGCCCATGCCACCTAGATGAATCGCCGATACCTGCGTAGAGCGGCGTGGGGTTGCGTAGTCGGTCTCGTACTGCTCGCCGCCGGATGCCGCAACGAGTCAGCGCGCGATGACCCGCCACAGAGCTCGGCGCCTAGTCGGGTAACGACGCTAGGTACTGCACCGGATTTCCGACTCGAGACAATGGAAGGAGGTACGTTTGCCCTTTCCGACCATCGCGGAAAAGTAGTAGTGATCAACTTCTGGGCGACATGGTGTGCACCCTGTCTCGAGGAGATCCCCGGGTTTATCAGACTGCAGAACGAATTCCGCGAAAGGGGGCTGCAGATCCTCGGTGTGTCACTCGACACAGAGGGTTTCAATGTCGTCCGTCCGTTCGCCGAGCTGCTCGGCATCAACTATCCGCTGGTAGTCAACGACGGTGTCGTCGCGGAGACCTATCGGGGCCACTTCGTAGTACCGACGACGTTTGTCGTGGATCGGCGCGGTGAGATTCGCGGCCGGTATATCGGCATTGTCACCTTCTCCGAGCTCGAGCCTCTCCTCGAAGAACTGTTGTCGGAGAGCCCGCAGCAATCATGAGCGCCGACAATCTCAGTCCGCGTTAAGCAAAGCACCGACGACAAACGTCGTTGCGAGAAGCGGATCGTCCTCTTTGTTCGAGGCGCCCATCGGATTCGAATAGCTCCCGTCATCCTGCTTGTGGAGCTTCAGCAGTCGGGTCAGCTCGTTGACCCACTCTCCGGAGACGTTCATTGCCGCATAGGCCTCGCTGCGCACAAGCAAGTGATAGAAGAACAGTACGCGGTCCCAGTCTCCCGGGCTGCCGGGCGGAATTCCGTCGACCGTATCCAGCGATTCATTGCGACGGAGCCATCCGATCGCCGCGACCACCCGCTCGTCCTCCGGATCCACTCCGGCGGCAAGGAGCGAAAGAAGTCCGTCGCACGTGGTCGTTGCATAACTCCGGTAGTACGTCACGCCCGCCGAGTCAACCGCGACACCGGCCTTGTTTGTACCCAGGGCGGTCGTGGACGCATAGAAGCCTCCGTCGTACGGCGGCCGCCATGATGGATCGTCGACGCGCGGCTGCGGCCGCCGCGATTCCGGATGTTTCTGCAGCAGCGAAAGAAACGGCAGGACCTCCCGAAGAACCGCCTGGTTCGTACCAGTCTCGGTCAGTGCTTCGAGTACACGTCGTGTATGCGAGAGGTCTACATGACCGACCACGCCGGATGGCAGCCCGGTTTCACCAAAGCCCCACGCACCATACGCGCGGTGTTCGGCGGAAATGCCACGGACCGCTGTGAACTGCTGACCCTCGAGATACGCGCGCATCCGTGCAACCAGGTCGCGGTCCGCGTCGCCACCCCAGCGGTGCAGTACCCGAACTCCGTACGCGGTCGCGTAATTCGGATACTCCATGACAACCGGATCAGACATGCCGAGCACTCCATCCGCATTCAGGTGCGTGCGGATGAATTTCAACGCCCGCTCCATGCCGGACGGCGGCGGCGCGTATACCGAGTCGGGCACTTGAAAAAGGTAGAAAGCGACAAACGGCGTCCAGGCCTCGCCGCCGCCCAGTATCCCATGAGTGCTGCTGTGCCAGCCTCCGTCCTCCGCCTGCTGGCTCCAGAGGTACGCGGCTGCGTCCGCAAGGAGTTCTGTGCCTGTCTGTGCGAGAGTCGGCGGCCTCGCGTCACCGCACGCAGAAAAGACAGCGGCCGCACCCACTACGAGTACGGCCCCTATCCGCGATTTCACAACGACGCCCCAACCGGCGTCAAGAAAGCGCTGTGTCATCAACCCTGCGCGGCGTTTCGGAGCAAGTCGGCGTCGCGATCTGCCGTGATCGTCAGAAGAACGGCTGCCGTGCAGAAGACCGGGCTCGTGATGCAATGATGTCCGCTCCAGCTCCCGTTCTGGTTCTGCACCTTCCCGAACAGTTCGTTCATTTTATTATACCAGTTTTTCCACTCCTCGTCGCCGGTTACTATGAGCGATTCGCTCGTCATCATGTAGCTGAGGAACTCCTCACCGCCGTTGTTTCCGAACCCGGACAGGACACGGTCGTCGGCAAGCATACGCTTGGTGGCCTCGTTCTGCTGATACGACTCAAAAAGCTTCCCGGCCTTGCCGTTCGAGTAGCCAGCTTTCTCCAGATTCTCCAAGGTCACCTCTTCGTCCTCACCGAGTATGCCGGCGCGCTTGGCCTCCTCGATCTTGTCTCTCGCCTCACTCGCCTCCGGTGCTGTCGCGCGCTGGTTGCTGGCGATCGAATACAGGGATACGCCCGCCGCAGCTTCTGTGCGCACCGTGCCCGTCTCCGCATCGACGTTGTTCTTCTGATACTCGCGGGAGCGACCGAGCACGTCCTTGTCGACCCGGCGGCCCACCTTCGCAGCCGCTTCGAGTGCGGAGTTTGCAACGGCCGATTGTAAAACCGGCGCCCAGCCCGCCTGATTCCAACTGCCGTCCGCGAGCTGCGCGCTCTCGATCTTCCGCACGCATTTGTCGAGCGAGGATTCGACGCGCGCTTTCAAGCGAGCTTCTTCGATCGTGGGTAAGACCCTGGAGAGAAACTGCGCCACCATCGACACGTCGATGTTCTCACCCAGCTTGGCCTGCGGCTGTGTACCGGAAAGCTGCGTCAGACGAGGACTGTTTTCCGGGCTGGCCTCGACGATGCCCAGCAGGTAGTCGAGCGCCCTGCGGACGTTTGCGTGGTACGGTCCCGTCGTCGTCGTGCTTCCTGCTCGCACGAGCGCCATCGCTGCAAACGCAGTAGTGGCCGGATCGATCTTGACCGCATGCGGGTCACGAACGCCCTGCGCCGAGTGCTGACCGGCACCCCATCCGCCGTTCTCGAATTGCGCCTCCACAAGCCATTCCAGTCCGCGCGACGCGTAAGCGGGCAGAGGCTGCACATCCATCGCAGTGCTGAATACCGGGCTCTGCTTTCCGGACGCACCTGCAATGTGCGATCCGGCGGCAACTACGATGAGAGAGAAGACGACCAGTGCCAGAAAGACAAGCGGCTTCTCATGATTCTGTGATTTCATGGTCCATCCTGGATTCTGTTGATGATTCGCTGTGGATGTGACCTCCTTGTGCGGCACCGGACGAATGACCTAACGACAGACGTGCTGAACAATCAGCTCGCTGGAGCCCCGGCTGCCAGACCTGTGTGGCTGCGACCTAACAACGCCTCGGGGTCGCGATTATTGCCCGCTCCCGCGGACGCATCTCGTCAGTTGCTGGACCAAGCGGCAGCCAGGTCGACGGCGAACTCGTCAATCAGACTCTCGGCCGAGTCGAGTATGACCTTCAGTTGATCCGGAGAAACCAGTCCCACGAGACCCGATTCCCACGTCGCCACCATCATGGACTTTTTGCCGGCGCGGCCCGGCTGGATGAACGAGACGCCCACAGAGAACGGAACGAGGCTTGCGCCGACGCTCATGACGTTGACGTGGACATAGACGTGCGCCTCGCGGGTCGGATCGGTTACCGTCACCGGGCGACGACCGCTCACCTCGTGTATCCGCGACGCCAGCGTCTCGCGCCACATCGTATTGTCGAGCCCGGGGCGGTTGGCAGGCAGCACCGACTCGATGTCGATGACGATCCCGAACTGGCGCGCTTCACGCAGGCTAGCCACCTGCGCTTCCCGATCCATCTGTGCATGGATTGCGGCGACCGGGACGATCGTAAGGCATAAACAGATGGACGCCCACCTCACAAGCCATGCAAGAGACCGACCTTCTTGATTCATGTTCAGGCCCGATGTCTTAGCTATTGATGAATACGATCGTGACAGTCTCACGCCTCCCCTACGCGGTGGTAGACCGCCACCTGCCATATCAGGTCGTGCCTGTAAAAGGTCCGTTCGAAACCGAGTTGGGCGAGTAGATCGTGAACGTGGCTCTCCGGATGTAGGAACGCACGGAACGAAGCCCGCCGAAGGCGCTGGATCGTATTGAGAAGTCTGAAGCCCAGCCTCGTCCACCACTTTTCGCGCGGGTACACGAGCCCGTAGAGCCGGCGCGCTTTCTCAGCGGAGCGCATGACCAGCGCATCGACGTCGTCGTAGCAGCAGATCACGCGGTCGAGCGTGACGACGTCCGAAGCGGCCACGCGGTCGTTCACCTCCACGAAGTCGCCGTAGACATACTCCGTTTTCTCCGAATAGCCAATGCGCTCGGCCTCTTCGCGAGCGCGATCCTGATAGGCTGACGAGGCATCGACATTCGTAACTCGCGCAGCCGCAGCTTTGTCGGCAAGCTCGTGTTGTATTTCGCCGATACCGCCGCCGATGTCCAGCAGTGACGGCGACGACAGCCGATGATCGATAATGGCCTGGATGAGCCACGAAGTCGTCTTCTTCGGTCCGCGTTTGCGGTATCGCCGCAACTGGCGCCGCGCAAGACGCGGATTGAATTCCTCTTCGACTCCCTGGCACTGGCAGCACGTCATGTCCTTGATGCCTCGAAGTATGTTTCTGTTGGCGATGGCAGGGCAAACACCGTTAATGTCATCACGACCTACGCGTCAGATCACCCCTTGATGCAGCCCATCGGGCGAAGCTGCGCCACTTTTCTGGAGATGCCGGCCAGATGACAGGTCTCCACGACCTCAGCAACATCCTTGTACGCTTCCGGAATCTCTTCGACGATGGTGCGGCGGCTTGCTCCGCGCACAATAATACCTTCCTCTCTCAGCTCCGCAGAAATATCCCGGCCCGCCGCAACCTTCTTGGCCTGCCGGCGACTCATCTGACGACCGGCGCCGTGGCATGTGCTGCCGAACGTTTCCGTCATTGCCTGATCAGTACCCACGAGTACGTACGAGTACCGCCCCATGTCTCCGGGCACCAGCACCGGCTGTCCGATCTTGCGGTACGCAACTGGGATCTCTGGGTTGTCCGGGCCGAACGCTCGCGTAGCACCCTTGCGATGAACACAAAGACGCATCTGCTTGCCGTCGACCTCGTGGCGTTCAAACTTTGCGATGTTGTGCGCAACTTCGTAGACCGTTCTCAGGCCGACGTCCGTCTCCGAGCGACCGGTTGCAGCCTCGAAGGCGCGGCGTGTCTGGTGCGCGATCACCTGCCGGTTCGCGAACGCAAAATTGATCGCGCACCGCATCGCGCCGAGGTACGCCTGCCCCTCCGGAGATTGTATCGGGGCACAGGCAAGCTGGCGGTCCGGCAGTGTCAGTTTGTACGTGCGCATAGCCGTATCCATGCGCGCAAGGTTGTCTTCGCAGGTCTGATGTCCGAACCCGCGCGAGCCGGTGTGGATGATCACCGTGACCTGGTCCAGGTCCAGACCCAGCACACGGGCCGCCTCGTTATCGTAGACCTCGGCCACGTAGCCCACTTCCAAAAAGTGATTGCCCGAGCCCAGTGTCCCGAGCTGAGGGCGACCGCGCTGCCAGGCCTTGGCGGTGACGGCAGCCGGATCGGCTCCTGAGATCTGCCCGTGCTCCTCAATGTACTCTGGATCCGCCTGCGAGCCGTACCCTCTTGCGACTGCCCATTCCGCCCCTTTTTGCGCCACTTTCTTGAGCTCCGGCGTGCTAAGTCGCAGTGCTCCCGGTGCTCCCACACCCGTCGGAACGAACTCGAAAAGCCGATCCACGAGGTCTTTGAGATGCGGGAGCACGTCGGTACGCGTCAGCTTCGACGCCATCAGCCGCACACCGCAATTGATGTCGTAGCCGACCCCGCCCGGTGATATCACACCCTCCTCCTCGTCAAACGCTGCCACGCCACCGATCGGAAAACCGTAGCCCCAGTGGATGTCCGGCATCGCGAGCGAAGCCTTTACGATGCCCGGCATATGGGCGACGTTCGCGGCCTGCTCGACGGCCTTGTCCCGAACAATGTCCTGCATCATCCGGCGCGTCGCGTAGATCCTCGCCGGCACCCGCATACCACCCGTTCGCGGCACTTCCCAGAGATAGGGTGCTACCTGCTCAACCTTCAGCGTTTCCATAGCACGTAACGCAACCTTTTTCGTGTCACAGATCGAATATTATTGTTGCGGACCACTGCCCGTCGTGCTTGACGATGCGCAGTCCGTGGTAAGTGACGGCCTTTATCTCACCAAAAACGGTTTGCTCGTCGCTACCAGGATTATCCCCGTAGGCCCTGCCCTCGAGACGCCCGCCTCCAAGCTCGTCGATTTCAAACCGGGAGAAAACGAGGTGCTCGACCTGGTGCAGGTAGTTCAGCTCGGACAGCCACTTGACCAGGAGTGCTTCCAGGTCATTGGCCTTCAGCTCGACGTGTCGCACAGTGACCGGCTCCACGGACTCTACGGAAGTTATCAGCCAGAACATCCCGTACGCGGCCCGTTCGAACAACTCCTCCTGCGTGCGGCCGGACACCTCGATTCCCGCATCCGCCGTGTGGTCGATCTCGCGAAGCCATTCCGGACAATCCCTCATCGCACTCCGCCGGTTTGACGCTCATTTGCGCCTTAGGCTCACCTTCACGATGCGCGTTCGCGGACGGCGCGAAGGAACTTACCCGAACAAACGAGCCGTTGTTGCCACGCCCGCAAATCCGTTCCGCACATTGGGCACGCGGCGCCGCACCCAAACAGTGTACGCCTTCAGTGTTCAGGAAGTTGTACTCGCCGTCGACCACTCCGGCGGCTTGCCCGACGGCCGCCGCCTCCGGCGCATGCAACGATCTTCAACTTCAAAGAGAAAGAACACGTCGTTCGGATCGTCCACGGATCGCCAGAGTTGCCGAAGACTCAGACCCGCGGCACGCGCCGCCTCGCCTTGCTCGTCGAAGAGCCGTCGCCATCGACCGTAGTCGGCGACCTTATTGCGCACCAGCAGCTCCATCGTTGCTTCCCAATGATGATGGCCGGATGGCATTGACGCCAAGCCTTGTGCCAGCCACACCACCCGTTGCGGGAAGGGTACAGATGCATCGTCCCCGAGGCAAGTGCGCCGACCTCGGCGAGTTCCGATTCAGTCTCCAAATGCCGGTGCATCTCCACGCGAGATACGACGTAAGACCCGACTGAGGAAATACACCGAAATCAGTCTCGTCGATCACCATGCGAGTTGATATTCTTAGCTGCGTTGCGGCGGCGATATTTCTTATCCCTGTGACAACGAGCGGTCAGCAAGTCGGTGGCGATTTGTCGGTGGATCTATCGGGCCAGTGGCAGTTTCGCACCGGCGACAATCGGGCCTGGACCATGCCCGAACCGAATGAAGGTGAATGGTCTGCAACACGGGTTCCGAACAGCTGGGAGTCGCAGGGCTTTGAAGACTACA
>JBFHWK010000009.1:0-32860 GCA_041589075.1 Rhodothermales bacterium
AGCACCATTTCGTTTCGTCGGATCAACAGTTCGATGCCGCGAAGATGGGAATGTGGCTTTTCCTCGTAACGGAAATCCTTCTCTTTGCGGGAATGTTCGTGGCCTACACCGTCTATCGAGTCTGGCATCCTGAAGTATTCGTCGCAGGAGCGACACTACTAGATCCCTTGCTGGGAGGCTTCAACACCGTTGTTCTGCTTGCTTCTTCCTTTACCGTCGCGCTTTCAATCCACTACATTCAACAGGGAAACCGGACGGGACTACTGATCAACATCTTTCTGACGATGGCGGCGGCAGTCACCTTCCTCGTGGTCAAGTACTTCGAGTACACACACAAATTCCACCTCGGGATTTTTCCGGGAGAGCACTACGCGTACTCCGAGGTGTCCATGCCATACGTCGCGCAGTTCTTCAGCATCTACTTTGTGATGACCGGGATACATGGCGTTCACGTTCTGATCGGTGTTGGTCTGTTCATCTGGCTCGCGGTGCGTGCAATCAAAGGACACTTTACGGCGGAATGGTATACGCCTGTCGAACTAGTGGGCTTGTACTGGCACATCGTCGACATTATCTGGATTTTCCTCTTCCCACTGCTTTATCTCATCTGATCGCGAAAAGAACCGATGGCTCACGGGCACCATATCACCCCGTTTCGGACTCTCCTGCAGACGTTCATCGCGCTGATTGCGTTGACCGTGGTCACGGTCGCCGCGTCGCAGATTCATCTGGGACCGCTCAACGTTCCGATCGCCATCGGCATTGCCGTAGTCAAGGCTTCGATTGTCGCTGCGTTCTTCATGGCACTGAAGTACGACAACAGGGTCAATTTCCTGGTACTCGCCATTGGTCTGGTCATGGTGGTGGTGTTCATCAGCTTCACGCTGTTCGATACGGCATTTCGGGGCGACATTGAAAACGTGGATCATCGCACGATCGATCAGATCGAACGCACCGAGGAGGCTCTGAAGGCACGTGAAGGTCAGGGCCCGGGTGGTGGCTGACCCGTTTGGGGCGTCACGCAGGGGCCTGCAACTTTTTGAAATCGGCTCTCGGGATGGTCGAACGGTCTTGCGCTCACACAGAGATGTGCGTATCGTTCGGTCAGCAGTCAACGCAGTCCTGCTTGGCAGTCGGCAATGGTGATCGTTTTCGCAGTCCTCGGTGTGGCCCTGGTAGTCGGGCTCCTTGCGTGGGCCATAGTCACGGGCTTCAAGATCTGGGGAGTAGAGGAGGAAGCGGAGTCCCAGCGGCTGGCCATGGCGCTAAGACAGGAGCTGGCTCGCGCAGGCTCTTCCGTACCGGTCGGTGCGCGGGAAATACGTCAGGACCAGGAGCATGCGGAGTCCTTTCAGTCGCTGCTCACCTATGAGCGTTGGCCCGACGGGTCCACGGGCGTGCCGCCGGCGTGGTTCAACGACCTCTGGATGCGCAGGAACTAGGAGTCGGAGGCCTCGTCGTCGGCTATCGTCGATGCTGCGATCTCCTCGGCAAGGAACTTGGCCAGCGATTCGTACGCTTTGGCAAGCGTCTTTTGAAGGTTCTTGCTGTCGCGGGTCGCATGCGCAGTCACGACCTTAACGATGTTGCACGGGACTCCATGTGTCGCGGCTACGTAGGCGACGGCATAACCGGTCATGTCCACGACGTCGGCAATTCTCTGCCAGTACGAAAGTTCGGAGTCTTCCTCTATGACGTGGTCCTGAGTCACAAGCGTGACGCGGCCGGCCGCCGTCTCGGGCTGCTCGAGTGGCATCCGTGGGTAAGACGGCGCCGACAACTCGATGCGGTCGCCTTCAAACACCTGGTTGGCGGCTATGATCGTCCCCACTTTCATGTCCGTCGAAAGCGCCGTACACGTACCTACATGTAGAAGGCGGTCCAGCGAGTACGTGTTCAGCAGCCGTTCCGTCCGAAGCGTGGCTTTGATCTTGCCGGTTCCGATCAGGGATACGAGGATGTCGTCATCGTGGTAGGCCTCGCCCTCGACAAGCCCATCGAATCGACCCCGTTCGTAGGCCAACAGGAAAGGTTTGGCTTCTTCCTCGGTCGTAAAAACGATTCCGATCATGAACTCAAGCCGTCCACCGGTGTAAAATTTGCCTTTGATGCGATGCCGAGATACTTAGATTTCGGCAATAAGGGCGAAAGAATTAGTCGAGATGAAAATAATCGAACTCCTAGATCGAAGAAAGGAGCCGCTGATCTCTTATGAGATCATCCCGCCCATGCGTGGCGGCTCGGCCGGCGAGATCTTCGAAATCGTCGATGCCCTTATCGAGTTTGAGCCGCCCTTCATCGACGTCACCAGTCATTCGGCACAGGTGTCGTACGATGAGATGCCGGACGGTTCGTGGCGCCGACGCGTGAAGCGGAAGCGTCCCGGAACCCTGGGCCTCTGCGCCGCAATCAAAGGCCGCTTCGGTGTCGAAGCGGTGCCACACCTGCTCTGTAACGGTTTCTCCAGAGAAGAGACCGAGGATGCTCTGATCGAGCTGAACTATCTCGGCATACAAAATGTGATGGCACTTCGTGGGGATGACAACGGCTATGAGAAGACATTCCCCCCCGACAAGTCTGTCAACAAGCAGGCCTACGATCTTGTGGCGCAGATCGCGGCCATGAACTCGGGACGGTATCTCGAAGAGTTGATTGACGCCAAGCCCTCGGATTTCTGCATCGGCGTTGCGGGTTATCCGGAGAAGCATGTCGAGGCCCCCAACATGGCGTGGGACATTCTCAATCTAAAGCGCAAGATCGACGCCGGTGCACACTACATCACGACGCAGATGTTTTTCGACAACCGGTGCTTTTTTGACTTTGCCGAGCGATGCCGTGAGGTCGACATCGACGTGCCGATAATTCCTGGTCTGAAAATCCTGACCTCACGGAAACAGCTCAAGTCGTTGCCGGGTCGGTTCTATCTGGAGATACCGGAGGCACTGGCTGCAGAGGTCGAAGCGGCGAAAGACGAGCACGTTGCCGAGATAGGTGTGAGCTGGGCCGTGCAACAAAGCATGGAACTGTTCGAGGCGGGTGTGCCATGCCTGCACTTCTACATCATGCAAACGGCACGTCACGCGCGCAATGTCGTTTCGCGACTGCGTAAGATGGCGTAAGTGACACGCCCCCTAGCGGTGAACATTCTTCGCCGTGTCTTTGAGCTTCGCCTTGTACCTGAGGAGCTGTCGGCGCAAGCCCTCCATGCAGTTGTCGATGGCGACTTCGTGGCTTTCGCCTGACTCTCGAGCGGAGAGTGTCTGCCGATAGACGGTCAAAATCACCTCGGCACTTTTGTTTTCGATCGTGTGGCCGCGCTCCACGGCAACAATGACGTGGGCGTCTGTAATGCCGTTGTAGTAACGCTCGAGTTTGGAAATCTTGTCGCGAATATAGTCGCGGAGTTCATCGGTTATGGTGAAACGACGTGCCGTGATTCTGGGCTGCATAGACGCGTCTTCCTGTGTTAGTTAGGAGGCAATATAAGTGTACCGATCGGCCAGAGGTGCCGAGATACTTCACACCTGTAGGGTGACAAGGTTCCTTAAGTGGGCCGCCGCCCCCGGCCGGGCCCCGAGGAGTCCAAAATTGCCAGATATTCGTCCTCCTTTTGCCGCATCAGCTGCTTGCTCTCGGCGGTCTGGTCCGTGTACCCCGCAAGGTGGAGCAGTCCGTGGACGACGTACCGGGAGACTTCCGATTCGAAGGTGGCGCCAAATTCGTGGTGGCGCTCTAGCGCTGTGTCCAGATCCACGTAGACTTCTCCTTCGAGCGAGTCGCCGTCGCTCAAGGGGAATGCAAGGACATCGGTTTCCGCGCTCGACCCGCGAAACTGGTAATGAAGCTCGCGGTGATAGCCGTGATCACAGAGGATGACGCCGACATAGGCGGGGTCGAGTGACTCCCCGCGGATGACTTCGCGGACGAGGAACTGGATCGCCTCGATGGGTGCCTTCAGCCGTGAATGGATATTCTCCACGACGATGGCGCGGTGGTTGAGCGTGGCTCCGCCCACTCTCTTAGCCAAGATCGTCGAAGAGTGAATCGGACATCGACAGGGCGACGCTGCTCATGATCAGCTCCGGTGGAAGCTGGGTAAAGTCCGCCGAGAGAAGTCGGTCGTCAACGTTCGCGTACAGCGAGCAGCCGGCTTCGCGCTCGATGACGAGGCCGTTTGTCATGCCGGAGACGCGCGCGAAGAATATGACTTCTCCAAGTTCCTGGCTGGCGATGTATCCGGTGCAGTTCTGCAACTGAAGAAACGAGCTGGCTGCGTAGACCGACACGATGTTCGATGGCTCATCGTCTGCCACACCGGAGGGAACGTCGATGTGCGGGCGAATCTCGAGTGCAAGACTGCGTCCGCTGTTTACATCGCGCAGATCGAAACGAAACGCATTGCCGTCGCGCGTTGCTTCCACGTTCAGGACGGTGGCGATGCGTGACAGATCCTCATCGGAAAACGTAAACGCCATAGTCAAGCAAGCGGATAAGCCGAGAAAGCTTTTTCCGAAGACAGGGGGTATCTCCGGCCGGCTCGCAAGATAGTTTTCTGATGCAGGATTTACAACGAAGGGTAGGGGCTACGGACTACTCGGTGCCGTTGTGAGATTGATATTCTCCGCGCCCGTCTTCCGAGTTGTCGTCAGGATCGCTGAGAGCGACCACGTTGCGCGCGTGACTGCCCTTCGGGCCATCGCTGAGCTCGAACTCAACCTCCTGGCCGGTCTTGAGAGTTTTGAAACGACGGTCGCTTACAATCTGCGAGTAATGGACGAAGATGTCGGGTCCGCCGTTCGGATCCACGACGAAGCCATAGCCTTTCTTGGCGTCGAACCACTTGACAACGCTCTTGTTGGTTGCCATCGAAAGCCTCCAGTTGTTCCTGCCTTTATCGCGGCGCTCCTACAGCGGTTCGACGAATCGCGCGGGTGAATCCTGCGCTCCCCACGCCTGTAGAAGGGCCTGCGACACAATCAAACGAGAAACCCATGCCTGGACGGGTCTTTCTACTTATCGGCAGTCTGGCGGCAACCATTAGCGTTTTGGCGGGCGCATTCGGGGCTCACGGGCTGTCTGAGGTGCTTGGCAGCCGGGCCGGCGTATACGAGACGGCGGCGCGATATCACATGTATCACGCTCTCGCAATCGTTCTGGTGGGGCTGCTGCTAAACAGCGATGAGAGGGCGAGTCTGCGATTTGCCGGCTGGTCGTTTCTTGCCGGCATCCTGGTCTTTTCAGGCAGTCTTTATGGACTGGCTATCACGGGCACCACGTGGCTCGGCGCAGCCGCACCCGTTGGGGGCATTGCATTCGCGATCGGGTGGATACTGATGGGCGTGGGCGTGTGGCGCCGCATGGCCACCGCCGAGCCGCCGGCCCGTTAACTCTAAGCTAGACGAGGTCATCCTGCTCGAAGAGCAGGGTAATGCTCGGGGTCAGCCCGTTCTTGCGGGCGAGTCGAACGATCTCACGCGCCGCATCCTCCGCCGTCGGATACGTCCCGAACTCGGTGCTGTCCACCGCGAGGGAGTAACCGATGTCATCGTTCTCCGGCGGTGTCTCGGTTTCCCACTCCGTCGCCTCCTCGATGATAAACCGGTCATCCTCCGGGGAGTACGCCGCGATGAAACACTCCTTCAGTTCACTCTCGTCGATGAGACTGAGATTGCCTAGAGCGCCATACTCTTCATCATAGAAGAGCGTCTCGGCGATCAACTTGGCCGTGAAAGCCTCAGTGTCAAATGACATATCCATGTGCGCCGGGGTTCATTGTTCAGGCCGCCTTCAGCAGTCGGCCGCGCAGCCGAGAGGATACGACCGAGCGAGCGTAACCGAACACGTCAAGATCACGCGCACAGCCATACTCGTCAAGTATTCACCCGATCACCAAGATAGGCAGAAAGGTATGAATCCGCGGCTTCCCCGGCATACTCGGTAGTGGCTACGCCGAACACGTCGGAGAACTTCTCAACGAAGACCGGCACGACCTCCGCAATCTCGATTGGACGGGAGAGCTCCCTCGCGAGTGAGGTCACGTCGCGATCGTCAATCCCACATGGGACGATGTGCCGGAAGTATCCGAGATCGGTCGCCACGTTGAGTGCGAGACCGTGAGACGTGACCCATCGCGAACACTTGATTCCCATTGCGCAAATCTTTCGCTCCGAACGGTGCTCATCGTGGCCGACCCAAACGCCCGTCCGACCTTCCATTCTTCCTGCATCGACCCCGAAATCGGCACACGTGAGAATCACAGTTTCCTCGAGGTCCCGAAGGTATCGGTGAATGTCCGTGTAGAAATGATCGAGGTCGAGGATGGGATAGACAACGAGTTGGCCGGGGCCGTGGAACGTGATGTCGCCGCCGCGATCGATCTTGACGAAAGTGGCTCCGATCTCCTGGAGATGCTGAGGGGTGGCGAGCAGATTGCCTTGATCACCACTCTTGCCGAGGGTGAACACCGGCGGGTGCTCGACGGTTAGCACGACGTGGTCTAACTCGCGAGAAACGCGGGACTTCTTTGCGACTACCAGCCGCGTTTGGACGCGCTTCTGTAGATCCCAGGTGTCGCGGTAGTCGGCGCGCCCGAGGTGGCAAACGGCAACGTCCCGAACGAGACGGTCTTTCAAGGTCACGGTACGGTTCGTCAGTTCGACGTGATGTTCACACGAACGTTGAACGTGCCCGTCATGTTCGTGGACGAGGGCTGCCGGCTGATTTCGCTGTCCAGCTTCTCGTAACGCAGGGTGAAGTTGGCCGTAACGCGATTGCTGAACGTGTACGCGATCTGCGGCGAAAGCGACAGCCGCGTGTGCGAGGTGATGACGCCGACGAGGTCGCCCTCCAGCGCCTCTTCAAGTCTGAAGTCCCGGTTTGCGGCCGCCGTCGTCAAGGCTTTCTGAAGCTGGAAACGCTGATCGAGCGTCACGGCTCGCGAAACGGACAGCCCGAGGGTAATTCGATTGTTCAACCTCTTGCCACCAAAGAACGGCAAGCGCATGCCGACCTTCTGAAAGTTCGCCGTGACCGTGAGCTCATTCGTCTTGCTTTCGCCCACTTCCCAATTACTTGTGCTGAGCGAGTACGTTGTGCTCTTGTTCCAGGCGATGTTTGTCTGCAGCCGACCCTTCCAGTTTAGATCAAGTCCGATGAACGGCTGGTACCGCTGGTTGACGCGCACGGCGCCCGTCTCGGTTTGAGGCACCGTGTACCGGATGCTCGTTCCGGAAATGAAAGGGAAGACAAGACTCGTGTCACCCGGCGCGACGGCCGCGGCAAGGGAGTTGGTGCGGAAATCAGAGCTGTAGTCCGCCGTGTACCCATGGCGCAGGGTTGCAGATTGGACCAGCCCCCGCAGGATGGGCCAGTCTCCAAGGCCTGTGTAATTGACGTTCCAGCCCGGAAGCGGGAACGGCAGATTCTGATCTGAGAGCGATCCACCGAACCCTTTAACAAAAGCATTGCGAAAGTCTTCCACTACGCTGCTGTTCGTCAATACGACCCGGCCATCACCTGACGCGTCCCCCAGAATCACAATACCTTGTCCACACTGAGGATCTGCGGCACAATCTGCGTCAAATGTATCGAGCTGAGCCCTAAGCAGGTCGAGATAGGAAGCGCCGAAGGTCCAGATGGAGGATCGGTTCGTGCCCGTTCGCGTGTTCGTGGGCGGGATGGACTGCAGGTCAAACTGACTATAGGTACGGGTTAAGTTCTCGGTCTGGTTGTACGTCCACGTGAGGTTGATCGACAGAGACCGACTCGGGTTCAGCGACGCACGCCCCTGGAATTGATCCGTGTTTTCCAGGATGTCGGTTACCTGCAGTGTCGGATCGGCGATGCGCTCCGTCGAAGGTATCGTGCGGGAGAGTCCGAATCGATATCGCATGGAAGGGCCGTTACCCTTGATGGCATTAATCAGGCCGTACTCGGATTCGCCGGTCAGAGGATCGCCCACGTTTGTGGACCGCGATCCGCGTGTGCCCGTGTACGTGACGGACAGATCCCGAATACCCGTTATGGCAAGTACTGTTCTACGCAGTAGCGAAACGGGGTTGGGCAGTGGAATCCGCGGTCCTCGACCCTCCTCCTTCTCTTTGACCTCCTCTTGCTTTTCCGGTCCTTCCTCCTGTGCAATCTGCTGCTCGTCCTCGTCTTTGGCCCCTTCGTCGCTCTCCTCGGCTGCTTCCTGTGTCATGCGTTCTCGCAGTGCTTCCTCTTCCTTGCGTCGCTCCTCCTCCTGCTTGCGTCGAGCCGCTTCTTGCTCACGGCGCCGCTTTTCCGCACGTTTCTCATTCTCCGCTTTCTTCTGTGCCTCCTCGATCTTGCGATAGAATCCGAACTTGCGCCACAACTCCTGCGGCCGGACCGTAATGCCGGTACGTACGTCAATGCGGTTACTTACCGACGCCCCAGTGTTCCGAACGATTGATCCGTTCTGCCAGTCATACTGCACGCTGTACACCACATCTTGCAGTGAGATCCAGTCGAGGTACTTGCTGTTGGTGAAGCGAGGCCGGAATGTCGCGCTGAACCGCTGGCCGTGTCGCTCCGGACGGACGCCCTCTCCGTTTCTGAGCAGCGTGCCGACCACACTCGTTGCAGGCTTTATGTCGAGCTGATCGAGCTGAAACACCGAGACACCGATTGCTGCGGTGTCCGCATCGGGGCGCTGCAGGTAGTCTGCCAGCGTGAACTTGCCGTCGGGGTTCGTAAAGATCGTGTCGCGCTGTGTATCGGCAACCACGGACAACGTGTCCACGCCCGCAGCATTGAGGCTGAGCCCCGTGTTGATATCGAAGCTCAGATTCAAGAACTGAAATGGGTTGTACGTGACGCTGAAGTTTCGGCTGTTGTTAAACGAGTGTTTGTCGCGTACCGGGTTATCGACGAGGAGCTGCGTCGGGTTACGGGTGTCGACACCCAGCGTCCGTGGCCGCTCGCGCGACTCCGTAAAGTTTCTCGACGTGGTTGCTGACGCCGAAAATGACTGCGGAAGGTAGTTGAACTGAAGCTCGCCGAGTTCGCCAATGATCGGAATTCCCTCAAGGAACCAGAACGGCCGTACGGTTCTCGGCCGACGGATATTGAGCCTGTACGAAAGCGTGTTGGACCAGCGCCAGGAGTTGTTCAAGGCCAGTGACGGGTTGCGGGCCTCCGAATCTGTAAAAGTGTAGCTGGCTGAGATACCGTCCAGTGTGTATTTCAGAAACGGGGATTTCGAGCCCGACTTGTTGATGCGGCCAGTAAAAGACCGCGACTTGCTGTGTGTCTCGGCGGCGAGTCGTGCTTCTTCCTTTTCGAACTCGGCTTGCTCCCGCGTGATCTCGCCGGCATCCGCACGCTCGTCGATCTGCGCGAGGATTTCCTTCAGGCGGACATCGCCACGACTCGGTGCGAACCGCGGCGTGCTCGTACTGGACTGAAGCTGAAAGGACACGGGTATACTCCAGCCGAAGCGCTCTGGTATGGGCTTGTCCGCGTTCAATTCCGTCGTTACGCTCCAGTTGTTGATCGCACGCTGATCACGCTCGCCCAATGTGCTCGACAGCGATCCGAACCCGTCGGTCTGCGTTTGCCAGTTTGCGCGCACGCGCCCGAGATCCGCGAGTTGGACGGTCGCGTTGGCAAGCGCAGACCAACCCGCCTTCTCGTCATAGCCTGAGACACGCAACTCGTTGATCCACATGGTCACGTCTGCCAGGATTTCGGCGGGATTTCCTGACGTCGTGTCCGCAGACGGATTACGAATTCCAATCGAGACGGTGTTGATCTTGCTCAACGACGGCGTTCCGCGTATCCCGATGCGAGTTCCGGGCGGTGCGAAGTCGCCTGCGTCCCTCCAGAATACAGTGTCTGTCGCGACACCGCGCTGGTCACGCGTGACCTTGAGCTGATTGAGGGCGCTCAGCTCAATATTGATGGAGTTCAGGTCTACCGTCTTGCCTTCGAAGTCCTGATTGGTCTGCCACAGCGTATTGGCATTCCGCGACAGCTCACTGCTTGGCGTAAGCGGCTGCTCGTACTCGTAATAGTCGTTCGTCTCGTTAGCGCCGAGACGTACGAAGACCCGCGCCTTTGTGCGGCCCTCATCGCGGGGCAACTCGGCGAGCTTTCGACCGTCGGCGAGGTCACCATGAAAATGCGCGAACATCCGGACATTCGAGTACTTGAGAAAGTCCAGCCCCTGACTGAAGGTCTTGAAGATGCCGCGCTGGCGGCCCGGGTAGAGATTCTCCGCACGAAGCACCATCGCCTGCTCGCGAGCGTTCTGTGTACCTCCGCTGGCAAGGCGCGTCAGGCTGACGACCGTTCCCAGCGGCGACAGGTATATGTCGGCGTTCTCCTCGTTGTTGACACTCGATACACTCAGTCTCGTGCCGCGAACTTCTTCCTCGTCAGGAGGCTCGTTCTCGAGTGCGATCTGTCGAGACTTCTGCCACTGACTGCCCACGAGCTCTAGGGTTGCGAATCGAATCGTGACCGGTACCTGGTGTCCGGTGGTCCAGATGCGAATCGACTCGATCTTGCTGAAGTCCTGAATACTGCCGACCTGTCGCGAGAACTGACGAACGGGGATTCGGATCTGATACCAACCCGTGCGCCGACCCGTCTCGCCGTCCGTTATCTCCGTAACGACGTAGTCGTCGACTCTGCTGGGCTGCGCCAGCGAATCGAGGCGGGCTTTTGACAGAGGCAGCTCGTACTGGAAATAGCTGTTGTCGGTATCGACGGCATTGTTGACGTTCATGTCCTCCGAGTCGGGGAAGCGCGAGTTGCCACGCTTTATGGACGTGTTCTCGGCCAACTCGGTCTGCGCTTCGAAAGAGTTCAACTCCTGGCCCGGGAAGTACCGGCTCATCCGCTGCTGAAAGGACGCGCCGCCGGGAAACACGGAGTTGGGATAGAACCGCGCATCGTCGAAGTACCGCGTGTTGCCGTAGTAGTGAAAGTCGTCACCGGAGGGATCAACCTCCGCGCGGGCTATTTCAGCAAGATATCTTGGGTCCGCTTCCGAGCGATCAAGCGCGTTAAGGAAGCTCGTGAAGTGTCCCTGCTCCGTGGCAAACGACTCGTAATCCCCGCCGTACGAAGCGAGTCCATCAATTCCCAGGTCTTCGGTTCTTCGTGTGTTGGCATCGACCTTCACAACCCTGTCCGGCGTTACGATGGGCGTTCGCCCCCACGTTGATATCGACGATTCGGAGATCGTGCTCGTGGAGAGCCCGTCTTCGTCATTAAGACGTTCGTTCGGAAGAACGTCCTCGCTGATGAAGCCGAGGTCAACGAACAGTTTTGCGTCGGGGCCCGTGTCGTTCGATTGGTTCTCCGGATACGCCTGCATGATGAACTCGACAAACTCGATGTTCTTCAGGCTGAAGTCGTTGAATCCGTCCGGAAGCCGCTGCATCATTCCGCCCCACGTTTCGCGGGGATTGTTGAGGAAGTTGCGCAGCTCTGTTGTGTAGTTGAAGGGGCCTCTTTCGTTGGGGTTGAAATAGAGGTCGAGGGTGGGCTGTGTTCGATCTATTTCACCGCTGATGTCGCGGTTCGGGAATACCTCTTCGATCAGAACGACACGTACGGCGTCAGGCCGCGCAGCAGTCGTGCCGGAGAGCTCCTCAATGATCGCCTGGTTGACGCGGTACCATGCGAAGTTCCCTCTCCAGGTCGTCCGCAGCGAATCTGCGACCGGCCCCGTCTGTCTCATGACACGATCGATGAAACCGATCGAGTCCGGTGGCGAGGCAATCTGCCAGGTGCCCGGCTGAGCGAGCGAGAACGTGTTTTCGAAGCCCTCAAAGTCGTCGACGTACGAGATGCCTTCGAGCTCGTCCGAGTTGAAATCATCGCCCTCCTTCTGCAGTTCACGCCGGGAACGTTCGAATGCCGCGGTCTGCGTATGACCGGGGCGAAGCTGTGCGAACTCACCCGTCACCGAAATCGAGCTCTTCTCCTTCGTATTTATGAGGGGAATTGCATCGATGAGGCGTGTGAGCCAGCGCGGCTCCAGGCTGAGCGTACCGTCTACGCCCCAGATGGTGTTCGAAATAGGCTCTTCGCCAATGCGAAACTTGTCAATCGGTGACTTCTGGCTGAGGCGCATGATAGTGGCGCCCAGCGAAAGCCGCTCGTCCAGATCGTAGTCGGCACGTGCACCGAGCAGCGTCTTCTTCTGAAGATTGAAGAACGAGTTCTGTTCGTAGCTGATGTCAATGTCTTTGGTAAGGAACGTGGGGTTCGTGACGGTGAGGGTCCCGCTTTGATAGTCGACGACGAAGTCGACATTTTCACGCAGCTCGGTTCCGGCCGACGTCACTCGGACCGAGCCGGGCACCAGTCCGGCGTAGGCTCGAAGGTCGTAGAACTCCTGCGCGGATCCCTTGAAGGAACCACTGATACGGTAGACGTCCAGCTGTGTGTCCAATCGCGCGTTCTGCTTCTTTTCTGTGTACAGTCGTCTGAACACATAAAGGGGCCGCAGTCGATCGCGATCCGCCGGTGAGGTCACGGTCTGGGAGATCAAGCTGTCGATGCGGCCGCCGAACGGCTCGAGATAGGGAAAGATCAGGAGTCCTTTTCCGGACTCGATCGTGTAGCCGGGCAGGTAGTCAAACAGGTTGTCGGGGCGCTGGGCGCCGTCTTCGTTGAGACGATCGAGTCCCAGTAACTGTATGATGGTGCGGCTGTCTCCAACTTCCGGCAGCTTGGTCTGAGGCGTCTTTCCGGGCGGCTGAAACTCGACGTCGAGCTTGAACTCATTTGGGTTTACGCCGCGTCCTCCCAGTGGGTAGATGTTGCGCAACTCGAGATACCATGCGGCCGGGTTGAATGGCGGGCTGCCGGTCAGGTTGGGCTGCCGCGGCCGGTTCGGCCGCAGGAGCTTCTGGACAAGACGCTGATCAGCGGCGAACCCGTCCGTCGAGAAATCGCCGACCTGGAAGACCTGTCCACCGGCGATGTACCGGTAGGCCATCGATAAAGCCTCATTGTCCTGCAGGCGCTGAGTTAGAGAAACGAATCCAAGGACCGGGTTGATCACATAGTCACGTCCCGGTTCCAGCTTGCGGAATCGACCGGTCTGAAAATCGTTGTCGGACAGCCCCTTCTGGTCACGCAGGAAGGAGTTCGGCGTTGTGATGGGGTCGCGGAGTTGCTCGGTGTCGGTATCTGTGTAACGGTCTGCCTCGTTTCTGGGCAGGTCGCCTGCCGCGGCTCGCGTAAACTCGTTGGCCAGTGTCAGGATGTCTTCTGATTCTCCAAGGTCGACCATCGCGACGATGTCACGGACGTTCTCATCTTCAGGTGATGTCAACTCGAGCTTCCACACTTCCACTTCATTGATTCGCGTGAAGCCATGAGCCACCCTGATGTTCGGCGGATCAGAGAGCGCGTCTTCCCATCGGTTCCGGAAATAATAACCGAGAAAGAAGTGCTTGCTGTCGTCGTAGTCAGTCGGCTTCAGGTCAAAACCACTCGACTCCGCACCGCCCTCGATGTTGAGTGAGTTCGACTGGCCCTCCTGTTGACTCATTACGGTGGTCAGATGCACGCCACCCAACTGAAACTGGCTCTTGATGCCGAAAAGGCTCTGACCACCCCGGATCAATGTTGAGGGTGTTTGCAGGAAGACGTTGCCTGCTTCGATACTCTGAATGATCTCATCCTCGTAGCCCGTGTACTGGAGCTTGAGTTGATTCTGAAAATCGAACTGATTGTTTGTGTCGTAATTGACGTCGACACGCATCTTGTCGCCGATCGATCCGGTGATGCCGAGCCGAAGGTCCTGTTTGAAGTCGGGATCGAGCTGCGCAGCCTTTCCTGTGACCGAGACCTGTTGATCGCTCTTGCGATAGTCGAATCCGGCTCGGATGTCGGCCTGTCCATTGACACGGAGGTCGACTTCGGGCTTTCCGAAGATGGACGTGAATGCACTTTGACGCCCGCCCGGCACCACGATGTTGAAGCCCAGACCGCCGCGGCGCTGCTGCTGACGTTGCCGCTCTTGCTGTTGTATAAGTGTCGCCCAGTTTTGCTGCATGCCTCGCCGCAGCCGTGAGGCACGATAACTCTCTCTATCGAGCACGCGAGGTTGGCGCACGTTGGCCCCGCCCACTGTCTCCGTGATCACGTACCGATAAGAAGTGGAGTCCAGCCGTATCTGATGCTTCCAGTTCGATGTCGGGCGGGTCGAGAGGGGACGTCTTTCCCTGGCAAAGGTGCGCGCCAGACGGTCGTCCCGTCCGAACAACGGAAGGAAGGGCAGCGCCATCAAGGTGTCGGCTGATGTTGCCACGGTGTCCTGCGCGAGAACCGTCGTGTCCGTAGCCGCGCTGTCCTGTTTGACCGTACGAGATTCGCGCTCATCGGTCGTATCGGGACTCATGGATGCACGCCGTGCACGAAGAAGACGGTCTTCGTCCCCAGTAGCCGCTACGGAATCGGTGTCCGCGGCCGCGACATACCAAGATGCGGTGTTGTGCTTCTCGAGAGGTTCCGCTACCGACGCGACGAAGAGGACAGCAGCGGCCATCGGCGCAACGACGATGTAGGCGAGTATCGCCCGTACGCGTACCTTCCGGCACCCGCAAGACCTAACGGTATTGGTCGACGTTCCTGACGTCACGGACCAAGTCGACGGGGTTGATTATCGGTGGGGCGCACCGTTTGTGGTCGGCTCAGCGCCCGAGCGTGATTTGGTAGCCGGAAGTGCCTATAGGCAGTCGGTTTTTTGGGATGGAAAGAGCCTCTCAGAACGAGCCCCGTCAGCCCGTCATATGACTCCGTAAGCTAACTGTAATCGTAGCGATTATAAAGCCGCAGCCCGACACATCACTCTTGAAATGCGCTGAATCGTACCGTCATACCGGCGAAAGGTTCTTGCTCCTGCTCGGGTGTTCGTTCGCAGTGAACCAACACCGTGTAGTTTCGTCGGAAGACGGTATTTCTATAAGCAAACAGCCTCCGCGTTCTTTTTCGATGAATCATTACGACGTTTCCGGAAAGCGTATTGTCGTTACGGGCGGTGGAGGCCGCCTGGGCAGCCGTATGGTTGCTTCATTTGCATCCCGCGGTGCCACCATTGCCGCAATCGTCGTTTCTGACGAAGAGGCGGCGCGGGTGCCCGTCGGTGAGGGAGGTCGCGTTGAAGTTATTCGTGCTGCGGTCACGTCGGAGGATTCGGTTGCCGCGGCATTTAGGGAGATAGGTAGCCTGTTCGGCGGCATCGATGCGCTCGTACATACGGTGGGCATGTGGAGGGCGGAGCCTCTGCTGAAGACGACTCATGAGAGCTGGAACACGTTGCTGACGGTCAACCTCGGTTCCGCGTTCCTTTGTTTTCGTGAGGCGGCTGCACTAATGGGTCAAAAAGGCGGCACGTTGATCGCGATGGCGTCCGGTCAAGGCGCCGACCGGGGTGTGGCCGAGCAGGCGGCATATTCTGCTGCAAAGGCCGGCATTGTGCGCCTTGTCGAGTCGGTTGCAGCCGAGCACAGCGAGCGTGGCATAAAGGCGCATGCCGTTGCACCCTCCACGATCTTGTTTGACGACTCTGAGGGTGTCCGCGGTGTTCGGGCTGACGAGATTATCCGCATTTGCGGCAGCCTCATCGACGGTGGCGGCGGCCTCAACGGTGCCACTCTTCGCGCGTACGGCACCGCCTACACATGAGCGTTCTCCGGGTCGTTTACGCGGCAGTACCCGTCGTACCATTTGGACTTTAGACCGAGGCCCTGATTAACGAGTTCGTCGTAGAGTGAACGACGAGGGAAGGCGCGCTCCATGGGTGCCGCACCTCCGCCCTCCAGAGATCCGGATGCGAGCAGGTAGGCGGCCACGGCGATCGGTATACTCGTGCATCGGCGCATCGCACTCATTCCGTCGCTGTCGTCGAACATGTCGACCATTTCGTAGACGAGCGTGCGCTGAGTACCTTTGACCAGTCCCGTCGTTGCCGCGCGAAGTAGTACGGCGTCCGCGTATTCGCCGCCCAGCATACGATGCATCCGCCTGACAAGGACGTCATTGTACGTGAGGTGCGTGCGGACATCGATGATCTTCTTTTCGCCAAAACCGAGGCCAAGCAGAAAGCGCATCCGGTCCGCGTGGCCCGGCCAGCGAATTGTCTTCATGTCGAGATAGCGAACCCGGTCTCGAAGTTCGTCAGTGAGGGTGGACAGTGAGCCCGCGGTGGCAAAAGCCTCCATTTTCCCGAAGGGCTCGCCGAACCAGATTTCCTCGTCATTGGTGAGTGGGGAGATTTCCCTCACCTCACCGTCGCGTATAATGTGAACCGGTCGACTGTAGTCGTCGATGAGCTTCCTTGCTGAGACGCTCAGGCGGAAGTTGAACGGTGGCTCGGGATCGAGGGGAACGTCGCCCACGCGGAGGCACGCACTCTCGACCTCGTCGAACGCATCGACACCGAGCAAGCAGAGCACGTTAATGAGACCCGGGGCAAGTCCGCAGTTGGGCACAATCCATACGCCGCTTTCACGTGCGGTATCGTTGAGCGCCAGCTCCGACCGAACGGTCTCGTCACTCCCGCCCACGTCACAGAAATGGCTGCCTAATTCGATGGCAATGGAAGCGAGCAAAGAGTTGACGGTTGGATCTGCACAGCCCACGATGCAATCGCTATCGCGAATGATCGGCTTGAGCACGCTTTCGTCCCGGCCGTCCACCTGGTAGGAGCGCACCTTCTTGCTCTCGACGGTCGCGTGGAGCGATTTGAGGGATCGGGACCCTGCATCACAGACACGTATTTCTTCAACAGCATCACGCGCGGCAAGCAGCCGCGCCGTCGCGGAGCCGATCGCACCCGCACCGATGATCGATATCTTCAAGAGTCTATCAGGTTGTCTGGATTCCTGCTGGTACGAAATATACTGACGGCGTCACAGCCGCTCAGATGAACGCCTCGCCGTACGTGCCGCGGCCTCTGTTCGCAAAGCGCGCCACGCCGGTCGCTGCAAGAACCATCAGCATCAGCAGCACGCTGTACGCTGCCGCGGAGCCGAAATCGTACAGGCGAAGCTGCGCCAGTATTTCGACACTTATCGGACGGTTAGCATACACGTACAGCATGACCGACGCTACGAACTCACCAAGTGCGTTAACGAACGTAAGCAGAGTTCCTGCTACGATCGCGGGCGTGACCAGTGGTAAGATGACCCTCCTGAAGGTCGTCGGGCGCGAAGCACCCAGATCGGAGGAGGCTTCTGCCAGAGTGTCGTCCACGGCTTCAAGCGCGGCCGTGGCCGAGCGGACGATAAAGGGCACATTGCGCACGAAATAAGCGATCGGCAGTATCCAGAATGTGCCCACCATAACGTTGCCGAACGTCAGCAGCGACGGCCTGTTGAACGCGACAATCAGGTTGACGGCAATCACCGTGCCCGGTATCGCGAACGGCAGTGCCGTCAGGATGCGCAACAAGCTTCGCCCCCTGACAGCTCCCTTCGTAATTGTGAGCGCAGCGGCCACACCGAAGACCAGGTTGGCAGCGGTAGCAATGAGTGCCATCTGAAGACTATTCAGGATGGGTCGCAGAACGTCCGGGTCCGCAAACAGGCTGACATAGTTGTCAAATGTGTAGCGCTCCGGGAACACCTGCAGCGTCCAGCTCCCCTCCATGGCGAATGATATAAGCACGATAGTGGCGATCGGCAGTAGTATGACCACGAGTGTAGTCGTCGCGACTGTTACAAGTACAAGGCGCGTCGTACCCGTTGCGATGCGCCTGGCAGGAGCGCCCGTGCCCTTGGATGCGGAGCGCAAGCGTGAGCGGTTTCCCAGCTCGAGCAAGACCAGGAAGACCAGGCAGATCATGGTGAGGACCGTCGAGACCGCAGCGGAGAGATCGAGGTTTCCGTTTGTCTTGTAGTTATAAATTTGCAGCGTCAAGAAATGGTCGTTGCCGGCGAATAGGAGCGGGGCGGTAAATGATGCCATCGATATCATGAACACCAGAAGTGCGGCGCCGACAAGCGCGGGGCGCAGCAGCGGAAGAATGACACGCACAAATGTTGTGAACCCGTGTGCACCGAGTCCCGCCGACGCCTCGAGAACGCTCCGGTCGACGTTCCTCAGCGCCGCTCCCACGAAGAGGTAGAAGTAGACGTACATCGTGTACACATGGACCAACCACACGGCCCAGAGTCCATCGAACGAGAACGGCACCTGCTCAAGACTCAGCGCCGCCTGTAGTGCTCGGGGCAGGATCCCGCTTTCACCGTACAGGAAGAGGAAAGCGAGCACGCCGACCAGCGGTGGAAGCGCGAGCGGCAGGACGGCGACGGCAAGGAGTACACGGCGCAACGGAAAGTCGTACCGGAAGAAGATGTAGGCGAGAGCCGTTCCCACCAGACCGGCCCCGGCGACCGAATAGACGGAGATCGCCACAGAATTGACCAGGGCGCGAACATTGGAAGAGCGCCACGAGGAGAACACTTCGGACAGGACGTCGAGCTGCAGTCCGGTCCGGAAAACGCTCATCGCCGGATAGACGACGTAAGCGACAAGAACGCCAACTGTCACCACCAGCAGGACGGCCGATGTTCTGCGTGCGAGGACGAGCATGCCCGAGGTTGCGATGGGAGTCGTCAGGTGCTCGTGTCGACCGTCAGCCGGTCCTCGAGAGCGCGCGACAAGGTGGCTTCGTCCGCGTATTCCAGATCGCCTCCTATTGGCAGCCCGCGCGCGATCCGTGTTACACGTACGCCCAGCGGCTTGAGCAACTGGGAGATGTAATACGCTGTTGTGTCGCCTTCCACGTTCGGGTTCATCGCGAGGATCACCTCCGAGACAGCCGGCACGTCAGCCGCCACGCCTTGCGGATCATCGGTGCGCTCATCGGGAGCGCCATTGCTTCCGGTACTGCGCGCACGATCCACCAGCTCACGGATTCTAAGATCGTCCGGGCCGATACCATCGAGGGGAGAGATGGCTCCGCCTAGAACATGGTAAACACCGCGGTACTCGTTCGTGCGTTCCAGAGCGACGACATCGCTCGCTTCCTCGACAACACATATTACCCGGTGATCACGCTTCGACGACTGGCAGATGACGCATGGATCGTGATCGGTCACGTTGAAACACACGCTGCAAAAGCGAACGCGATCCTTTACCGCAACGAGTGCGTCTGCCAAACGCACGACATCCTCACGATTCATCTTGAGCACATAGGCGGCCAGCCGCTGCGCCGTCTTGCGACCGATCGTCGGAAGTCTTGTGAACTGCTCGACGAGGGCCTCGACGGATTCTGAGGTAAACGCCATCGGAATCTGCTACAATCCAAGCTGACTGAGGTCGAATCCGGGCGGCAACATCCCGCCTGCTGCTTTTCCCATCTCCGCCTTGGCCATCTGGGCCGCTTCCTCGAGCGCCTTGTTGACCCCGGCAACGACGAGGTCCTCGAGCAACTCAAGGTCGTTCGGGTCTACCGCATCCGGTTCCACCTTGATCGACGTGACACGCTGCAGGCCGTTGGCCGTAACGCGCACCATGCCACCTCCGGCCTCGACGGTCACCGTCTTCTTGGCCAACTCTTCCTGCGCCTCGGAGATCTTCTGTTGCATCTCCATCATCTTGCCGAACATATCGGCCATGTTCAAGCCTTCGGTCATGGTACCGCCTTTATGGTGTGAGAGACCTGCGCGATGTGAAAAATGACGGCGCTTACCAGACGAGTTCGCCACCAAAATCATCGAAAATGGCGCGTATGACGGGGTTGTCGCGCCGCTTCTTCTGCATGTACTCGTACGGATCAAAATCGTCCGCGGTTTCTGAGGCCGCCGCCTTGATGTCCGCTCGTACGCGGAACCGCAACGAAGTCGCCAACTCCGACAGCACCGTCCGGGCGTGACCCAGCAGATAATCGTGCTGGTTTTCCAGAAGACGCCGATGAAAGTCGTCCGGTACGTCGATCAAAAGCACGCCCCCCTCAAACGAAGATGGCGACGTGTGTTGGAGCAGTGACCCTACGTGGATGCGTTCGGACTTCACTGTCTTGACGTACGCAAGCCACTCCAGAACTTCGGAGACGGACTCGGCGGCCGGGTGCGGACGGTCGACTTCGGGAGCCGCGACGGCGCTCCGGGCAGCCGAACCCTCAATGGTTCCGCCATTGGAGTTCCCGCGACCGCCATTGCGCTTCGAGAGCGCCGGCGGACCAAACAAACTTGGCGCATCAACGGGCACGTCCCCGGGGCGATCCTCCGGCGATGCCGCAGCAGACGGTTTCGAAACGGGTTCTTGTGGCGCACTGCTGGGTGCCTTCGGTCTCGTCGAAGCCTCCGAATCGTCAGCACCGTTTTCGTCGGCTTCGCTCGATGCGGAGGGTGCTTTCTTTCGGCGACCTTTTCCGCCGCTCGACTTCGGCCCGCCGTCCGCTTTCTTCTTTCTCGCCGTCGGCCTAGGTGTTTCGGCCGGTGGCTTCTCTGTGCTTACCTCGGTGCGTCTCGGCGCCTGCTCCGCATGACGACCTCCCGCTTCGGCGACAGAGCTATCGGTCTGTGAAACCGGCTCCGGTGACAGTGCCTCCAGCTTCTGCAACGCGCGCCGAAGATCGATCGTCCCCGTAATGTTGGTCATCTTCAACAACCCGAGCTCCAATTGAAGGCGGGGAT
Organism: Rhodothermales bacterium; assembly: GCA_041589075.1. Classification (GTDB taxonomy): domain Bacteria; phylum Bacteroidota; class Rhodothermia; order Rhodothermales; family JABDKH01; genus JBFHWK01. The sequence continues at coordinate 20,634 of JBFHWK010000009.1, forward strand.
GCTGACTGAAACGCACAGCGTTTTCCGTGTCGGCGGTGATGCTGAGCAGTCTCAGCAGCAGCGACCGGTCGAAAAGAGGTGCCTCCTTCTCATAGCGGGCCTTCAGAGCAGCGGAAGCCTCAATCAAAGCCGAGTCACCCATGGTCGCCGCGACGTAGAGGTTGCGAAAGTGCTCGCCGAGACCGCCAAGAAACTCCTGGAGATCGAACCCCGACGACACCACATGCTGGACGAGTTCGAGTGTGGCCGCCGAGTCCGTACTGCGGACGCTGTCCGAAACTTTGAAGAACAGCTCCACGTCGACCACGCCAAGGGCTTCCGCCAACGACGCGTACTCGATCCTTGTGCCGCAAAGCGCCACAGCTTGGTCGAAAACGGACAACGAATCCCGGAGCGCCCCGTCCCCTCGCTGCGCAATCAGCATCAGAGAGGCTTCGTCGACTTTGATCTCCTCTTTAAGGCAGATGTCCTCGAGTCGGCTAATGATCTCGCGCACGGGAATACGACGAAAGTCGAAACGCTGGCACCGCGAAAGGATGGTGGGGATGACCTTGTTCGGCTCCGTGGTTGCAAAGATGAAAAGGGCGTACGGCGGCGGTTCCTCCAGCGTCTTTAGAAGGGCGTTGAACGCCGATGTCGTCAGCATGTGGACTTCGTCAACGATGTACACCTTCTTTCGTGCACCCTGCGGCGGCACCCGAACCGTGTCTCGCAGGTCCCGGGCGTCGTCCACTTTGTTGTGGGAAGCGGCATCGATCTCGATCACGTTCAGGTTGCGGCCATCGGTGAACGAGAGACACGAGTCGCACGAGTTGCACGGTTCGCCTCGGTCACGATCGTCGAGCGGGGTGGAGCAGTTAATCGCTTTTGCCAGAATTCGCGCAACGGTGGTCTTGCCCACCCCACGCGGTCCGCTAAACAGATAGGCATGCCCAAGCCGATCCCTGGCGATGGCGTTCATGAGTGTGTCGCAGACGTGTTCCTGTGCTACGACGTCACCGAATCGCTGTGGCCGGTACTTTCGGGCTGCGACGAGATACCGCTCTTCGGACATGGGTCTTCAGGAAAGGGATGAAAATGGAGGCCGTAAAGGGGTGCCCATGAGCGATCCCGCAACATAGTCGGCGGCTGCCTCACCTGCAAATGAGAACCGCCCGCCGCGCGTCAGGATCCCGCCGTTTTCTCTGCCAATTCGGATTCGGCCGGCACCTTCGAGCCGTCCCTCCGGAGCGCCTCGTCGGCAGTCGCGGAGGCTTTTTTGGAGGGACTGTCGGTGGCCTGCGAGGCCACCGACAGATTGGGGTCAAAGCAGTCCCGGCAGCGTGGCTCGTACGCGTCGGTGGCACCCACCAGTACGCGGGACCGGTCGGCTACAATCCGTTGCGAGTGATTGGCCGGCGAGCCGCAGACCACGCATATGGCGTGGAGCTTCGTCACATACTCGGCAATTGCCATCAGTTGCGGTATGGGCTCGAAGGGGCGCCCCAGGTAGTCCTGATCGAGTCCGGCCACGATCACTCGCCGCCCGTCGGCCGCCAGCGTCTGACATACCTGCACAAGGTCATCGTCGAAAAACTGTGCCTCGTCAATGCCCACGACGTCGGCCTTTCCGACCATCAACAAGATCTGTCCGGCCGAGTCGACCATTTCAGACGGTATGGAGTTCTCGTCGTGGGAGACCACCACATCGACACTGTACCGACCGTCGACAGCCGGTTTGTAGATCTCTACGTTCTGACGAGCGAAGCGTGCGCGCTTGAGTCGGCGGATCAGCTCTTCGGTCTTGCCGCTGAACATTGAGCCGCAGATCACTTCGATCCATCCGGTTGTGCGATGACGGCCTATTACAGCTGGTTCCATGGGGCAAGGATCACGTTGGACATCCGTCCCTCAATGTACTGAATCCGACCTTTCTGTGGTCCCGATCATCGACAGATTCGCGCACTAGATCGTGGCTACGGCGTCCGCTTGCACGTAGCCCGTTACGCCGTTCGGCAGACGCAGGTGTGCCCATCCACCGGCCGAACCTATCAAATCCACGACAAGGCCTTCGTGGACGGAGACGACGGTCCGTTCCGCATCAGCCGGGCCCTCCCTCAAGGCAGCACGTTCGGCAACGACTACGGCGCGCGGCGAGATGGAACGGGTGTACGAGGTGGCGACGGAGGCCGTGCCGAGTATCACCCCGACCACACACAGCATCGTCGCGGCGCGGCGTGTCCGCTGGCTGGAATCGCGTGACCAGAGCCGATACGATGCGAGACCGGAGCCGGCAAGCCACGACACAATGCCCAGCCACAGCAACACCTTCAGCCCAATCAGATCTGTAAATGCGCTCCACCATCGGCTCCACACCGGGGTGGGGACTTCGGAAAAGCGATCGCGGGTGCGCGTGCGTACAATCTCGATGCTGTGTGCAATCTCCTCGTCTTCAGGCAGCAGACGCTCGGCACGCAAGTAGTTCAGTATCGCCGGCCCAAGTCGATCGAGCCGATAGTAGGTGCTGCCGAGATTGTAGTACAGGGCGCCGCTTTCGTAGCCGAGCGCGAGCACCGCCTCATATCGAACCCGTGCCTCCTCGAAGTTACCCTCCCTGAACAACTCGTTTCCCTCATCGAAGAGTCGAGAGACTTCATCGAGCTGCGCCGATACCACCGAAAACGGCACGACCCAGAGCAAAAGACTAATGCGAATGACGGTGCGCGCGTTGATCATACAGCCTTCGACTCAGAGAACGCTTTGTCAAGATCGATGATTAGCCTGAGCGCGTCTTCGCGCGATGCCTCCATCTCCGCGCGAACCGGTCTCGTCGGTGCAAACCGGGCATGGTCGCAGCGTTCGAGGAGCACGCTGAGTCGCTCTAGCGAAGCGTCGGCAATGCCCTCGACCCGAAGTTTGTCGATGAGCCGACTTCGTGTCATTCCGTGTTCGGAAATGTTTAGCCGGTTGCCGACAAATCCGAGTACGGCTCGTTCGAGTTCCTCGTAGAACTCCGATCCGGAATTGCTCTCGAGTAGTTTGTCTGCCGCCTTAAGATGGCGTTTCGCCAGCGGATGGGCCCGGCGCTTGCGCGCATACGCAACGTCGGTGGCTAGACGATCCGCGTGGTTTGTCCAGAGCTTTAACCCGCCGATTGCGAGCAGCGGCAAGATCGCGACGACAAACAACGCTGGATGCTGGTGAATCGGCACGCTGTCGGTACTCCGCCATCGTACGATCGTGTTCTTCAGCGGACCGATGTCGTCTACAGGAAGTCCCGCGGCAGTCGTCGCCACCTCGGTGACCGGCCCGCTAGTGCCCGATACGCTAATCGATATCGCCTCTGATCGGAGCGTGACATATCGAGCTCTCAACGGGTTGAAAAACGAGAACTCGATCGGTGGAATCTCGAAGAAGCCGTTGGACCGGGGTACGAGCACATACTGAAACGTCTTGCTGCCGCGGACGCGGTTACTCGAACGGTCCACTCGTGTATTCACCTCGGGATCGTATGCCTCGAAAACACCTGGCGGACGAAACGCGGGATTGTCCAGAGTGGCGATGTTGCCCGAGCCCGTGACGTTGACGGTGATCTGGACGGACTCGCCAACCTCGAGGGCCTCTCTGTCCGCTTTTGCGGTGAGCCTGTATTCGCCCACGGCCCCTGTGAAGGACGTCGGCGGGCTTGCGGGCCACGGCAGGACCTCTACGGTGACGGCGGGCGAGCTCAGGCGAACAGGCTGATAACGATTGCGAAGTGAGAAGAACGGATCACCCGAGCCAAACGGCATCGACGCCTCGCTCTCAATGCGTAACGGGTCGATGGTCAACGTGCCGGCTCTCGTTGGGAACACGGCCACCCGTTTCAGCACCACCGTCTTGTACCGCAGTCCGTTGACGACGACGTTCTCGGGAACCGGACGACTGTCAATCTCTAGTTCCTCTCTCCAGAACCCCTCCGCATCCCACGAGTCCGCGAGCCGACTTTGCCGAAGCTGAATTCCCGACCTGAAGTAGAGCGAGTATTCGATGACGACCTGCTCGTTCTGATAGGCCTTGCGTTTGCTCGGTGTCGCGCGAATAAACATGTCCCGCTCGGTGATCTCGCGCTCCTGTGCCGGCGGCTGACGGTCGAATGGATCCATTAAGAACGGATTCCTACGCGGCGCCTGTGGAGGACGCTGCGCCTGAGGTACGACTTTGACGGTGATCTCTCGCGTCCGGTACGTCTTGCCCTCTATCTCCAACTCAACAGGAAAAAAGACGCCTTCACCTTCCTCTACGGGCCGGAACGTCCAGGAGTAACCGACACTCTGTTGCACGCGGCCGTTTACGATCGACATGTTTTGCGATGTAAACGGGAAGCGGTTGGCGAGCACAAATCCGCGAGTCTGAGGCGCTTCCGGTGCGCTGATTTGCGGCAGCGATCGGCCTGCGATTTCGATCGTGTACGTTACCGATTCCTCTGCACCGACCGTCGTCTCAGTGACAGACGCGGTCACCGTCGCATCCTGAGCTGAAACGCTGTTGGCGGAAGCGGCGGCAAAGGCGGTCAGGAAGGCCACCCGGACTGCGGACCGCACGCTCTCCCTCAATATGCCATGCTTTATGCGAGTCATCTACCAGTCCTTCTCGACACGCCGCGGCCGGCCTTTCACCCTCTGTACCTCCCTCAACAACTGCTCCTCCTCGTTCTGCAGCGCCTGCAGAATTCGCAGTGCCTGTGCCCGGCTCAGCTGTTCGCGACTCTCCTGTCCGGCCGCATCTCTCTGTCGCTCGTCCGGCTCACCCAGTTCCGGATCTTCCGCACCCTGGTCCGGTTGCGGCTGGCTCTGCTGATCCGACTGCTGCTCCTCGCCGGTTTCGCTTTGCTGGTCTTCGCTTTGCTGTGCCTGGTCTCCGGACGACTGACTGCTGTCCTGTTCCTGTTGCTGGCGCTCATCCTGTTGCTGCTGGGAGCCGTCGGATCCCGACTGCTGCCGTTCCTTCTCTTCATCGATGAGTGCTTTGAGTGCAATAAGTTTTGGGTCATCCGGCGAAACAGCAAGCCCGGCGTCGACAACCTGTTCCGCCTGCGCGATTTCGGCATCGACAAACAGCCGTGCGCCGTCATGGAAGGAGACATCCGCGGATTGACCACGCGCACAGATCGTGGTCACCATCAAAAGCACTATGCAGAATCCCCATCTCATTTCGCGGATATCTCGTCGATGTTCGCCACCTCACCAATCCTGCCGATGAAATCGCGATACGCTTGAACGGTTTCGTCCACCTCCAGACCCTTCAGCATCAGATCGTAGGCGGAACGGTACTGGCGCCGTGCGACGAGCTGCTCGGCCTGTGCCTTAAGAGCCTTGGCGTATTCGGAAGGCTCGATCCTGTCGTTGGAGCTTTGCTGCTGATCCTGTGGCTGATTTTTGAGAAGCCTGCTCACGAATTCGAAGTTGTAACGTGCCGATTCATCATTTGGATCGGTGAGCAGCGACTGTTTGTAAAAGGAGGCAGCAGCCTGGAGATTTCTCTGGCGGAATGCCGCGTTGCCGGCATTGTAGGCGGCCCGTGCCCGTGCTTCGTCGGATTCGGCCGAAGCAAAAGACTGGATGAAGGCGGGCTGCGCCGTCTCAAAATCATTCAGTCTATATAACGCGGCCCCGAGGTTGTTCAGCAGGTGGGCGCGCGTCTCGTCGGGCCCGTCTTCTCCGATTTCCTCGATGCCCACCAAGTAGGCGTCGGCAGCCTCTCGATAGTTGCCCGCGCGGAACAGCTCGTTGCCGCGGCGGCCCTGCTTGTCGCCGGGCCCGAACAACAGAACCGCCAAGATTATGCAGATCGCTCCCCTCATGATGACTCCGTTCCGGTCAGCTTCCTCCGGTCCCGTAGAAGGCATTCGCCGATGAGCAGAAAACACGCGAGTGCGAGCGGCCACTGGTACTTCTCGTCATACTCTTCAAACTCCTCCCGCGCGAATTCCGTCCGTTCCAAACGCTCGAACGACGCAATTATTTTCCCCAACGAGCTTGCCGTACGGGAGATGCGAAAGTAAGCGCCGTCATCCGAGAGCTGTTTTAGAGGATCTTCCTCGAGCCGGGTCATGACCACGCGGCCCCGACGGTCCTTCTTGTAGTTCGTGTTGCGATCGTCGCCGAGCGGGATGGGTACGCCCTCCGTTTCTCCCACGCCCACCGCGTAGATCGTCACGCCCGATTCTCGAGCCTTGTCTCGAATGAGCGAAAGGTCGCCGACGTGGTTCTCGCCGTCCGAGACATACAGGAGCACTTTCGTGCGGTCTTCCCCGGATCCCGTCTTCTGGCTCTCGAAGGCCTTGATGGCCATGTCCAGCCCTGCGCCGAAGTCCGTGCCCGGCGTCGGAATCAGCTGCGGGTTGGCAACGTCGAGGAAGAGTCGTACCGCGCCGTAGTCTGTGGTAAGGGGACTTTGTATGAACGCGTCACCTGCGAACAGCACGAGACCGACGCGGTCACCCCGCAATTGCTCGAGTAGTTTCTTCAGCTCGTTTCGTGCGCGGTCAAGGCGTGTTGGCGCGAGGTCACGTGCCTGCATCGACAGCGAAACATCCAGTGCAAAGATGATGTCGACACCCTCGCGCTTGACTTCGCGCAGTTTCGTGCCGAATCGCGGGCCGGCTAGCGCGACGGCCACAAGCGCAACTCCGGCAACCGCGAGCACGGCCTTCCATCGACGACGGCGTGTGCTCACGCTGCCGGCGAGTTTCTCCACAAGCTCGGGATCACCCAGTCGGCGTACGGCGGATCGTCTTGCGAGTGCGGCCCACAGGAAGATGAGCACGACGGCAGGTACCGCCGCCAGCGCAGCAAGATATGACGGTTGAAGCCAGTTCATTCGCTATGGAATTCGCCGCAGTCTGGTGTTGGCAAGCAGCAGTTCGACGAGCAGCAGACCGAAGGCCGGCCACAGGAAGATGGCATACCGCTCCTCGTAATCCATGTAGATGCGTTCTTCGATCTTCGTCTTCTCCAACTCTCCGATCTCCGCGTAAATCTCACGCAACGCTTTGTTGTCGGTCGCACGGAAGTAGCGGCCTCCGGTCTTGTCTGCAACCGTCTTGAGCATTTCCTCGTCGATCTCCACCGGCATCATCCGGCGCTGCTTTCCTGCGAAAGGGTGATCGATCACGACAGGCGCTTCACCGTATGTGCCTACGCCGATCGCATACACGCGAACACCGATCGTCTGAGCGACGTCGGCCGCGGTAACCGGATCGACTTCGCCACGATTGTTTTGTCCGTCCGTGAGCAGGATGACCACTTTGCTCACAGCCTCCGTATCCTTTAACCGGTTGACTGCCATGGCCAGCGCCGTCCCAATCGCCGTGCCGTCCTCGATCACGCCTACCTCGACCTCTTCAAGCATCGTCGTAAGAAAATCGTAGTCGAGGGTCAGTGGTGCCTGCGTGTAGGCTTTCGCGGCAAATACGACAAGACCTACACGGTCGGACACGCGGCCACTGATGAACTCGGCACCTACCTTGCGAGCAGCCTCAAAGCGGTTGGGCGTGAAGTCCTGCGCCCGCATCGACGTGGACGTGTCGAGCACCATGATGATGTCGACACCCTCCGCAAACTGCTCCCGGATTACGTTCCGCTCCTGCGGTCTGGCCAATGCGAGTGTCATCAGGGCGATTGCCACGCTGCGCAGGAGGAAGGGCGCCCATCGAATACGCTCCCAGAAAGACGGCGGAATGTCGCGCGTGCGATCTGCCGTGCTGAAGTGAAGCCCGGCCTCCCGCCGCGCGCGGATCAACTCCCACGCAGCCGCAAGAGGGATCGCTGCGAGTAACCACAGCCACGCCGGGTTCGCCAGTTCAAATGGAAACTGCATAGGCTATCCTCTCGGCGTCCGTCTGGAGGCAAGTACCGCCTCCAGTAGCGCGGGCAATACCTCGCCGGCCGGACCGATCACCACCTCGTCGAGCTGATCCGTTATAGCACTTTCTCGAACATTGACTTCGGCTACGTAAGCACCGTGAAGGCGCGCCGTGATGGGCAGCGCGGCAGCCGGGTAAACTATCGCACTCGTTCCGATGGACAGGAAAACGTCCGTCCGCCGTGCGGCGGCATCCGCTGCTTCAACTACACCAGGCGGGAGCATCTCCCCAAACCACACGACGTCGGGTCGAATGAGACCCCCACAGGGGCATACAAACACGCCGGTGTCCGACGCCGTGCTGACGTCCTTCTCACTCGCCGGACGACCGCATGAAACGCAGTAGTTTCGCATGATGTTGCCGTGCAATTCAACAACGTGCCTACTTCCTGCTCTCGTATGCAAGTCGTCAACGTTCTGAGTGATCAGCGTGAAGTCCTCGTAGAGTCGCTCCAGTTCCGCCAACGCGACGTGGCCGGCGTTGGGCTGGGCGTCGTGCACGACATGGCGGCGGTGCTCGTACCACCCCTGCACCAACTGCGGATTTGCCATGAAGGCATCAAAGTTCGCCAACTCCTCGGGCTTGAGTTTTTCCCAGAGGCCCCCCGGGTCTCTAAACGTCGGGATGCCGCTCTCGGCGCTGATTCCGGCGCCGGTGAGCACGGCCACACTGTCGGCGGTGGTAAGACGATTTATGAGTTCGGCCGAGAAACTGCTCATGCGTGCTGTAGATCTGGAGCCTCGTCTCCGGAATCCTCAGTCGCTTCCAACTCGGCAGGGCTGAGATGGTCCTCGATGCGAACAACGATTCGTTCGGTGCTTTCGAGCTGGTGGGCGCAGGCCTCCCGATCCGGGAATATCTCGGCGAACTTGGCCAGGTCACAAACGTCGAGGACGCTGGCCGTGTCCTGGGGTGTCTCGGGCGGGACGGCATTTTCGGCCACCAGACGCTCCAAGTCGTCGCGCACCTCAGACGTGGTCATCTCCAGCGCGTGGACACTCGTTCGTCGCGAGAGATAGGTCCGCAAGATGTCGGCGAGTTCCACGCAAAACGTTTCTGCAGCCTTGTCGGAGTCGATGTTGAAATCGGCAAGGTGGCGCAATCTGATTCGAGCATCCTCGGCGGGTTCAAGCCGCACCGCTTCGCGCTCCTGTCCGAGGAACACCAACTCGGGTCGGCGCCGATACCAGTAGATGAAGGCTGCCATAGCCAGAATGAGCGCCGTTGTGAACAGCAGCCAAAGGAGAACGGGAGAGCGGAACTCAGCAATAGGTGCGAGGTCGCGGATGTCACTCGCATCGGGGTCGAGTACGGACGCAACCGGGATTACGAACGGATCGGTGAACGCGAACGTGGAGTCGCTCCCGCGTACGAAGACTATGGGAATGGGACCCACAGCGGCGGTATCGATCGCGAACGTCGTCGCTTCGACGAGCGTGCTGTCGTGCACGATTCCCTCGGCCCCGCGCGATCGCCCACGGCCAAGCTCGCGCAGTATGAGAAGGTCTCCGAACTGACGCACCGCATTGGCCGTGTCCGGAAACATTCGGGTAAACGACGTCATCGTTTCCTCGTGGTGTTCCGCCACGACTATCAGCGTGAAGCGCTGGCCGACGACTACGCTGTCTACGTCGATGTAGGATCGCACGAGTTGCTCCTGTCCCTGAGCGTTGGAGGTCCCGTGCAGCAAGGATGCGAGCACAGCCAGTCGCAGTGCTATCGACGTCGACTTCATCAGGCGCGATTCCGGCGGCGAAAGAATGCGATGAGCGGGTCCACATACCCCTCGTCTGTCCGAATCCGAACACGATCCAGTTGCAGTCGCCGGAAGAGCGCATCGAGCCGGTCGCGCTCGACGCGCGCACGGTCGGCGTAGGCTGCACGAACGCGCGCACTGCCGGTGTCGACCACGGTGGTTCTGCCGCTTTCCGTATCGGTGAGCTCGATCAGACCGACCGCGGGCAACTCCGATTCGCGTGGATCCTGCAGATGCACGGCAACGACGTCGTGTCGTTGTGCGAGCGCCCGCATCGGTTTCTCGAAGTTGTTGTCGTCGATGAAGTCGCTCATGAGAAGGACCACAGAGTGCCGGCGCAGCACGTGAATGAGGTGTTCGATTGCGCGGGCGATGTCCGTGCGTGGCGACCTCCGTTCGTGTGCGAACAGGTCCCGTATCAGGCGCAGCACATGACGTCTGCCTTTCTTCGGCGGCACGAAGAGTTCGATCACATCCGAAAAAAGGAGAAGCCCCACCTTGTCACTGTTTTGGATAGCGCTGAAGGCCACGATGGCGCATATCTCCGCAGCGATCTCGCGTTTGAACTTTCCGGACGACCCGAAGTTGTTCGAGCCGGAAACGTCTACGGCGAGCATCACGGTCTGCTCGCGCTCTTCCTCGAAGATCTTGACGTAGGTTTCGCCGGTGCGGGCGGAAACGTTCCAATCGATACTGCGAATGTCGTCTCCAATCTGGTAGGGTCGCACTTCAGAAAATTCGATTCCCTGTCCTTTGAAGGCGGAATGGTACTCGCCACCAAAAACGTTGTTGACCAGGCCCTTGGTGCGGATTTCGATCTGTCGGATTTTTCTGAAAAGCTCCTTCGGGATCATGGGCAGTGCGGTGGCGGGATGGGTGCGGGGGGCATGAAGCTATAGCCCTCCAGGATACGCTTCAAGGCCGGTCGTGGCACATCGGGCCACCGAATTTCAGCATTTATATGCTTACAGTTTAAAGGTTTATACAAGGGCGTCCGATACTCTTGGCAAACTACCACCACTTTTTTCCACGAGGGTCATGAGTATGCGAGTCCGCATATTGATCGTACTGATCCTGCTCGCCGGCGCCTACTACGTCTATGACGCCTTCGTGGACTACCAGGATCGGCAAACTCCGGATAGTCTGCACGAGTCCGCGGCAGATGAGGTGCGGGGACGCCTGCCCTAGAGCCCGATGGCGGGCGCCGGGGGCGCCACGAATCTGATTTCGGCTCTTATTGCGTGAATAACAGCGATTAATCAAATCTTGATATTATTTGTTGCAACAACTAATAGCGTGTGGTGTCAAAGACGTCTAAGCACATGCACCTTTTGAACAGCAGCCACTAACAAGATGAAAAAGTCCATGTTGGTCGCCGGACTCATGAGCCTCTTGCTCGCCGCGACGACCGTTTCTTTCGCAAATGCGGCATCTGATGACGATCCGAAGCCGGTGTCCTACAACGTCGACTTGGCGCACTCGAAAGTCGGCTTCAAGGTTCGGCACCTCGGTATCGCCAGCGTGAGAGGCGACTTCGACGTGTACAGCGCCGAACTCACGCTCGATCCGACAAACGTGAGCACGCTGAAGACGTCCGCGGTGATCGAGACCGGGTCTATCGATACGGGTGTCGAGAAGCGCGATGGTCATCTTCGCTCCGCGGATTTCTTCGATGCCGAGACGTATCCACAAATCCGATTTGTGTCGAAGGAAGTCAGGGAGATCGAAGGAAACGCGTTCCAGCTCGTCGGGGATCTCACGATCCGTGACGTCACCAGAGAAGTCGTCCTTGAGGCGGAGCTGATCGGCCCAGTCAAAGGCATGATGGGTGAGGAGCGAATCGGAGTGGAAGCGACCACCAAGATCAGCCGTGCGGAATACGGCCTTCAGTGGAACAAGGTCACCGAGGCCGGCGGCATCATCGTTGGTGACGAGGTGACGATCGTTCTCGAGATAGAAGCCGTTCGAGCCTGACGGCGGACGGACGCTTCCCTCTCTGAAAGGTAAGCCGTCTGTGTAAGATCCCCCCTCATCAGCGAGGGGGGATTTTTTTTGTGCTCACTTCCCCCTGTAGTCCCCCCTCGAACGCTCGGCACCGGCCTGTGCAATCGCTGTGGCGAGGGGGACGGACAGGGTATGCCTTTCCCCCTCCTCGTGGAGGCCGGGTGATAGTGGGAGGAGCCACTCCCCCCTGAAGTCCCCCCTCGAACGCTCGGCACCGGCCTTTGCAATCGCCGTGGCGAGGGGGGACGGACAGGGTATGCGTTTCCTCCTCCCCGTGGAGGTCGGGGCATTAGGGGGAGGGAGCCACTCCCCCCTGAAGTCCCCCCTCGAAAGCTCGGCACCGGCCTGTGCAATCGCTGTGGCGATGGGGGACGGACAGGGTATGCGCTTCCTCCTCCCCGTGGAGGTCGGGGTTGCGTTGCAGCTCCTCGTCATCCCGGACCCCGATCCGGGATCCAAGAGATACCGGAGGCAACCACACCGCTGAAGGGATATTCGCTCCCCTCATCACTCGCCACTTTGTGGCTCGTGTCCCGCCTGCGCGGGAATGACGGGGTAGTTGACCACACCGCCATCGCACCG
>JBFHWK010000010.1:0-30336 GCA_041589075.1 Rhodothermales bacterium
TGATCCTCCGAGGCCTGTTTGAGTACCGCGTACGGGATTTGAACCCGTGTTACCGCCGTGAAAGGGCGGCGTCCTAGACCCCTAGACGAACGCGGCTTGTTGGTGAGCAGGCTCTTACTGGCGTCGAGCCATGGTGAGACATGGGTGACCGAGGGGATTTGAACCCCCGACCTCCAGGGCCACAACCTGGCGCTCTAACCGACTGAGCTACGGTCACCGGGGAATTCACATAAGCAATAGTATAGGATGACTACACAAATCTGATCCGTCGAGCGACGTGAACTTTGTATGCAATAGCCCTTTTCAGTGTATTACAGCGACTTTGCCGTAGGCTGCGCCCTCGCCGTTCTGCCCAACGGCAACGACAACATAGACCCCTGAAGGAACGAGCCGGCCATCCCTGCCACGTAAATCCCACCGTGCAAGACCGCCGCGCGTCTCCATGGCGGCTACCTGCTCACCGAGCGGGGACGCGATCGTCAAGTCCGTTGCATCGACCAGCCCTTCGATCGTCACCGAGGTCGCGCCGTCACGGACTACTACCGGGTTCGGATACACGAACAGCTCACGCACAGTTGCAGACGCCGTGACGGCATCGATCTCTACGCTTACCAGTCCTTGATCGGTGGCGAAGAAGACTTCACCCTTATCGGCCAAGACCTCTACGGCTATCACCGCGTTTGACAACAGGGGTGAGTTTTCGCTTGTGATCTGAAGCACCTCCTCGTAGCCACCTTCGACACCCCTTATTAGCCGCACGCCTTCGTTGGTTGCGATCCACAGCCGATTGGCAGGATCCACTGCAATGTCGTTCACGGGCAGGCCGAGGAAGAGAAACGTACCCTCGCTTCGATCCGACCGTTGCGGCCAGATTGCGACGGCACTCGGGTCCCTTGCAACGACACCGGTGTTCACAAAGAACGCCAGCCCCTCGTTCGTGCCGATCCACACAAGGCCGTCGCGGTCCTCAACAACCGACGTAACGGACTTGCCCGGCAGACCCTGTCCGCCGCCTCCGCGGGTTCCGAAGAACCGGAAGCTATCGTCCGCAGGATCCGTCGGAGACGAGCCGGTGTCCATCACAAGCAGGCCCTTGACGAGCCCAAACGACGACTCCTCCCTGATGATTATCCACTTCTGGCCAAACGAATCCACGAAGATTCGTCCGTAGGCGGTGGCCGATACTGTCAACCCCTCGCCCACTGCGGGTGGCAGCCCGGTCCATTCGCCGTCCGGGCTCAGGTAGTGCAGCGGTTGCGGCGCACCCAACGTGCTCACCCAGACCCCGCCGTCCCCTTCGGCGGCAACGCCGCCGCCGAATACAAACCCCGGGAACCCGGTTACGGCCCTCAGCGACGAGTTTGTTTCGTCGAAGGCCAAGATGGAACCGTCGCCCCGTACCCAGGCGGCACCAAATCCTTCCGACACCGCCCAGCCGTCGCCATTGGGAGCAGCGGCCACATGAAGGTAACTGTTTCTGCCTGCAAGGTCAGGAAAGAAAGCGGCGGTATAGTTGACCCACGTGCCGTCGGGCAGCAGGCGATAGAAGCCACCGCCAAGCAACCCGCCGGCCCACAACGAGCCGTCTGCGCCCGCCACGAGATCCATGAACACGCCGTGGAACGGACCCTCGGGTATGATCTGCTGCTGGACGGGTTGCGAATCAACGGTCCCGGCGGGAGGTACGGGCAGGCGGAGCAGCCCTCCTTCGCGGTCCGCGACCCACAAATCTCCGGCGGTGATTGCCACACCTTCCGGAAATACAAACCCCTCAACATTGAACTGCGAGACGCGGCCCTCGGCGTCTACAAGCACCGGCTTGAAGAGGGTGTAACCGGCCAAGATTCCATCGTGCTCCTTGAGCTGAAAAATACCATCGCCCGAGACTCCCCCGGCGGTGTAGGATCCGTCCTCGCCGCGGAGGTAAAGATCGCCCGCGGAGCCCACGTGCAAACGGTCACGGAAGTATGCCAGGCTGCGGACCTCCGGCGTAGGCGGGAGTTCGGTCGACCACACGGATGGGTCCTGGAGATTCGGTGCATTGAATGGCGCGTACGCAAGCCCAACTTCGGACGCCACCCATAGCGTTGACTCGCCGCTTGGCCCCGGAGCGACCGTCGCATCGAAGACAGGCGTCGCGGCGGCGAAGATTCCAAGCCGACTGTACGTATCACGGACTTCGCCACGCACCGGATCGAACACGACCAGCCCAAACCCTGTACACACGAAAAGCGAGTCACCGCGCACGACAATGCGGTTGATGCCGCGCCTCGTAAACTGGGTTGCACGTGCGATATCCAGAAAAGAACGAACGTCTCCGGTCTCGCGGTCAATGCGGTCAAGGACACCGTCCGAGTATCCCAGCCAGACCGCATTTCGCCGTTCGTCGAACTCGATCGTTGCTCCTCCGACAGCGTGTAGGCCATCCACCGCGGTGAGCGTGCTGGCGACTTCACCGTCTGTCGTAACACGGAAGATGCCGCCCGTCGTCGATACCCACAGTTCGTTCCCGACCACCGTCAGATCGTTCGCCCTGCGCATAGACGTGTGAGCCGTCCACGTGCCGAGCTGACCGGCGGCCTCCGGCATCGGCACCGCCACTAGGAAAAAGAAAGAAAGCAGAAACGAGCCGCGCATCCGCACCAGCCGACAACGAGTCCGGCAATCACGTGTAGTTTTCGGAAACGAACACCTCAAGAAAGCTGCGGCGCGCGCAACAGGAAAGCCATCTAGAGTTGCCTCAGCAGATTGACCATCTCGATAGCCGCGGCCGCCGCTTCAACTCCCTTGTTACCCGACTTCACTCCCGAGCGTTCGATCGCCTGTTCAACGGTGTCCGTAGTGATCACACCGAAGATCACAGGCACATCCGTGTCGAGGCTCGCTTTCGCCACTCCCTTTCCGACAGCGTCACACACGAGATCGTAGTGGCTGGTTGCGCCGCGGATCACGGCCCCGAGACAGATCACGGCATCATACGCTCCCGAAGCCGCAAGGCGGCGTGCGACCAGCGGAATTTCAAAAGCACCAGGGCACCATGCCACCGTTACCCGATCCATATCGGCGTCGTGGCGCTCGAGAGCGTCAAGGGCCCCGCCGAGAAGTTTCTCGGTAATGAACGAATTGAACCTCGACACGACGACGGCGAACGAGGCATCCGACGCGTTCATTTTTCCTTCGACGATCTCGGGCATCTTGTCCTCCTGTCTGCTGTGGCGTTGTCAGACGCGTCATTCCTGATATTGATTCAGCGATGGCCTATCCCACGTCTGCGGCTCGCGGCGTGCTCCAGTCTGTCCACCCATGCAGCATCTACGGACTCGTCGCCTGGATACACGTCCTCTTTACCGTTGGCTTCGATTCTGTGAAAATCGGTTCCACCGGTTTTCAACAATCCTAGGGAATCAGCGAGTTGTCCATAGTACAGACGAAGACGTTCGTCGTGTGCCGGATGTATGACCTCGATAGCGTCGAGTCCGGACGCGGCGAATTCACGGATGTCGCGTTCGGGGGTCCACTCGCCCGGATGTGCGAGTGAGGCGCAGCCCCCTGCTTGATGCACGGCACCAATGGTGGCCTCGACGCTGAGCACTCCGGCCGGCTCGTATCCAAAGGTGCTCATCCCGAGGTACCGCTCGAATGCCTGCGACCTCGTCGCCGCGTAACCTTCTCGAACGATAAGGTCCGCGATGTGTGAGCGCGTCACCATCCCCGGCACATGCCTTCTGATGTCGTCGGCGTCGACGTGAACTCCGGCATGGCAGAGTCGGTCGACGATGTCCATTAGCCGCTGGTCTCTACGCGCGCTCATCATCTGCTGAACCTCACTGAGTACGACAGCCGATGTGTCGACGAAGTATCCCAGGACGTGGTACTCCGTCTCACTGTGAACGGCGCTGATCTCGATCCCGGGCACGACGCGGATCCCGAAATCTTTTGCCGCAGCAGATGCCTCGGCCACGCCGGCCACGGTGTCATGATCCGTCAGCGCCATGACGTCCACATTTCGTGCCGCAGCTAGCGAGACGAGTTCGCGCGGTGACAGGTCACCATCCGACGCGGACGAATGGGTATGGAGGTCGACGATTCGTAAATTCATGCCGATCCCGTCGCCGGGGCACCAATGTCCGAATACACCCGGCGCGC
This sequence comes from Rhodothermales bacterium, assembly GCA_041589075.1. Classification (GTDB taxonomy): domain Bacteria; phylum Bacteroidota; class Rhodothermia; order Rhodothermales; family JABDKH01; genus JBFHWK01. The sequence goes on from JBFHWK010000010.1 coordinate 4,147, forward strand.
AAATTCAATTCTCGACGCATGCAACGTCTCTGGAGTCCGTGGCGCTCCCGGCATATCGAGCGCATGACTGAAGATAACGGGGGCAAGTCGGACATTTTTGAGATCATTGCGCGACATCCCGAACACGACGAACGCAACTTCGTACTGTGGCGCGGGAACCACGTGTTCGTGGTGTTAAATCTCTTTCCGTACAATAACGGACATCTGCTGATCGTACCCTACCGGCCCGTAAGAAGCTTCGTCGACCTGTCTACCAACGAAAGAAGCGAACTGACACACGCGATCGAACTATGCATGCGATGGCTGACAAGCGCATTGTCGCCCGACGGCTACAACGTTGGCATGAATATCGGTACCGCAGCGGGCGCCGGCATTCCCGATCACTTTCATACACATGTGATCCCACGATGGACGGGGGATACGAACTTCATGCCCGTGGCAGCCGACGTCAAAGTTGTGCCGGAAGCAATGGAGAAGACCTTCCGGAAACTGAAGGACGCCCAGGCTCGCGAACGCGCCGGCTAAGGCCGCGGGTCCGCAAGTTCTTGCACTGGCATGCTACCGCGCCAACACGCTCACTTCGATGAGAGCTCGTCGTTCATAAGGATTGCCGGATGACCGATACGGATTTCGATGTCAGCGATAGCGGGGTCGCCGCGACCGATCGCAACGAGCGCGGAAGGGTCGCCTCACGTAATGTCCTGCTGTCAGTACTGCTGAGTCTGGCGGTTGTCGTCGTCATCGGCGTATTTACGTACGAACCCGACACGATCGCGGCCTTTAGGGATTCTTTCAGCCCTCTGTTGATGAGCCTTGCGGTTGCAACGGTTTTTGCGCGTATCCTCGTTGGCGGCTGGCGGTTGCAATACATATCTAACGGCCACCTCAAATTCAGCCCCTCGATCCGGGGACAACTTGCGTGGGATTTCTTCTCGATTGTAACACCCTCCGTTATCGGTGGCGGCCCACTTGCCGCAGTCTATCTGGCGCGCGATGGCAACGTAAAAGTTGGCGAGGCGACTGCACTGCTGTTCTTCGCCATGCTGCTCGATCAGTTCTTCTTCGCCGCAACCGTTCCGTTCATTGTGCTGGCCACGTTTTTTATCCCCGTCTTTCCTTCGGCGCTCGGAACAATCGGCACGTGGACCTTCTTGCTTTACTTCGTCGGGCTGCTTGGCTGGGTGTTTGTATTCGCCTACGTCACATTTTTCAGGCCCCAGGTTCTCGAGAAGTGGCTGAAGAAGATCTTTCGCATCAAGTGGCTGCGTAAGTATCAACAAAGAGTCTCCGCGGAGATGCATGCGATGCAGGACCGCGCGCGGCTGCTGCGCTCACAACCAACTTCCTTCTACGTAAAGGGCTCGCTGCTTACGCTGGCTGCGTGGGTCGTACGCTATGCCCTGTTGATCTTCATCGTTTGGAGCGTCTTCGAGGAACTGGACATTCTACTGGCGACGGTTCGAACCGCCGCCATGACACTGGCGTCACTCGCAATGCCGACACCTGGTGGTTCCGGGGGCGTCGAAGGCCTGTACGTACTCTTCCTCGGGCCACCGGTGATGCCGAAGTTTCTCGTGGCACCCACGTTGCTCATCTGGCGAATTCTCGGGTACTACGTATTCATTGCGCTTGGCGCGTACCTCACCATGCATAGTGTGCGTAGAGAGATTCGCGCACGAAAAAACAACAGCGTCTCGACGACGACCACCACCGCGCCGGCCGACTCGATACCGCTCGCTGACTAGCAGCGAGGCAGCTCATGGAAACGACACCTCAGAAGCGGGAGGCCGTCAAGTCCTTTCATTTCCACGGTATTCATCCCAACGTGCGCTTCGGGACAGCTAGCGATCGGTACGCAGGATGGATCGGACAAATCTATCCTGAACTCTATAGAGACCGTGTCTCGTCACGGAGACGCAAGCTCGGCGGTAAAAGCTACGAGGAAAGGACGGTACCCGTCGAGTCCACGGCCGATTTCTTTGAACACTTCGATGTCCTTGAAGTCGACTTCACGTTCTACCGCCCCCTGCGGGACACAGACGGAAAACCGACCACGAATTTTGCCGTTCTGCAGAAGTATGCCGAGCACGCCCCGGAACACGCGCAGTTCATTCTAAAAGCACCACAATCCTTTTTCGCTCGAAAGCTGCGACGTACGGTAGACGGAAAGCTGCGGTACGTTGCCAACCCCGAATACCTGGATGCGCCGGCGTGTGCTGCAACATTTCTCGAACCTGCTCACGAGATCCTCGGTGCAAGACTCGGCGGCATAATCTTCGAGCAGGAGTACCAGCGTGTAGCGGACGCCCCGGACCCGATCGAAAACATCCGGGATCTGGACAATTTTTTTTCGGCGTTACCGGGTGCCGTCCAGCCGCACGTTGAAATCCGATCAGAACACTTGCTCGTTCCCGAATACTTCGAATGGCTTGTGGATAGGGGGTTAGGATTCGTCTTCAGCCATTGGACCTGGCTTCCTCCGTTGAGAAAGCAGTGGAAGATGTGCGGCGAGCGGTTCACAGCGGCAGACGGCCGCGCGGTTGTTCGGCTGCTGACTCCGCTGGACGTGCCCTACGCGGAGGCCTACGCGCGGACACACCCGTTCGACCGGACGAAAGCGGAGGTCGCCGGCACACGACAGGCACAAAACATGATTCTCGACACGACTGCCCTGGTATTCCAGGCTGAATCCAGCGGCAATGTTGTCGATGTAATCGCGAACAACCGAGCGTGGGGCAACGCACCGGCACTGGCACGTGCTGTGGCGGAGCGTATTATCGAGGAGGAGGAACGCCGGAACTCAGGTCGTTCCTAAACTCGGCCGTAGTCGTCCTCCAGGCGTTCGATGTCGTCTTCGATGCAGACACCGATCTGCGTCTCGATGATTACGAGATCCTGATCGCCGTCGTTTTCGATACGGTGTACGCCGCCCAGCGGGATGTACACGGTGTCGCCCGTCGCGACCTGTCGCACCGTATCGTCGAGCGTGAACTGACCGCGGCCTGCCGCAATTGCCCAGTGTTCGGCTCGCTGCGCGTGCCGCTGGAGCGACAAACGCTGCCCGGGATGCACGATGATCCTCTTGACCCGATAGCCGGGCTCGTTAAGATATTCCTCCCACCGGCCCCACGGCCTGTCATCAAAGTCCAGCATTTGGACACGGTTGTGATGTTAGCGTGCTAGTGCGTGCGAATCTCGACCGCGGAATAGCTCACACGACCGACAAACCTGATTACGACGAGCAGGATCGCTGCACCTATCAGCAACGACGCCCACCACGGAAATCCGTACCCTGCCGGGATGGTTCCGACGCTGATCGCTACAATCCCGACGGTCATCGCATAGGGAAGTTGTGTGCGAACGTGTTCGATGTGATCGCATCCTGATGCCATCGACGACAGAATCGTCGTATCGGAGATTGGGGAACAGTGGTCGCCCCACACGGACCCCGCCAGAACGCACGACACCGTAGAATAAAGTATGTGGAAATGCTCGACGTCCGCCATGTTGCCCGCCGCGAGCACAGCCCACGCAAGTGGTACTACGAGCGGCATGAGAATTCCCATCGTTCCCCAGCTTGATCCAGTCGCGAAAGCGGTGGCTGCCGACAGGACAAATACGATGGCAGGCAGCAGTCCCGGCGCAATCGCATCACCCAGAACGGTGACCAGGTAGTCGGCCGTACCTAGGACTTCGGTGATCTTTGACAGCGACCACGCGAGGACGAGGATGATCATCGCGAAGAGCATGGACTTGAGGCCGGCGTACCAGGCCTCGACTGTCTGCGCCGTGGTGAGGATGCGTTGTGTCAGCGAAAGCACGAACGCCGTAAGTACGCCGAGAAGCGATGCCCACATGAGCGACTTGTAGGAATCGGCAGTTCCGATGATGTCGCGGATGCTGTCTCCTTCTCCCGTGACATACAGGCTGGCCACAACGCCGAAAACGAGCACGAGAACCGGCAGGACCGCGTTGATGGCCCTTTGCGGCTTTCCTTCAAGCGGTTGCAGGTGTTCGCCTTCGGCGGCCTCTGAGTCGATCTGTGCGCCCGGCCCCAATACCTCTCCGGTGCTTCGCGCACGAAGCTCGGCACGGCGCATGGCTCCGAAGTCCCGCTGTGAGAAAGCGACCGCAAAAACAAAAAGAATGGCCAGTATCGGATAGAAGCTGTACGGTATCGTGTTGAGGAAGACTTCGTATGGAGACGCGTCCAGCCCGTCGATCTTGGCGACGGCGTCCCCTATCAGGCCGACTTCGTACCCTATCCACGTCGTCACCAGCGCCAGGCACGCGACGGGCGCCGCCGTCGAGTCGACTATGTACGCAAGCTTCTCCCGAGAAACGCGAAGACGGTCCGTTACCGGCCGCATCGTATTGCCGACCACCAGCGTGTTGGCATAATCATCGAAGAACACGGCCAGCCCGAGCACGCCCGTAGCCAGTTGCCCTCTCTTCGCGGATGTCGCCCATCCCGAAATGCGTTTAACGACACCATGCATTCCCCCGTTTTTCGTGATGATGCCCACCATCCCCCCGATCATGAACGAGAAGAGGATGACCGCCGCGTGGTCTTCGTCCGCAAGCGCGTTGAGGACGAACACCTGGAACGAGTCGAGCAGACCCTTGAAGAGACCACCCGCCGAAAAGTCGTAGACCGCCCACGCCCCGACCCATATCCCCAGGAAGAGAGCGGGGATCACGCGCTTGAACGCGAGAGCGACGCCTATGGCGATGAGCGGGGGAAGAATGGACACCCAGCCGAAATCCGGACGCTCTTCCTCCGACGAGGAAACGACCTCGTCACCCGGCATGGTCTCGACAGTCGCGGCCGTATCGCTCGGCAGCATGGCGTCCTGCGCGTTGACATCGGCAGGCGCTGCTGACAGACACAAAGCGACCAGAATCAACGGGCCCAGCGATCGGCGGATATGTCGCACCGACTTTCTCAATGCGTCCCAAAGATTCTGTCGCCCGCGTCGCCGAGGCCGGGACGGATGTATGCATTCCCGTCAAGCTCACGATCCATCGTCGCGGTGAAGATTCGGGCTGCCGGGTGCGCGGACTCAAGGGCCTCGACGCCTTCGGGCGACGCCACTAGGCAGACGAACGTGAAGCTTTTTGCGCCCTGCGCTTTCAGGTGACTGATTGCGCCGATGGCGCTGCCGCCCGTGGCCAGCATCGGATCGACAACAAACACATGAGCGCCAGCCAAGTCACCGGGCAGACTGCTGTAATAGTCAATCGGCTGAAACGTCTTCTCGTCGCGGTACATACCCAGGTGTCCGATACGGGCCTCCGGTACAAACCGGACGAAGCCATCGACCATGCCAAGTCCCGCTCTCAAGATTGGAACGACGACAACCTCTTCGTCAATTTCGAAACCGGCTGTGTCCTCGAGGGGCGTACTTATCCGCACCTCACGCAGTCCGAGGCCGCGCATCGATTCGTATGCAAGAATGGCAGCGGCGTCCGACAGCGTCTTTCGGAACAGCCCGTGCGGCGTGTCACGGTTGCGAAGGATCGTGAGGTCGCGTTTTAGTAGCGGGTGATCTACGACCTTAAGCATGTTCGTTCTGGAGCGAGTTGCTGCCGCGTCCGGAATCATCACGAACGCCCGCGATGACGACTCTCCTTGTACCTTCGATGCGCCTCGGCGTTTTCAATCCACGGCCGACGTTCGAAGTAACTGTCTGTCATCTCGCGCACTTTTCCGGAGAGCAGCAGCAGAGCAAGGAGGTTCGGGAGGATGACGATCCCAAGAGCGACGTCACCGAGTGTCCAGACGACCTGCAGCGACACGACGGCACCAAAGAAGTGCATGCCCACAAACACGAGCTTGTACGGCAAGATGGCCTTAGCACCGAAGAGGTAATTGGCGCATCGGTCCCCGTAGTAACTCCAGGATATGGCGGTCGAGATGGCAAAAAGCAACACGCTCATCAGAACGATCCACCCGCCCCAGGTACCGGGCAGCCCTTTTGTGAAGCCCAGCTTGGTCAGGGGCGCTCCACTCTCGACAGCCGGTCCATAAAGCGTGAGGTAATCCGATCCATCAACGCCTACCGCTTTTCCCTCCTGCGGGAGGATGACGCCGGTGAACGGCGCAGAGTGCTCCGGATCCATATAGAAGGTCTCGACGGCGACCTCGTGCCACGCAAGCTGCACGTCCGAAACCGGGCGGCCCGCTTGGATGCGAATTTCGGCAGGCGCCTCCGCCGCCGTCATTCGCGTAATGCGGCCGTCCGCCTCCTCACGCACGTACGAAATGTCGCCACCCGGCAACGTGATGTCCGTCGGAACCGCATCTTGCCACACGCCGGTCATTACGATCACAAGACCCGTTATCGTGCAGATGATGATCGTGTCGATGAACGGCTCCAGCAGTGCGACGACTCCTTCAGAAACGGGCTCGTCGGTCTTGGCTGCGGCGTGTGCTATCGGCGCTGAGCCCTGTCCGGCCTCGTTGGAGAACAGTCCGCGCCGGACACCCCACATCATCGTTGTGAGTATTGCTCCGACACCGGTTCCTGCAACACCGGCACTTGGATTGAAGGCCTCACCCAGAATGGTCTTGAACGCCGGCATCAGTTCGGCAGCGTGTGTCCCGATGATGATCAGCCCTCCGAGCACGTACACAGCGGCCATAAACGGAGCGAGCACACTTGTAACCCGTCCGATCCGCTTAATACCGCCGAGCACGACCGCCGCAACGACGCTGGCCGTGACGAGGCCCGTCAGCCAGACCGGGACTCCGAACTCGGCGTTCATCGTGTCGGCGACCGTATTCGCCTGAACGGCATTGCCCGTCAGAAAGGCCGTGAAGCCCAGCATGAGCGCAAAGAAGACGGCAAGCGGCTTCCAGTGCTTGCCGAGGCCCCGCTCGATGTAGTACATGGGGCCGCCCGATACGGTGCCCACCAGACGCCCGCCTTCGGATTCAACGTCGCGGTATCGCTGGGCGAGTGTAACTTCACCGTACTTGGTCGCCATTCCGAGGAATGCGGTGACCCACATCCAGAAGAGTGCACCCGGGCCACCCCAGTGTATCGCGATCGCGACGCCAGCAATGTTGCCGATGCCGACCGTCGCCGACAGCGCAGTTGTCAGCGCCTGAAAGTGTGAGACGTCCCCGGGTTCGTTCGGGTCATCATACCGGCCGCTGGTCACACCAAAGCCATGACCGAGACGGCGCAACTGAATGAATCCCAGACGCACGGTCAGGAAAACGCCGGTACCGAGTAGAGCGACTACGACAAAAGGGATCTTCTCGCCGGCGACGGGAATACCGGAATTCCAGATGGCGTCTTCCAGCCAGGAGACGACGGCTTCAAGGATTTCCATACGATGAGTTTCTGCGTTGTGATGGTCCGTTAGGCCGTCGCCCGGTTTCGCAAGACGTGTGGCACTCGGCGTACCGCGTCTACCACCACGTCACTGAAGCGTCAAACCGGCGCAAAATATAGGGAGCAAGCTATGGGCTGCCAAACAAGCGGACGATCTCCACACAATGACTACAGCGTGGCGGGGTCGACCTCTACGAGCTGTCCTTTCATGAAGGCAAGGGTGCGCGCCGGGTATGTCTTCACCAGGCGGTAGTCGTGCGTGGCCATAAACAGCGTCATTCCCTGGCGATGAAGACTGATGAGAAGCTTAATCGTCTCATCAGCGACCGCTGGGTCGAGGTTACCGGTCGGCTCGTCAGCCAGAAGTACCCACGGTTCGTTGGCGATTGCACGGGCAATCACTACGCGCTGCTGCTCGCCACCCGAAAGCTCGTGTGGATATCGCCGCCTCTTATGACTGAGACCGACGCGCGAGAGCACCTGCATCACTCTGTTCTTCACCCGCGTGCCGCTCTTTCCGGTCGCGTAGAGTGCGAAGGCCACATTCTCGAAGACGTTTCTGTCAGGAAGAAGCTGAAAGTCCTGAAAGACAACGCCCAGTGACCGACGCAAGAACGGGATGTCTGCGGGCTTGATACTGTCACTGCGGTACTCTCCGACCTGCGTAGTTCCGCTCTTCGGCAAGAGGTCCATATAAAGGAGCCTCAGCAATGTCGTCTTCCCGCTTCCCGTCGGACCGATGAGATACACCATCTCGCCGCGGCCAATCTTGACAGAGAGGTTGGAGAAGACCGTTCTGTCACCGCCCTGCGGTAGCGGGTACGAAACGGTGACATTCTTGAATTCAATCACGACTTCGGGAACTGCGGTTCGGTGGGACGAGGGGGGAAAACCTCCCTAAAGTAGATCGAACAAACTACCAACAATCATAAACAAAAAATATCAGCATGCTCTAAGCACCCACTGGATGCGTTCAGACGACGAGGTCGCCGGATCCTGCGTGAAATCTTCAAGGGCCTCGATTACTGAAAACCCGCTGTTCGCAATGCAGTCGGCTATCTCCGCCACCTCGTAGGACCGCTGCACGTGATGCTCGTGGTAGTGCTCGCCGTCTATCGTGATGTCGAAGGTCGTGTGGTGGAGACCGGTTTCCTCATCGTATTGACTTCGCCGCACGTACGTAGCCACATCGTCGCCGCCGTGGTCCTCGAAGAAGCTCGCGTTGTTGAGCGAGTTTGCGGACGTGCTCTGGTCGAACACAAGCAGCCCGTGCGGTCGTACGGCATGCCGGATGTTTTGCAGTACTGCAGACACTTCGTGCAGCTCGAGCACGTAGTTGATACTGTCATACAAGAGGAGAACAACGTCGGCCGGACGATCCACACGAAACGACCGGAAGTCTAAAACGCCAAACGAAAGATGGGCGCCGAAAAGCGTGGCTTTCTCGCGAGCGACGCGAATCATTTCCGAAGAGGCGTCGGTGGCGAGGTACTTGAAGCGTCCGTCCTGCAATGCGATTGCGAGGCTCCCGGTGCCACAGGCCAGCTCGAGTACGTCCTGAGCCTGCGGATGATGCCGTTCGATGATGCCGTGGACGTACGACGCCCAGTGCTCGTAGTCGACGTGCTCCATCACAAGGTCGTATACCGACGCGAGCGCCGTATAGGGTTGCGAGGTGTGTACAATCGTCAAGATGGTATCACGAAGCTTGGGATTCCGCGGCGGCACTCGGTGTCGTCCGCCGGCGCGCAACGTCCAGGGCAACGTAGAGCGCAGTCCGAAAGCTGTCTGGGGAGGCCTTACGCTCTCCTGCGATGTCAAACGCGGTTCCGTGATCCGGCGACGTACGCACGATGGGCAGTCCTGCGGTGAAGTTCACACCCGTGTTGAACGTGAGCGTTTTGAAGGGAATGAGTCCCTGATCATGGTACATCGCGAGCACTGCGTCGAAGGAGAGGTACGCCCTGGTTGCAAAGAAGCCATCCGCCGGATACGGGCCGAATGCGAGATAGCCCTCATGGCACGCAGCCTCCACAGCGGGTTTGATCGTTTCGTTCTCCTCTCTCCCGAGGACGCCGCCCTCGCCGGCGTGCGGGTTCAAGCCCAGTACAGCGATCTTTGGGTGGGAGACGGCAAAGTCCTGCTGGAGGCTGTGGGCGATCACACGGACCTTGTCGAGAATCGCTTCTTTGGTCACGTGTTTCGGTACGTCCCAGAGGGGAAGGTGCCCCGTGACGAGACCGACTCGCAGGGAATCGGACACCATCATCATCGTATAACTCGTTGTCCCCGTTAGACTTGCAATGAACTCCGTATGGCCGGGAAGGTTGAAGCCCGCCAGGTTGATCGCCTCCTTTGATAGCGGAGCCGTGACCATGGCGTCGGCCTCGCCGGATATGCAGAGCCGCGTCGCTTTTTCGACAGACATCATCGCCAACCTGCCGGCCGTTGCCGTCACTTTCCCGAACTCCACCGCGGGCTCTTCCTCGGGCACGACATCAAAGACGACGATGCGTCCGCTTCGATCTGGATAGCGGGAGATGGCGAAGTCGCGCAGCCCAAGCCGCTCCGCATGCCGCCGCAGCACCGCCATCGATCCGGTCACAAACGGATCGACGTATCGCGTGAGCCGAGCATCCGCCAAGCTCTTTATGATGACTTCCGGACCGATGCCGTTAGGATCGCCCATCGTGATGACGACGCGCGGACGATCCGGACCTGATGTGCCGTCTCCGTCTGCCATAGGCAAACCTACTTTTGACCGCGCGACGCATAGTCACGCAGAAACTCGGCAAGCAGCCGTACGCCGTACCCGGTCCCTCCCACCGGATGATATGGGCGCGCCGTACGAATAAAGGACGGACCGGCCATATCGATATGGATCCACGGGTACTCGACGAACCGCTCGAGGAACTTCGCCGCCGTGATCGAACCCGCCTCGCGGCCGCCGATGTTCTTCATGTCCGCTACATCGCTCTTGAGCAGCTCGGCATAGTGATCATACATCGGCATTGGGTGCACTCGGTCACCGCTGCGCTCACCGGCATCGACGATCGCCGCAAGCCGCTTGTTCGGGTCTCCCCGCTGGTTGGTCATCACGGCTGCGACAGACTTCCCTAGTGCCACTACGGCCGCACCGGTAAGCGTAGCCACATCGATAACGAGTTCCGGGTTATATGTTTTGGCATACGAGAGAGCATCGGCGAGTATCATGCGACCTTCCGCGTCGGTGTTGAGCACCTCAACCGTCAGGCCGGAATGCATCCTGATGACATCACCGGGGACATACGCGTTTTCGCCGGGCCGATTGTCTGTGGCCGGTATCATCGCGATTACGTAGAGCGGCATCTCCAATCGTGCAATCGCCTCCATCGTGCCTATTACCGCCGCGGCCCCCGCCATGTCGGCCTTCATAAGATCCATTGAGTCCTTGGTCGGCTTCAAAGACAATCCACCGGTGTCGAATACAACGCCCTTACCGACAAGGATCACCGGCCGCGCATTGACCGCGTTCTCCGGCTGCCACTCCATGATGGTGAACGTCGGCGGTTCGGGCGAGCCGCGGTTTACCGCCAGCAGCCCGCCCATCCGCTCCTCTTCGATAAGCGCCTTGTCCCAAATCGAAGTGGCAAACCCCTGCTTCTTGCCAATCCGCTCGATCTCGCGCGACAGCAGCGTCGGCGTTTTTTCGTTGGGTGAGAGATTAACGAGGTCGCGTGCCGTACAGACGGCCTCGGAGATGATCCGGCCGCGCTCCGCCCCTCGACGCGACGCCTTATCGTTCGCGGATGCGTGGATTACCAGTCGCTGTACCTCGTGCCGACTCTCGCCCTCCGCCGTCTTGTAGCGGTCGAAGGTGTATGAGGCCAGCACAAACCCCTCGACGAGTGCCTGACCGAGCGACTCGGTTGGGAAATCGACTTCGGGAATGCTGATTGACGCCGTATCCACACGATATCGTGTTGCCAGGCTCGCACCCTCGGACGCCATCCTCCGCAGACTTTCGAGCGTTACGGCATCGGACGCACCCAGACCCACGAACGCGACGCGTTTGGCTCGAAAACCCTTCGGAAAGACGACCACCGAATCGCCAGTGGCCCCGTTGAAGTCTTGGGCCGCCGCCGAGCCCGCCGAATCACCTCCGACGATCTGCTCCACAACCGCGTCCCGTTGCTCCTGCACGACCGGCAGCAGCAGCAGATCCACGTCGAGTTCCGTTAGGTCTATGGTGGTCACCGAGACTTTCATCACTTGGTGTCCCTGGCCTTGATTTGCATGAGCGAGGACAGATATTCGCGGTCCTCGGACGAGAGCGTGCCGGCGTCATTGTCCGCCGTCGAACCCAGGTACTTCTCCGCAGAGTCCAGAACGCGTGGCAGCACGGACTCCAACGGAGTACTCAAGAAAGCCCCCGATGCCTTTCGATGCCCGCCTCCACCGAATGACGCTGCCCAGTCATGCACTTCGACGGTTCCCTTGGATCGAAAGCTGATCTTTGTGCCGGCTTCTGTCTCGAAGAAGAGAATGGCAACCTCAACTCCCTCGATCGACAGCAGATAGTTCACGAGCCCTTCGGTGTCGTCACGGTCTGCACCCGCTTCGGTCAGCATGCGACTGGAGATCACCATGTATCCCAGACGACCATCGTACCTCAACGATACCGTGTTGAGCGCTGCACTCAGAAGACGCAGTCCGTGGATCGTACCGGAATCATACAGGTTCTGATGGATGGCCTCCGGATCGAGGTCGCCCTGCTCGATGATGTCCGCTACGACGCGATGGACACGCGCGGAAACGTTGCTGTAGCGAAATGATCCGGTGTCCGTCATGATCGCGACATACAGCGCCGTCGCTATTTCGTGATCGATGATCTCCAGGTCGCGGGCCTTGATCAACTCGAACACCAACTCACCGGTTGATGATGCCGACTCTCGGACGTACCGAACATCGAACCAGGACTCACCGTTGGGGTGATGATCGATAACGACTTTCTTTCCGGACGCATGCAGAATCGGCTCAGCCAGAGAACCCAGGCGGTCCGCCACGTTCGTATCGACAACCGCTATGACGTCCGCGCGATCGATGCGCTCGCGAAGGTCCAGACCGCCGTCGAAGACGTGCACGTCATCGACGCCGGGAATCCACTCCAGATTCCTCGCAGGGCCGTCGACACCGACGAGTGTCACGGCCTTACCGATTTTCTGCAGAAATCGACCGAAAGCCACCTGCGATCCGACGGCATCACCGTCCGGGCGGGTGTGTGTCGTCACGACGAACGTGTCGCTTCGGTCGATGAGTGATTGGATTTCTGTCGTCATCCGCGTGGGAATTTGGGAATCTGATTTACTACGCAGTCGATAAGGTCAAAGGTCCGGGTTCGCCGTACCTTTGATTCGCTGCCGGCACATGCGCTATGACGAGCGGCCTCCGTGTTTTGCGCCCTTCAGCCCACTCAGACTTTCTTCCGACAGCAAGTTCACGTCATAGAAGCGCACGCGAGAGTTGGCTTCGGTATTCCGCTTCATCGCGATGTCAATCATCTCCGACACCAGTGATGTGAAATCCAGGCCGACAGGCTCCCAGAGGTAGAAAGAGAATGAACCGGGCAGCGTGTTGATCTCATTGAAGAAGACCTGATCCGAGTTGCGGTCAATGAGAAAATCGATGCGTGCAACACCCGCACATTCAAACAAAGTGAACACCTTCAGAGCGAGCGAGGTTATTTCCGCAGCACGCTCATCGGAAACGGGTGCTGGAATTATCCGGTCAAGAGACGCCATCCCGGCGGCGCGGTCTGAATCGAGTTTTCCGCCGCCCCTGGTCTTGGCTGCGGTACCGGTTCCCCCCCGCTGATATTTGTCGGTGAAGGTCAATGGAGCGGACTCGTCCGAACGAATCGGCTGTTCGAGTGCGCTTACCCTCGCGGACGCGGCAGTGCCGAGTACGGCGCAATTGATTTCCATCAGGTTTGTGATCGAACGTTCAACGACAACCTTGTTGTCAAATCGAAACGCTTCTTCGATCGCAGCGTCCAGCCTTTTGCGATCCGAGGCCACGGCAATGCCGATTGACGACCCGAGGCGCGCCGGCTTGACGATGACCGGGTATCCGATCTCAGAGTCGATTTGGTCGAGCCACTTTTCCTCGCTGCCCGCCCAGAGCCACTCATACAGGGGCAGGTATTTGACTACAGGAACACCTGCGTGCTCACAGACGACCTTCGAGAGAACCTTATCCATACCCATCGACGACGCCGGCACACCGCTTCCCGTGTACGGGACATTCAGTGCCTCGCACAAACCCTGAATGCCGCCGTCCTCTCCGGCACCGCCATGGAAAGCGAGGAAGACTGCATCTAGAAGTGTGGATTCGATGCGCCCACGGAAGAGTCCACTCTTCGCCGGCGGATCCAGTCGAAGCCGACCATATTCAGACGGCGCGATACTAACAGGATGCGCCTGCGACAAAAGACCGGGAACGTCTTTGAAGGCATCCAGATCGGCAAGAACGGCGCCCGTGTACCACCTTCCGTCTTTGCCGACGTACACCGGGACGGGGTCGAACCGCTCGCGGTCCATCGCTGCGATCACCTGGTGTGCGGAGATGACGGAGACCTCGTGCTCGGGTGATACGCCGCCAAAGAGTACGCCGATGGTTCTTTTGTCCACGGTGGGTCCCCCGTCTCCGTTAAATGACGGACTCGATGAAACGGCCTCGGTTGTACACCGCCCAGGCCTTGCCCACCATGTCGGTCCCTACGAACGGTGTGTTCTTGCTCTTGGACCGGATATGATGCGCTTCGAACGTCCAACGAGTCGTCGCATCGAAAATCGTCAGGTTGGCGGCCTGGCCTTCCGCGACTGCCGGCTGAGGCAGCCGCAGAATCGATCGAGGGGCGTGCGTCAGTTTGTAGACAGCTTCCGCAACCGAAAGCACACCGGGTTCGATCAACTCCCGCCCGACGAGTCCCCACGCGGTCTCTAGTCCGATGATGCCAAACGGAGCCGCCGTGAACTCCACTTCCTTTTCGAAGGACGCGTGGGGAGCGTGATCTGTGCAGAGGACATCGATGGTTTGGTCCCGCAGTGCCTCCTTTATCGCTGCCACATCCGCCGCTGTCCGCAAGGGCGGGTGCATCTTCGTGTTCGTGGAGAAGCCGGTCCGATCGACCTCTTGGTCCGTGAGTGCGAAATGATGTGGACAGACTTCGGCGGTTACAGGCACGCCGTTCGCCTTCGCGCGACGCACGATCTCTACGGCACCGGCAGTCGAGATGTGGGCCACATGCAGGCTCCCGCCCGTGAAAGCCGCGATAAGCGCGTCTCGGGCGATCATGACCTCTTCGGCAAGCGCGGGAATCCCCTGAAGACCAAGGCGTGTTGCGACTTCGCCCTCGTGCATATGACCGTGGGGATTCAGCGCGAGATCTTCCATGTGGTTGATCACGGCACGGTTCAGCATGGAGCTGTATTCCAGGGCGCGGCGCATCAGACCGGCGTCGTAAACGGGTGACCCGTCGTCGCTGAAAGCGACTGCTCCACCTTCGGCGAGATCGCCCATCTCTGAAAGCTCCTTTCCGAGGCGCTCTTTGGAAACACACGCGATCGGGAATACGTCCACGGCCGTGGCTTCGGCTCGCTCAATGATGAACTCGACCACATCTCTCGTATGAATCGGTGGATCCGTGTTCGGCATGCAGGCGACCGCGGTGAAACCACCGGCGGCTGCAGCACGACAGCCGGTCTCGATCGTCTCTTTGTGCTCGAATCCGGGCTCGCGCAGATGCACATGCATGTCGATCCAACCGGGCGAAATCATACGCCCCGAACAGTCGAACGTGCGCAGATCCCCGTTGCTTGCCTCGCCGATCGCGGCGATGATGCCGTCGCGTATCTCAATGTCAGCCTGGCGTGTGGCGCCGGACGCTGGATCGAGGATGGTTCCGTTCTTCAGAAGAAGGTCAGGAACGAGGCTCATGGTGCACGAGATGGATTCGGCGTCCTGGAAACTCTGGCGCCCAAGGGTGAAAGGTGGAATCAAGGTGTGGTCCGATCAAATTAACCCGCAGCACATGTTCGCTTCAGCGTAAACAGATTCTTCTTTTATGAATTCCGGACCGCGTGTTAGTCTTCGCCTGAGAGCAGCAGTGGAGTACGTCGCCACCACAACCCGATGCGGATTTTCCCGTGGGGCCTTGCGCAATGATGCTCCGATTTACGTACATACCTGTGCAGTTGAGCCGATGTAAGGGGCGATGAGTCTGACTGGAACGGTTTCCCCACCGACGATCGCAAACGTTGACCTCGGACGCATCCGCCAGAACTTCATGTCGATGCGGAAGCTCGCGGGCGGTGCGCGGGTCGTTGCCGTGGTCAAGGCGAACGCCTACGGTCACGGTGCAATACCGGTGACACGTGCGCTTCAGGCGGCCGGTGCCGATTTCTTTGCCGTCGCGCATCTACAGGAGGCGCTGGAGCTCCGCCACGCCGGTATCGACGACGACATCCTCGTGATGGGGTTACCGGAGCCTTCCGAGCTGCAGACCTACGCCGACCAGCGCATCGACCTCGTCGTCGGTTCGGACCGGTCGCTGAAGCTCGTCTCCGGTACGGGCGTCCCTCTGAACGTGCACGTTAAGGTGGACACAGGTATGCGCCGGCTGGGGTTCGAGCCGCCGGACGTCGGTGCTGCCGTTGCTGCGCTCACCGCGCTGCCACACGTTCGGCTGCGTGGATTATGGACGCATCTTGCCTCGAGCGACGAGCCGGAAAGCACGTTCACCCAAGAACAGTTCAACCGGCTTCAGCCTGTCTTAGAAGACGTGGTGGCACACTTCGAATACGTTCATGTCGGCGCGAGCAGTGGCGTGCTGCATTACAAGCACCTGTTGCGTCCCGACGCACGAACTATGGTTCGACTCGGGATCAGTCTCTACGGTTACCTTGAAGACGACGAGACCAGTGCGCGCGCCCACCTCTCGCCGGCCCTTCAGGTCGTTTCGCGTGTCGCTCAGACCCGTCTCGTGGATGCGGGCGAGACCGTCTCGTATAATCGGACGTGGCGTGCCCCAGAACCTTCGATCATCGCAACGATCGCCGCCGGCTACGCGGACGGGTACCCGCGCAGGCTGTCCAATCGAGCTCAGGTCGGTATTGACGGAGAGCGGTATCCCGTCGTGGGCACGATTTGTATGGACATGTTCATGGTTTGTCTTGGCGATGCCAACGAGGCGGGCCGCGCCGGAACGGGTGATCCCGTTGTCCTGGTCGGCGACGGCGGGCCGTCGGCGTTTGAGGTGGCACACTGGGCCGACACGATCGTGTACGAGATCTGTACCGGTATCAGTGGTCGCGTGCCGCGGCATTACGTATAAAGGCGCGCGGCGAATGCGCTACGTGTCCAAAAAGGCATCGCTATCCCGGCGGGATGGAGCGCGCGGAGGACCGCGCCGCACCTCCCAAAACAGCCAAAAAAAGTGCTGAAGAAACCGTGAACTGACATTATATTGGTCGTCTGGACACAACCGAAACGTGCCCAGACAAATTCCTAACACCTAACGGACGAGTCGAAGAATGGCCGTTACATCCGAAGCCTCCGAAATAAACATCCTCGTCGTCGATGACGAGGAGGACGTCGTCGAAGTCGTAAGCCACTTTCTGTCGCAAGAGGGCTTCACAGTACACAAGGCGTACGATGGAGAGGAAGCCCTGGAGAAGGCCAGCCCTGATATCGATCTAGTCGTGCTGGACATCATGCTCCCCGGGCTGGATGGGTACGAAGTGTGCCGCCGTCTCAGATCACGTGTCGAAACGGAGACGATTCCCATCATCTTCCTGAGCGCAAAGGTCGAAGAGGAAGATCAGATTCGGGGTCTAATGCTGGGCGGTGACTCGTACCTCACCAAGCCCGTATCTCCGCAAATCATCCTCGCAAACGTCAAGGCTATCCTTCGCCGAAGCGGCGTTGAGGAAAGTCGCACGCTGCAGGTCGACAACCTGACGATCTACGAAGACGAGTACCGCGCGTCTCTGGAGGACAAGGATCTCGGGTTGACCCTTACCGAGTTTGAACTGCTCCGATACCTGGTTCGCCACCCGCGAAAAGCGTTTACACGACAGCAGCTTCTTGAGACGATCTGGAAGGATGCGATGATGGTGACGGAGCGAACGGTGGATGCCCACATCAAGAACCTGCGTGAAAAGCTTGGACCCTTCGCTGAGCATATCCAGACCGTACGTGGAGTGGGATACCGATTTGTGAGAGAGGCGAACGCGGAGGCCTAGCTTCCACCTGCTGCATCGCGCAGCGAGAACAGATGAGTATCGATGCGGCTTCCCTGGCGCTCGACCACCCGCAATCGAACCCGGCTGCTCCCGTCAAGAGCCTCCACCCAGTTCTTGATGATGGTGACGTTTGGCATCTTCGTCGGAATTGCTGTCGTTGCCGTCTGGCTGTACATAGCCTTCGTTCTTCGGGGCGACATCAACAACGCGCTTGACCAGACGCTCAGGCAACAGGCTACGCGCGTTGCACTGCTTATTGATTCTTCAGACCCTGCCGACCTCCCGGCCGTCGCCCGCGATTTTGCGCAGCTTGGAGAGTGGCACCTGACCGTGGAACGAGGCGACGCCGTCGTCTGGGAGGAAATGCGTTTGCCGCAGCGCGTCGCATCCGCCGTTGTTAAGATCGGCGAAATCAAGCCCACGCCACCCGGAGTGACACGCATCGAGCAGGCCGTAGCCGACAATGGCGAGGTCATCCACTACGTGACGGTGAGGCCGACAGGATCCATGACAAGTGTTCGTGTCGGGCAGGGTGAGCCACCTCTACTGAAACTGGTCAACAGGATGAAGGCGACGCTCTTCGTGGGCATGTCACTTGCGCTGGCGCTTGCTCTACTCGGCAGTTGGACTGCCGCGCAACGTGTCACACTTCCCCTTCAGGAAATCCGCAACAGTGCCAAGAGAATTGCGGACGGTGATCTGGAACGTAAGATTTCAGTCGAGTCTCGCGCGGCCGAGTTTCAGGATCTCGAGGAGATCCTGAACCAGATGTCTGACAGCTTTCGCGAAAAGATTCAGCACCTGCAACGCATGGCCGCCGTGCAGAACGAGTTCATCGGAAACGTGTCGCACGAGGTTCGAAATCCGATCTTTGCCGTGGGCGGCTATCTGGAGGCGCTGTCGACTCCTGGTCTCACGGACGATCAAAGGGCGTTGTACGGTGAGAAGGCTCTGGCTAACCTGCAGCGATTGTCGAATCTATTCAACGATCTGATCGAGATCGCACGCCTCGAGTACCGCGAAGACATTATCAGTGCGGCCGTCTTTGACCTGTCCGAGCTCGTCCACGAGGTCAGTGAGACGTTGCGGTCGAAGGCAGAGGGCAAAGGTCTTGCGTTCGAAATCGAAAATCCGTCCCTGTTTGTAGAAGCGGACCGCAACCGGATTCGCCAGGTAGTCGTGAATCTCGTGGAAAACGCAATTGCCTACTCCGACGAAGGCACGATCCGGTGCCGAATTGGAAGGCGCCAGGACAGAGTCCGCGTTGAAGTTGTCGACAACGGCAGGGGCATCGACGAAGAACATCTCGAGCGGATCTTCGAGCGGTTTTACCGTGTCGACGCGGATCGCTCGCGTAAGAGCGGCGGTACCGGGTTGGGCTTGAGTATTGTCAAGCAGATTCTGCAAGCCCATGGCCAGCAGATTCATGTCGAGAGTACGAGTGGACGGGGAACGCGGTTCTGGTTCGAGCTTCCCTATGCGGAAATGGTGGAAGTTGTCGACGCTTGAAGGCGCTTCAAACTTTTCCGGAAGCAAGTAGTTTACTTATTTTCAGCACTGTCTCGGCCGGCGATCACCTTTTACTTCGCCATACGGCGCAAATCCCCACAGCGCCTTCGTTGACAGATGACGATGCGGCTCGCGCGCCGCGAAAAGGCCTCTACTTTATGAATGGTTCCGAAGAAAAGGCGGCAAAGAAGTACGAGCGCAAAGATGTCCTGAAGATCCCGGCCTCGGACCACGCGTCTGGAAACGGGGATCGGGTCTACGCAGGCTACGAAAGTGACATCCCGGTCACGGTTCTTTCGCCGTCGGATTTTGACGCCGACGTGCTCAAGCGAATCTATCGTACGATGTTGGCGTCGCGCCGCCTCGACCAGAAGATGCTCACCCTGCTAAAGCAGGGCAAGGGGTTCTTTCACATTGGAAGCTCAGGACACGAAGCCGCTCAGAGTGTTGTCGGGGTGTACTCGCGGCCCGGCTACGACTGGTTTTGTACGTACTATCGGGACTTGTGCACTGCACTCTCGCTTGGCATGACGACGAAAGAGGCGCTCCTTGCTCATCTCGCAAAAGCCGACGACCCCAATTCGGGGGGGCGGCAGATGCCCGAGCACTTCGGCTCGCATGACAAGCATATCATGACAACCTCGTCGTCGGTAGGTGCTCAGTTCCTTCCCGCATTGGGCTTCGGCATGGCGGTGCTTCGCAGCGAGACGGACGCCTACGTGTACTGTTCGTGTGGCGACGGCGCCACATCCCAGGGCGATTTTCACGAAGCTCTCAACTGGGCGGCTCGTCTGCGGGCGCCGGTCTTGTTCTTCGTACAGGACAACAAGTACGCGATTTCGGTACCCTCCCACGATCAGACCGCTGGCGGCACTGCCTACAAGCTGGCCCGCGGATACGAGGGTCTGGTGAGAGCCCGCGTGGATGGCACGGACTTCTTCAAAACAGCCAGTGTGACGCAGGCAGCCATCGATCATATCAGGCAAGGCAATGGCCCGGTCTGTTTGGTCGCCGACGTGGTTCGGTTATTGCCGCACTCATCATCGGACGACCACGCAAAGTATCGGTCGAAAGAAGAACTGGAACAGGACCGGCGCGTCGATCCGATCGCACGCATGGAGATGGAGCTTATCGAGGCCGGCATACTTACGCAGGCCGAGATCGATACGTTGCGTAAAGACGTGGCCAAGCAAATCGACGAGGAGACTCGTTGGGCGGAGGCACAACCGGATCCGGACCCGTCGACCTCCACGCGGCACGTTTTTTTCGAAGAAGATCTCGGTCTGGAGTACGAACAGTCGTCGCCTGAGTGGACGGGAGAGCCGGTCGTCATGGTCGATGCAATCAACCACGCACTTACCGAGGAGATGGAGCGCGACGAACGCGTTCTTGTTTACGGAGAGGACGTCGCGGGCAACAAAGGCGGGGTCTTTACGGCGACACGCAACTTGACAAAGCGGTTCGGTAAGGATCGATGTTTTAACGCGCCGCTCGCCGAAGCTTCGATCGTCGGTACTGCCGTGGGCCTGTCCGCAGCCGGTTATCGTCCCGTTGTCGAGATCCAGTTCGCCGATTACATCTGGCCCGCGATGCAGCAGCTTCGTAACCAGGTGGCGCCGTTCAGGTACCGCTCGAATGGCGACTGGGAGTGTCCGATCGTCATTCGTGTGCCGTGTGGCGGCTACATACACGGCGGACTCTGCCACTCGCAGAACATCGAATCGCTCTTCAGCCACACGCCGGGCATTCTCATCGCAATGCCGTCCACAGCGGCGGATGCCAAGGGATTGCTGAAAACGGCCATTCGGCTTCGTGACCCGGTTCTCTTCCTGGAACACAAGGCCCTTTACCGTGCGGCGGCGGCACGCTCAGTAGAGCCGGGAACGGACTTCATGTTGCCGTTCGGAAAGGCGCGCGTCGTTCGTAGCGGTACGGATCTGACCGTCGTTACCTACGGCATGATGGTGCACAAAAGCGTGAACGCCGTCAAGATCCTGGAAAAGGAGGGCTTCTCCATCGAGGTCATCGACATTCGCACGATGGTTCCGCTGGACTCGGAAGCTATCCTTGATTCCGTCAAGAAGACGGGGCGCGTGCTTGTCGTGTACGAGGATCACGAGTTCGTCGGTTTCGGGGCCGAGATCGCTGCGCAGATTGCAGATCGTGTATTCGAGCATCTCGATGCTCCCGTCCGAAGGGTCGCCGGCAAATTTTCCTACGTGCCGTTTGCCCATCCGCTGGAACATGACGTGCTTCCTCAGGAGGACGATCTGCTCGCGGGGATGCGAGAACTTCTCGCCTACTAGTTGCAGCGAGGGGGCTGTCGCTAGATCGAATCCAGCGCCTGCTCCAGATCTTCGAGCAAGTCATCCGGGTCCTCGATACCAACGGATAGCCGGATAAGGGAGTCTCGCAGTCCAACCTTTTCACGCACGTCCTGCGGTATGGAGGCGTGGGTCATGGAGGCCGGATGCTCGATGAGGCTTTCTACCCCTCCGAGGCTTTCCGCCAGTGAGAACACGCGTGTACGACGCAGTAGGGCGAACGCGTTTTCGAGTCGATCATCCTTTAGCGTGAAGGAGATCATCCCTCCGAAATCGTCCATCTGCCGTGCGGCGACTGCGTGGCCCGGGTGGTTCGGAAGGCCCGGGTAAAGCACATCGGCCACCTTCTCGTGACCCGACAGATAGTCGGCCACGCGGCGCGCATTTGTGCAGTGGCGGTCCATGCGGACGTGCAGCGTCTTGGTTCCGCGCAGTGTGAGAAAGCAATCCATGGGGCCGGGGACGGCGCCCGTCGACTTGATCTGGAACCGCAACTGCTCGTCCCACTCCGGATCGTTCGTGCACACGGCTCCTCCGATGACATCGGAATGGCCACCGAGGTACTTCGTTGTCGAGTGCAATACAAGATCGACACCCCATTCCAGGGGTCGCTGCAAGTACGGCGTCGCAAATGTATTGTCGACGGCTGTCCAGACACTCCTTTCCCTGGCGATGCCTGTCATCGCCTCGATGTCGACGATACGCATTAAGGGATTAGTGGGCGTTTCGATCCATAGAAGTACTACGTCGTCGGACATTGCCGCGTGCACGGCATCGACATCGGACATGTCGACGAACTCGAAACGGAGTCCGAAGCGGCTGTAGACCTGTGTAAAAAGTCTGAAGGTGCCGCCGTACAGGTCGTTCGACGACACGATCTTGTCTCCCGGGTTAAGTCGTTTCAGGATCGCGTCGATGCCAGCGACACCCGACGCGAATGACACGCCGTATTGCGCGTCTTCAAGCGAGGCCAGGTTATTTTCGAGGGCCGTTCGTGTCGGGTTGCTCACGCGGGCATATTCGTACCCGTAGTGGTCACCGGGCGCGCGCTGCACGTACGTCGAGGTCTGATAGATCGGCATCATGATGGCGCCGGTCGAGGGATCCGGCTTCTGACCCGCATGTACGGCCCGCGTGGCAAAGCGCCTGGTGCCGTTGCTCTTCTGCGTGCTCATGGCTCTCGAGAGGAGAAGTGGTCGTCAAAAAGTAGGAGCCCGGGCCTCCTTTGGAAACCCGGGCTCGCGACAAACAGGCCTTCAGAGAGGACCTTACATGTCTTCATAGCCGGCGCAAGCCTGTACTTCTTTGGCTTTCGCCTCCTGATCCGTCTGCACGTATGCGGAGAAAAGGGCCTGGCAGATTCCGGTCATGTCTTCGCCGCCTTCCGCTTCAGTCAATTCCTTCGCCGACTCGAGTGGGGTAACGGCACCGGAGAAACTGTCGCGACGCATCTGCGCAAGCCCCTCCATCTCCTTCTCCTTCTCGGCAATCTGCGCCGCGGTCATGTCGGCTCTGTTGTTTCGAAGCTCATCGTCGATCGCGTTGATTTGCTCCGAGTAACGGACTGCACGGTTGATGTAGGCCGCTCCCAGGTTGTAATAAGCGTTGGCGTACTGTGCGTCGAGTTCAACGGCTTTCGTAAGATGCTCGATGGCCTTATCGAACATCTCAGCCTGCAGAAGCATCGAACCGTAGTTGTACTGGTACAGCTTGTTGGCGGGATCGCTGGCAACCGCCTCCTCATACTTCTGCATCGCGCGGTCGATCTGACCCGAAGCCTGGTAGGCATTCAGTAACTGAGCCTGAATGTCCGTGTTGTCCGGGAACATCTCCGATGCCTTTTCAAGGAGTGTTACGGCTTCCCCTGCACGCTCATTCTGGCGATACAGATCGGCGAGGAAGACGTACGTTTGCGGATCGTTGTCACCCAGGTTGGTGGCAGCCTCGAACGGCGCTATCGCGTCCTCCATCTGCCCGGCGTTGATGAGCGAGTAGGCCTGGTTCACATACGGGCCGGTAGAGTCCGGATATATACGCGCGGCGTTTCCGAAGTAGGCGGCCGCGAGCCCGTAGGCGCTCTCGTCGTCGCGTCCGCGGTTGAACGCCTTGCTGCCGAGATCGAACTCCTTGTAGTACGCCATCGTGACTTCACGCGACACGTCGAGGCCGAGCTCGGAAGCGCGCGTGTAGGACGCCATCATCTCATCCACCATCGCAGAATGCTCATCACTGTCGGTCACCGTCTCGGCTTTCTTCGCCAAAACGTCGCCCTTCAGCTTGAGTGCCTCTGCGTTATCCGGATTCTTGGCAAGCGCGGCCTCGAGATTCTCGAGCGCCCGATCGTAGTCGTTATTTCGGAGATCAAGCTTGGCGCCTTCTACGTTCGGATCACTGGAACAACCGTTCGCGCCAGTGAGAACAAGCACGCCCACCAGCAGCGCAAGCATGGATGGAATTCTCTTCATGTGTCCGCCTCGTTCTGAAATCGTCTTGTCGGGGGTACAAACCTCGATCGTCGGACGGCCGGAGAGACCCGATCCCAGTGCGACCAATCGAGTCGTCTAAAGTAAGCCCACCCCCCTGCTTGTATCAAATATTTCGCAAATAGTTCGAGCGGTCAGAGGACGCTCGATAGTACGTTCGCAATCCCTGCAACGTACCGTTATCATCGTGTATCGCTGCTTGGGCACACGTTCGGACAAGACCTCGTGAAGACACCGAAATCACTGGTTTCTCTTCTGGGCAGAGTCATCGACTATGCCGGCCTGTTTCCTCCGGCCAGCCTCGACCTTGACGCGTCCATCCGGAACTTCGTGTCCTACCGCGGGGAGAAACGCAGTTGGATGCTGGACACGTTCGTCTGTCCCTCTGGCCGTCTGGACGAGCTCGTGCGGTATGGGAAACTGCTCCGCGATAATGCTCCCCACCGCGTGTCCGTCCTCGGGCCGCCAACGGCCGATCTCACCCAGTGGCGCAGCGGTCTACGACAGGTCGTGCGGGACGTGGACCAATTCCGAAGTCGCGTAGAGGACATCGCAACCGCCGCCGCCATTGAACTGAAGATGCCTCGGGCCGTGGCGATAGATGCAGGTAGTCTCGCGACGGCCGTGAGTGAACTCAGCGACCTAGTTGAGGCGATCCACGACGCGGATGTGTTTGTCGAAGTGTTACCGGCCGCCGGCCCTGAAATCGTGTCGAACGTTGCCGACGCCCTGAACCGACTCCAGCCCGGCGGACGCGGGCGCCTCGGACTGAAGCTGCGTACCGGCGGTGTCGTGCCGGAGTCGATTCCGAAGAACGATTCCATTGCGGCGTTCATATGCGCCTGCCGCGATTCGGAAATTCGTTTCAAGGCGACGGCCGGACTCCACCATCCGTTCTTCCACTACAGCACGAGCGTCGGGGCCGACATGCACGGATTTCTCAATGTGTTTGTCGGCGCAATGCTGGCACATACGAAGCATTGGACAGTCGATACTCTGGCGTCGTTTCTGGAACTTCGAAACTTCAGCGTAAGCGCGTCGGATGATTCAATCGGAGTCGGTGATGACGAGTTGACGACGGCAGCAATAGATCGGCTGCGCGGAGAGTTCATCGTCTCCTTTGGCAGCTGCAGTTTCGACGAACCCTGGGAAGATCTCGTTAGACTCGGTCTCGTCGAATGAACGACGTGCCGCAAACAAACATTGCAGACTGAAACGAAGAGGATAATGGTTGAACGTTCGTTTGTAGATGTCCCGCAAGACTCCGACTTCTCAATACACAACCTTCCGTACGGTGTCTTCCGGTTGACTGGCGATTCGGCGCCGCGCGTTGGTGTCGCAATCGGTGATCTGGTGTTTGACTGCACGGTCGCGGAAAGCCTCGGACTGATACGTCAGCCTGCAGGGTCGGATGGTGGCCTGTTCGCATCAGGGTCCCTGAACAGGTTTATGTCGCTTGGAACCGCTGCGTGGTCGGAGGTTCGGGCGCGTCTCCGGACACTTCTTTCCGCCGACGCGGGCGAGTTGCGCGACGACGCCGAACTCCGCGCCAAACTTCTCATAGACCGGGGCAGCATCGAGATGTTGCTGCCCGCCGTGATCGGGGACTACACCGACTTTTATTCCTCGAGGGAACACGCTACGAACGTCGGGACCATGTTCCGTGGCAAAGAGAACGCGTTGCAGCCGAACTGGCTTCATCTTCCGGTCGGATACCACGGGCGGGCCAGCAGCATAATCGCGAGCGGTACGCCCGTCGTGCGCCCGTGCGGACAGTTGAAGCCGGATGACGGTCCGCCCGTCTACGGAGCGAGTCGCCTTCTCGATTACGAACTGGAGATGGGCTTTTTTATCGGGCCTGGCAACGATCAGGGCGCACCGATCCCGATCGGGAGAGCGCGAGAGCACGTCTTTGGAATGGTGCTCGTCAACGATTGGAGTGCACGCGACATTCAGAAGTGGGAGTACGTGCCGCTGGGTCCGTTTCTGGGCAAGAGCTTTGCGACGACGATCTCGCCGTGGGTCGTCACGATGGAGGCGCTCGAGCCGTATCGATGCGCGGGACCGGTGCAGGATCCAGCGCCGCTGGAATATCTCCAGGCCAATGAGCCGTACGCGTTCGACATTAATCTGGAGGTGGAGTTGAAGACTTCGAACGGTGCCTCTCTTGTCGTTACGCGGTCGAACTTCAGGTATCTTTACTGGAGTATGCTGCAGCAGCTTGCCCATCATGCCGTAAACGGCTGCA
>JBFHWK010000011.1:0-30282 GCA_041589075.1 Rhodothermales bacterium
GAGGAGGGGAAAAGGGGGAGGAGGGAAGGTTACGTCACCACCCGCAACCGTGTCCTGCCTTTAGTCAACAACGACAAGGGCACCGGTGTGCTGAGCAAAGTGTGGAGCGCCGCCACGATCGGCATCGAAGCTGTGGCCGTGCAGATCGAGACGTATTTCGATTTCGGGTTCCCGAAGTACACCGTCGTTGGCCTGCCGGACGTGTCGGTTCGCGAGTCGCGCGAACGCATCCAGGCTGCCGTCACAAATTCGGGCTGTGCGATGCCGCGCGGCGCAATCACGATAAACCTCGCACCGGCAGACCTCCGGAAGGAGGGGTCCGCGTTCGATCTTCCGATCGCCCTGTCGCTGCTTGCCGCGGCCGAGCAGAGCTACGACACCGAGTTTCTTCGGACGAGCACGATCGTCGGCGAGCTGGCTCTCGATGGACGGGTGCGACCGGTCCGCGGCGTCCTGCCGATGGCCGTTCGCGCATTGCGAGACGGCATGAAACGCGTCGTCGTGCCTGTCCACAATGGACATGAGGCGGGGCTGGTCGAGTCGCTCGAAGTATATCCGGTGCAGACGCTGGCACAGGCGGTGGCGCTGGCGAGCCGCTCCGGGGTTGCCCCCGCTCCCTTGGTCCGCGGCACGCCGGACCGATTTGGCGCGCGATCGTCGCAGCGTCACGACATCGACTTCGTCGACGTAAGAGGTCAGCAGCACGCGAAGCGCGCCCTCGAAATCGCCGCCGCAGGCGGCCACAACGCCATCATGATCGGACCGCCCGGCGCCGGCAAGACCATGCTGGCGCGCCGACTGCCCACGATTCTCCCCGCAATGTCGCGCGAGGAAGCGCTCGAGACGACGACGATCCATTCGGTGGGCGGTGTTCTCAAGGAGCAAGCGCTCATGGAAACCCGGCCGTTTCGCGCACCGCATCACACGATTTCGGGCGCAGGCCTTTGCGGCGGCGGCTCGCGACCGAAGCCGGGCGAGATATCACTCGCACACAACGGTGTCCTTTTTCTCGACGAACTCCCCGAGTTCAAACGGAATGTTCTCGACGGCCTGCGGCAGCCGCTGGAACACGGCGCGATAACCATCACACGCGCGAACACGACTGTCGAGTACCCAGCGCGCTTCACGCTGGTAGCGGGAATGAATCCGTGTCCGTGCGGTTATCTGCGTGCGCCCGATCACGAGTGTGTCTGCGGCGCCGGCATGATCCGCCGCTATCTGGGGCGCGTCAGTGGTCCGCTTCTCGACCGCATCGATCTGCATATCGACGTTGCGCCGGTTCCGTTCGCCGATCTCGACGGCCCCGCCACGTCGGCCACGTCGGTGGCGATCCGCAGCCGTGTGTCTGCGGCGCGCCAACGACAGCTCTACCGTTACCGTGGCGAAACCGTCCGATGCAACGCCGAGCTCTCACCACAGATGGCACGCGCTCACTGCCAACTCAGCGCTTCGTGCCGCAACCTCATTCGCACCGCTATGAGCCGTCTCCACCTCAGTGCACGCGGCTACGATCGCATCATCAAGGTGGCGCGGACGGTCTCCGATCTCGACGAGACGGGCAACGGGATCATCCGCGACGAACACCTGGCGGAGGCAATCCAGTACCGGTCGCTGGATCGCCGCCGGTGGTACGAGTAGCGGTAACCGGAGCGCCGACTCTTTATCGACTCTCGCTAGGGCCGGGTCCTGCCTCTCTCGGTTGCCATCAGCACCCGAAGGTCAAGTGCCTTGGCGATCGCAGCGACTTCCGCAAACTGGCCGACAGTCGCCTCCTCGTCCGCACGCAGTACGAGTGCGGTCCGATCGCCCTTCGCGTCGCGAATTCTGAGCAGAAGATCGGACCGATCGACGCGGTCCTGATTCACGTAGAACTGCCCTTCCGACGTAATCACGACGGTGACGTACTGCGATTGCATCGGTACCGATGTATCGGCACGCGGCAAGTTCACCTGTATCCCGAAGTTGGGGATGAAGCTCGACGTGAGAAGGAAGAAGATGAGCAGCAACAGCACGATGTCCGCCAGACCGGCCATGCTGAATGCCGTCAGCGGTTTCTTCGGTGTCGAAAAACTAAGTGCCATGGTCGTATTCTCCGGCTCGCCGACTAAAAACGTTGATCTTCATAGGCCGGCTGCATCGGGGCGGGCTCCTGCAGCAGGTCGATGAAGTCGGTAGCGGATCTCTCCATGTCGTGTACGGCGCGGTTGATTCTCCCGAGCAGGAAGTTGTAGAAGAAAACGGCCACGATGCCTACGACCAGACCGAATGCCGTGCTGAGCAGCGCCTCCCAGATTCCACCGGCAAGGACACTGGGATTTACGTTGCCCTGCAGGTTCTGTATCTGCTGGAAGGCTTCGATCATACCGGTGACCGTGCCGAGGAAGCCGAGCATCGGTGCCACACCGGCAATGGTGGCCAACAAGTCGATTCGTTTCTCCAGTTCGAACGCCTCGTACTTGCCGGCCGAGTGCACCGCGTCCTGAATCTCCGCAATCGGCCGGCCCAGCCTTTCCAGTCCGTGTTTCAGGATCCTGGTGATCGGCGTGTCGCGGTTGACGCAATAGTTCTTGGCACCCACGATGTCGCCGGCCTGGACGAAGTCACGGATGCGCTCGGTGACCAGATCGGGATCGGCCTTGGCCCGACGCAGCGTCAGCAGCCGCTCGACGAACAGGTATACTGCAATGAGCGAGAGCAAGAGGATCGGAAAGATGACCCAGCCGCCCAGCAGCACCGTGTCGAGAACGGTCGACGGCTCGGGGCCGACAGGCACCATGGCCTGCAGGCTGTCCTGGACCGCGGGGACAGCCTGGAAAGAGAGTGGTGTCATGAATGTCAGCGACGAAATGGTGGGATGCTTACATGTTACTTCGTATGCGAAGGACCCATGATCCTTCGGGGAGTTTGTCGGAGAGTCGGCGCAGCTCGCGTGTCACCACGGATTGCCGCGGATACTGACCGATCGCCACACGATACCATCTTTTCCCTTGAGCCGTTCCCCGGAGTATGTCTACGGGGAGATCGGTATCGGCGAACGCGCGCGCCAGCTCTCTCGCGTAGACCTCCGCTTCCCCGAGGCTGGCGTGCGATGAGGTTATGATGGTATAGCCGTCCGTACGTCGATCTATGGCGCCGGGCGACCATTCTGGAGGCGGGGGTGTCTCGGCGGCGGCTGCTTCCGGTGGCGCTGCCTCGACGGTTTCCTCAGGCTGGGTTTCCGGACCTGCCGCCTCACCTCCGGTCTGGGATCGTTCGCCGCGACTCAAGAGGTAAAGTACGCCGGCGATCGCAATCAGCAATGTTACGATGACCACTGCGTAGATGCCGCTGCGGCGGCTCTTCACCTTGACCACCTTTGGTGTGGTTGGAGCTGCCTCGGCGCCTGCAGGAGCGGCGGCCTCCGCTTCGGCGAGTCCCTCGACCGCTTCGGCAACGCTTTCGGGCTGCTCGGTTTCGGCCTCGGGCTTCACCTCTGCCAGTTCCTCAGGCTCAGCGCGATCGATCTCCTCAATCCGGCTCTCTCCCAGGTCTGCCGATGTCACGCTGCCGAACAGCACGTCATCCTCGGGCACGAGGGCAGCGCCCGTGTCGTCGGACCAGTCCTGACCCTCGTCGTACGACGAAAACCTTTCCCTGTCATCGCCAGCAAACCATGGGTCCGAAACAGGTACCTCGTGCGCCGGTTCGCCGGGCACGGCCTCTTCCTCGAACCCGGCTTCATCGTCTGCATCGACGAGTTCCGTATCGAGGGCCGACGAAAACTCGGCGGTCTCATCCGTCTCCTCCGCTACACTTGGCATGGGCTCGGCCGGCTCTTCCAACCCCAGCTCGTCGAAGGCTCCCGGAGCGACGGGAATACCGACGTGGCTCCCGGGCCATGCACTCACGTCCGACTCGTACTCGGCGACCGACTCGTCTTCCTCTTCGTGATCTGCAACCGGAACTTCGGTCGCCGCGAATCCCTCAGAACGGCGTGCCGCCGGAGTCCCAAGCGCGTCCACCGGAATGGTGGACAGGCCCGCAAACCGGTGATTCACGACTGCTGACAAACGCGACTCCGGCTCGAATAGAAGAGTGCCGCCGACAACCCTGAAAATTCCCAGGCCGGGCAGCCGCACCGAGTCGCCGCCGGCCGTCTCCGATCGAACCTGTTCGATCAGCTCGCCGACGAGGGTTGCCGCACGATCCTTCGAAACTCCGAGTGTTCGTGCTACGCTATCTATGATCGCCGACATGTGTCAGTTTTGTTTGCTCAGGACTCCGTGCATCTGATCAGTCTTCCGCCTCAAACTCCACGACGTCCCGGGGCGGAAGCATTTCCTCCGTTCCGTCCGGCCTCGTGTCGACACGGCTCGGGCGATGGCGCACGCGGAACGTACCGAGTCCGGGCACCTCGACGGGCAGGCCCTCCATAAGGGCGTCTCTTACGGCCGCGGTGACGGCGGCGGCGACATCTTCGTTAATCGGACTCATCGTGACGTGGGAATTGGAACGACGGTTTCCGAGGGTGCGCCGGATGGCTCAAACCCAAAATACAGAGAAGGTTGCAGGAATTGAAACGTTGCGCCGCAGTCACTTGCCCACTACCGGAGTATCCTGAGGCCGACACTGAAGACGAAGGGCGACTGCGGGTAGTTTTTCCAGATTTCGGTGTTGTCCGGGCCTATGTTTTCGAGTCGGAGCGTGATGCCCCACGAGTTGTTGATGTTGTATCGGGCATATATATCGAAGTCTAAATAGGCGTTGAGGTCGATCTCCTCGCCGATGTCGGCGTGACGAGTGCCGATATAACGGCCCGTTATCTGGACGAGTCCACGGCGCGCGGCAAATGGATACGACAGCCCGGCCTCGCCCGTCAACGACGCCACGTTGGGTATTCCGGTCTCGAGGTCCACAAGCTCGGCGTCCGTGTATCGCGCCGATGTAGAAAGCTGCAGATCGGCCGGCAGTGAAAGTGCGATCTCACCGCCGAGGGTGATCGTGCGACCGTCCGAATAACCGACGTCGAAGTAACCGCTTTCGACCGAACTTGCACCCGCTCCGGGCGAAGCCTGGAAGAACGCCCAGTTGGGTGACCTCTTGAGGGCGGCCTCGACTTTAAACTGAAGCGGCCCGGAAAAAAGCGCAATGCCGCTCTCTGCATCGATCGTCATGATCGATGGCTGCATCAGCGGCTCCGTCACCAGATACGGACTCTCGCCAAATAGCTGCACCAGGCGATTGGGCGCAACGCGCGGGCGGTTGTTCGCGAAGAACATAACCCGTTCACCTGCGCGCAGCCTCACTTCGAACTCGGGAGACAGATACGTCGCCGACTTCCGCTCGGTCGACGAGCTTCCACCGACGTCCGGTTCAAAGGAGACGTTCATGATTCGCGGGGCGGCGGCAAGTGTAACGTTCTCGCCGTCGAAGCGAAGACCCAGCGCGGCCTCGCCCGAGCCGAGATCCGACCCGACAAGACCGCCACCGTCAACGCCCGCAAACTCGGCGCGGCCGGCCACATACACGGTGAAGTCGGCCGTCGGCACCCCGACTTCCGCTCCTACCCATCCGCGCTTCTCGGACCGGCTCGTCGTGGGATCTTGTATGGTGTCGGTTGTGAAGAGGTCGGTCTCGAACTTCGTCTGCTGCAGGCCGGCATCGACACGGAAGGTCGCCGAGCTCCGGGGTCCTGATGCGATCCACACCGACTCGGTGGCAGACCTACCGTCGCGTTTCGGATCGACTCTGATGCGCCCGGCCGTTCCCGTCGTGTCGATGCCGTAAAGCCGATACCCGCTGATGAGTCCCTCGAGTCGCGCTCCGTAGCGCACCTTGCCGAGTTCACGCCGGTAGCCGATCGCGCCGGACACGTCGTCGCTCGCGTTCTTTACGTCGGCTGCGAGTGCGGGGTTGGCACCCCCGTCTGAACCGACGTAGTCGAGCGTCACATCCACGTGCTGTCCTCCGGACATGCGGCCGGCCGCGATGCCGTGTATCCGCCGTGCGAAGTATCGTCCGGTAGCCACCTCCAGCTCCGCCCTGAGCGGACCTTCACCGGCGAGCGCTGCCACCGCCGGAGGGTCGGGCGGCGTCAGCAACGATTGTGACAGGTCTGCGCCCGCATCGCGATAGTCCTCGATGAAAGGCCGCCGAGAGGGCGGAATCTCCGGTACACGCGGCGGGGGATTGAAGCCCACAAGCGGCTGCCGCCGCAGCGAGGGAAATGAAATCTGGAGCTGTCCACGAATCTCGACTTCACGCGGCGCGAGGTCCGGAAGGACGGGCTGCTGCTGTGTGTCCTGAGCTACCGCCGCACCGACGATGAGGAACATCAGCACCGGTACGATGACGAAACCAGCCCCGATGCGCTGCAAATGTACTGTGTGTTTTCGGATGTGCTTCATACCGACTAGAGGTTGGCCCGCGCTCTTCGCGCCTCATCCGCATAGGACGTTTCGGGGTATTGGGCGATAATTGTGTCGTACATCCGCGTCGCTTCGCCACGATCGCCGAGCTGTTCGAAGGCGCGCGCCTGTGCCAGGTATCCACGCGCCATCCAATCCGCGTATCCCGCGTACAGCACCGGAAGACGACCGAGCTCCTCGATGGCGCGCCGCGGCGAGCCCGACCGCGTGAGCATCTCGCCAAGTCGCGTCAGCGCTTCCGCACCCAGCTCATCCTGACTCATCGACACGACCCGGCGATAAGCGTCCGCGGCCTCATCGGTACGATTCTCTCTCTCGTAAATGCGTGCCAGTCCGAGAAGCACCGGCACCGACTCCGCTGCGTTCGGTGACTCGTCGATCGTCCGCTGCACCAGACGCTCCGCCTCGCGCACACGACCGAGGTTGAGCAGCGCCTGGCTCTGCCCATATCGTGCTTGAGACCGCAGCCGCTTGTCGTCGCCCGCCCGTTCCTCGAGCGCCTCGAACGTCGTCAGCGCTTCTTGAAAACGACCGGTGCGAATGTACAGGTGGCCGAGATCTCTCGAGGCATCGCTCCATCGGTTGCTCCGCGGGTACCGCTCGATTAGGGGCCGCAGGTACGACTCGGCCTCGACATCCTTCTTCCGATCGAGGAAGATGCGCCCAAGGTAATAGTACGCCTCCGGAAGCAGCTCCTGGTTTGACGCGTTGCGAACGAAATACTGAAAGTCCGCGAGTGCTTCGTCGGTGCGTCCACTCTGAAACTTGACTTCGGCCTGTTTGAACCTCAGGTCGTCGACGACTGGCGAGTTCGGGTTTGCGGCGGCGAAGGAGTCCACGAGTGCGACGGCGCGCTGCTCTTCGCCGAGCGCCATCAGCGCGAATTGTATCGATGCGGCAGCGTCGGCAGCGAAGGGCGAATTCGGGTACCGGTCGAGCACTTGCTTGTACTCGCGCACGGCTCCCTCCAGATCACCCGCATTGAAATACGTATCGCCGATTCCGTAAAGCGCCTTGGCGGCCAGCGGATCACGCGGCCTGGTGTTGATCAACTCGCGATAGGCCAAGCGGGCATTTTCATAATCCTGCTCCTGAAAGAACAGGTAACCAAGCGAGTACTGAGCCTCCTCACGCCAGGTACTCTCGGGATACTCGGCGACGAGCCTCCGGAAAGCGCCGGTTGCCTCGAACGTCCGTCCCGAGTTGTACAGCGCCTGGGCCAACTGGTAGAGCGCGTACTCGTCCTCCTCGTCGGCGAGGCGGCTGTAGATCCTGATCGCATCCGGGTACTGTTTGAGTGCGTAGTGTGCATCCGCGAGACGCAGTCGCGCGTCCCGCCGATACGGCACAAACCCGGTCTCTTCCCGGTAACGGTTCAGGAAGCGGTTGAATTCCGTTACGGCGTCGCTGTACCGTCCGCGCCGGAAATGCGTCCACCCTATAGCGTAGTGGGCGGCGTCGGCGTTCCTGCCGTCGGGGTGCTTGTCGAGATACTCTTCGAAGAGATCGGCGGCTGGGCCGAGGCGGTCCATCTGGTAGTAGCTTTCGGCGGCCCAGAAGAGGGCCTCCTCGGCCTTGTCGTGATCCGGGAAGCGTTCGTAGAGATCGATCAGTGCCGGTGCCGCCTCCGCGAACCGGTCCGCACGGAAGAGCAGCCATGCCTTCTGAAACTCGATTTCGCCGCGCAGGTGCGGGTCAGCCGCATCTCGTTCGATGGCGTGATTGAACGCGCGCAGGGCGCCCTCGAAATCGCCTAAAGCGATTGACGTGCTGCCGAGGCGGTTCAGTCCGTCGTCGACAAACCTCGAGTCGGCATACGTTTCAACAAGCCGGGCGAAAGCGGCTCGGGCATCCGACCATTGCCGCAATTGGTAGTACGTCATGCCAAGCTCGAATTGGGCCTTGTCCGCGTAGTCGCCCTTTGGCCAGCGCTCAACTACTTCCTTGAACAGCGGGATGGCGCGTAGCTCGTCGCGATTCATCTTGCGGTTGGCGGCCTCGTAGTACTTCGCCTTTTGTGCGAGCGCATCGTCGTGTCCCTCGGAGACCTTCGCGAACTCGTCCGCGGCCCACTCGTAGGCACCCTCGTTCTGGTAGTTCCAGCCGAGTCCGAAAAGTGCGTCGCGGTAATGCGGGCTCTCGGGGTTGTCCTCAATGAACTCACGGTATCGCAGGATTGCGTCGTCGCTGCGCCGCAGCTGGTTGTAGCTCTCGGCGAGCATTAAGACAGCCCGCGCGCGCGTGTCGCCCTGCAGCGACGGCAATCTCCTGTTGATTTCCTCGACGGCGCGCGGATAGTCCTCCAGTTCGTAATAGATCTCCGCCAGGGCCAGTCCGATCTGCCGCGAGTAGGGTGAGTTCGGGTAGCGCCGTGCGAGGTCTTCGAATGCGCGCGAGGCTGCTTCGTAATTGTCGCGCCGCACCTCCGCGTAGCCGATCGCGTAGCGCGCCACCGGCGCAACCGTCGATGCACTGAAGTCGGTAGCCGCGCGCCGGTAGTATCCGATGCCCTCGTCCACATCGCCTTCCGCCACGGCCGATTCACCCATCCAGTACAACGCCTTCGCCTTGATCTCGTAGGCGGCGTCGGAGTCGACGATGGAGTCAAAGCGCTCGATGGCCGCCCTGTGTTGACCCGTATCCAAATAGTGGCGGCCAAGCGCAAGCGTCGCGTCATGCGTCAGCGGATGTGTCGGGTACAGCGTACTGAACCTCTCGAACAGGACGGCAGCATCGTCGACAGCCCCGACGCCGAGAAGCGATGCCGCCTGATAGTACATCGCGTCCGGGGCGTGGGCCGTGTTTGGGTGCTCGACGCGGTAGCGCGCGAAAGCGTCGATAGAATGGTCGAAGAGCCGATCCATGTAAAGCCGGTAGGCACGCTGATACGCCTGTTCCGCCGTGGCGGCCAGCGGCTGCGCGGCGGCTTCGTGCAGCACGCCCGTCGCCAAGGCAACCAGAACCGAGGCCAGGACCGACGCAGCACACGCACGCCGGATGCTCGCGATGGAGAATCTCTGAGAGGGAGGGAATGTGGGATGCATGTTCGGACGGTTGCCGTACCCGGCAGTCAGCACATCCGGATATGACGAATCAGCTTCCGGAATATTGTTCTCGGTACCGTGGTGGGAGCACGAACATGTTAAATTACACACAAGAGCGGCCCTATGCAGTAATCCGACCGATCTGTACAAACCGGCATTCGTAAATTCACAAAGGGGAATTGCGCTGCTCAGGCGGCCCTGCTAGGGGTACAGCTACGGTTTGCTTTGCCGATACGAAACTTGTAAATACGTTCATCCTTCGCATTCATCGGGTCCCACATGGAAATGGACACAGAGATTGCAGACGAGCGCCGAGACTCAGTCGAGATGCCGGATCTAGACCTGGAGAACCTCCCCTTTGAGGAGTGGGTGGATGCGGCCGAAGCATGGATCAAGGACAACAGGATGCTGGCGATGCTGGGGGCGTTCGCGGCAGGTGTCTTTGTCGGCGTGATGCTCAGAGATTGAACTTGCCTCGGATTAACACACGCGGCCGCAACCCGGCCGCGTCACAGGGGAAACGGTAGGCCTTGTGGCTCGTAAGACCACCGGACCTATACTCAGTTTTTTGGAGATAGCGAATCGTGGAAGACAATAATCCCTCGACCGGCGAGATTGCGGAAAACCCGCCGGTCAACGGCGATGGAAGTGCGGGTGCGGCCGCTTCCGCCGACGAACAAGTTGAATCCACCGCGGGCGACGGTAAGCAGTATCGCGCGGAAGAGTTTGTGCGTGTCAAGAAGCAGCAGCTTGCGGATAGGCTGGGGCGCGTTAGGGAGGAGTTTGCTCAGGTGGACGTGGATGACCTCGGAAGACGTGCTGCCGACTGGGTGCGTGAGAATCCTGTCCTCGCCGTTACGATTGCGGCGGGCGCCGGCATTCTGATTGGCCGCGGTTTAGTGTCGTTACTTAGGTCGCCGGAGCCCCCGCCACTGTCGGTTCGTGCGCGAGCACAGGCAAGGAATCTTGCGCACCGGGCCCACGATTACCTTGATGATGTCGGTGACGTGGTAGGCGAGCGCGCTTCGGAAGCGTCCGCTTTTTTGAAGCGCAAGGCAGACCAGGCCGGTGCCGAGCTCTCGAGTAAGGCTCGCGAGCTCTCCGATGACCTCGCGCGGCGCGCCGCCGAGGCGGCCGAGACGATCGCGGACTCGGCCGGCCACGCAGCGAAGTCTGCATCCGAAAGAGCGAGCGAGCTGTCGAGCCAGGTACGGCGGCGGGCCGGCAAGGGAAGGGATGTCGGTGACTCCCTCCTCGGCTCGATCAAGGCGGCCGTGGCCGCCGTCGTCGTCCAGCGCATCGGCGACTGGATTCGCCGCGCCTGACCGGTCCGTCCCGGTGCCACGCCCGATCCGAGCCCACCCGACATTTCCTCACGAAGTCCCTAACGAATGAGTATTGTCGCGGTAGGCACCGTCGCGTTCGACACGATCGAAACGCCCTTCGGAAAGGCCGAGCGCATCCTCGGCGGGAGCGCCACTTTCATCGCGCTGGCGGCACGATACTTCACACCGGACGTCGGGATCGTCGCCGTGGTCGGTGGCGACTTTCCGGGCGAGTACGTGGCAATGCTCGCCGAGCGGGGCATCTCCATCGACGGCCTCCAATTCGATCGCACGGGCAGCACCTTCGCCTGGGAAGGCAGATATCATTACGATCTAAACGATCGCGAAACGATCGCTACACACCTTAACGTGTTGACGGACTTCGCGCCCGAGGTGCCCAACACAGAGACCGACGCGCGCATCCTTTGCCTCGGCAACATCGACCCGGAAATCCAGCGGCGCGTGATCTTGCAGATGGAAAAGCCGGACCTCGTCGTGTGCGACACGATGAATTACTGGATCGAGCACACGCGCGACTGTCTTCTCGAAACGCTGAAACTCGTCGATTGCCTCATTATCAATGATGCCGAGGCACGCCAGCTCGCCGACCAGCCCAACTTGATCCGCGCCGCGCACACGATTCGCAAGTTTGGGCCGGAAATCCTGATCGTCAAGAAGGGCGAACACGGAGCACTTCTGTTTACCGACACAAGTGTGTTCAGTGCGCCCGCTTTCCCGATGGAGAATATCTTCGACCCCACTGGTGCCGGCGATACGTTTATGGGCGGTTTCGCAGGCTTCTTGTCGCGAGCAAGGGACTACTCCCTCGGGTCGCTGCGGCGTGCTGTGATCTACGGCAGCGCCATGGCCTCATTCGTAGTCGAGCGATTCGGGACTGAGCGCCTGATGGATCTGACGAGCGATGACATCGACGAGCGGGTGGCCGGATTTCGGGTGCTGTGCGAGATTCCCGAGATGGCCCCGCTGCACAACGCCTGACGCACAGGGCTAGTCGGCGGTCTTCTCTTCGGCGTAACGTGCGATCGGAAGGAATGGGATCGTCTCAGCAGGTCCGGCGCTTGAGGACTCGATAAGCTTCAGAGGATGGTACTTGGGCCCGTCGGCACGTCGCGTTTCCGGGGCCTCGACGTCCTGCGCTGTGGGCAGCCGGTGCGGCTCCAATCTGCCGGAGGAGAAACGGCCTAACAGGAGTTCGAGGCGTTGGATCTCCTGCTTCAGCAGGCCCGTATCCAGATCATAGTCGCGACGCAACGTATCGATGACGTGATCGCGCTGCTGCACCTGCGCCTCCAGTTCGGACAAGCGAGCCCAGACGACGCGCTCGGTCGCGCGTGCAGGACCAGCATACGGTGTCCTGTCGCCGCGCCGCCGCCCGGCAACGAGTCCGAGAAGTGCACCCAGTAACGCAGCCCCTACCGCAGCCGCCGTGAGCGCGACTGCCGATGCAATCTCATGGGATGGATGACGGGTGGGATCCGGCATTTCAAGTGTGGGTGAGACCTCGAATAAATCGACAAATGACGCCAACTGCAAGCGGACCACCGGAACATGCATTATTTACGGGATTTCTCGGGCAACAATAATTTGTGAAGCACGATTCTGTGTCGGTTATGCGGACCAAGACTTTGGTCGCGGTGAGCTTGACAGCCGTGTTGGCTGCCGCTTGCGGATCGGGAGGGTCCAGCGATCAGTCCAGCGGGCGCGTTATTTCGCTCGACTTCGGAAAGCGTGGTACCGATGATATTGTCCGGTACTACTTCGGAGGCATCACCGATCCGCCACGGGATCCTTTTCATGCAGGCCTCGTGGTGCGCGCCAGACGCAGTTACCGCCTGCAACTAGACACCCTCACGCACCACAGTCCGTGGGCGGCGGCACAGATAGTCGCTGCGGCCGGCGATGATGGTCGTCTCGACTGGGAGGAATTCTCGAAGTTCATCTCTGGTTACCACGATCGCATCCGAAGCCAGCCGGACCTGGCGACGGTGTTGGCCGAGATCGCCGACGCCGGTGACGATGTGATGCGTGTGGATGTAACCGGTGTTATGTCGACTCTCAGGCGCCGCGTCCTGGTCAGACGCAGCGATGTCCTCGATGCACTGCGGTCTTACGAATCCAACGGGCGGCGACTGCTCTATCCGGTGGGGACGCAGTTCATCGGGCAACACAGGGATGTAGCCGGCGATAGTGTGCTGGAGACGACCGTCATGGTTAAACGTGAGGATGGCCAGTGGGATTTCTTTGTCTATGACGCAGGCGGGGCCCCGGCCGACTCGACGCTAGCTCGACCTCGTGCATTGTCCGTGCCCACACAATGTGTCGGGTGCCACTTCGGGTCTAAGCTTTACGAGCCGGAGAAAAGCTTCCCTGGACGTGCCCAGGACGGCCCGCACGGTCCGCGCCGGATCTACGTCGCAGAAGCTCTACGGGACCCGGTGCTCGTCGAGTACTTCGACGAGCACCGCCGTCGGAGCGACCACGTGCTGGGTCTGTATGCCACTCTGCTGACGGCCGAATTACGCCAGGCACGAAGCGACGGCACAATCGACGCCGATGCTGACTCCGTACTCAACAGCCTCGGCTTCTGAGCTGAAAGGGCAGCAGATGGTGGCCTATATTCCGACGAATCACTTCAGCCGACTTCCGCTGCGAACACCGTATGGCAAAGGGGACTGTCAGTCTCATCAATAGTGTCTTCTACGCCCACCACGGTGTGATGCAGGAGGAGCATCGTATCGGCGGGCGCTACGAGGTCGACATCAGGATGGAGCTGGACTTTGAGGAGGCTGCGGCGGAAGACGATCTCTCAAAGACGGTCGACTACGAGGCTGTCTATGCCGGCGCGCGTGACATCATAGTCAACAACAGCTTTTATCTCATTGAACGACTGGCCTATCTCATCGCGCGTGAGGTCCTGAACCAGCATCCCGTCGTCGATGTCGTCGAAGTGACGGTGCGAAAGCCGAATCCACCGGTGGGAGGCCCGTGCGATCATGCCGAGGCTGTCTATCGCTGTGTTCGTTGAGAGCGCCTAGGTATCGTCAATACTGAAAGCCGAGCTTGAGCGTAAACGTAACCTCGTCTTTCGAGGCGCCGACGACTCCGCTCAGCGCCACGGCGTCAAACAGGTGTGCCCATAAGCCGCCGCCGTAACCCTGATGCCAGGCGCGGTTTGAGGCCTCGGCCTCGGTCCACACACGTCCGTTGTCGACGAACGCCAACACACCGGCGTTTCCCCCCGCCAGGTATGTGGAGAACGACAACAGACTCGCACGCAGCTCGAGATTCTGATAGAACGCGGTGCGGCCGGCATACCGTGTACTCCGATAGCCGCGCAAGTTCGTGGCGCCCCCCAGTGCACTCGCCGCATAAAAAGGAAACTGTCCGACGTTGTGTTCGACACCCGCACGCAGCGCAAACGTGAGCTGAGGGGACAGCGACGGCGAGATATAAACCGAAAGATCGGAAGAAATGCTGCCGTAGCTGTCTGTCGCGTTTCGAATACCGAGATTCGCCTCAGCTGACGAAGTCAGTCGAAAGCCTTGCCTCGGGTTGGTGGGCTGGTCGACACTGGCGGCCTCGACCATCAAGCGAGCGCCGGCAAACCACTGGTCATCGAAAGAACTTTCGGAGATTCCCGGCTGCGGCACTGTCACGAAGCCTTCCTCGTCCTGCTCGACCTTAGTCACGCGAAGGAAAGGTCCTACCTCGATCCTTGCTCCCAGCGGCGAACTGATGCTCAGGCCTGCGGCAACGCGCGCTTGCGTAAGGCGGGCCTGATAGAATTCCCGATCCTCGGCCACGTTGCGCGTCCGGTTTCCGAGTCCGTAAAAGTTGCGGATGTTATTCGGTGAAAGTACCGCGGCGTCGAGCAACAGATCCCATGAATCGAGTGCACCTACAAACCTGCCCGCATACACGATGTTGAATGCCTGGGTCCGAGCTGCAAAGTTTGCGACGACCGTTTGTTCACGTGCGAAGGGAATCTTTTTGAACCCGTGGTCGACGAACTTCGCACCGCCGCCGACAAAGATTCCGTCGTCAGGGTTGCTACCGAAGAACGCCTGCGGAATTACCACGTTGTGTTGAAACTCGCGCGGGTTGTAAGAGGTATCGAACGGGTCGTCCGAGAGGTGAGTACGCGACTTGGCAGAGGGCTGGATGATGTTTCCCGAAGTCGTGTCGTAAAAACGCACCACGGCACCGGAGCCGTCCGCTGCGTGAAACCGATCGCTGCCGGTCCCGCCGATGCATCGCACCATTACGCCGTCAGCGGCGCCGTCGAAGACAAAGGTGTCGTTGCCGTCCAAGCCGTACAGTCGGAGTTCTTTCGTCTCGCCACTCAAGAACGTCCGGCGATAGATTTCTCTTCGAACGTCCCCGCCTTTCGACGTCTTGTAGACGAGAACTTCCGTGCGTCCGGACTCTACGCGTCGTACCTCAAAGCGTTCGTGTTTGTTGGACCCGACGACGTCGACGATGCGGGCCAGCACGTGGTAATACTCGTCGGCCGCTTCATGCAACCGGTCACGCCGCACAATCAGCTTCCGAATCATCTCGGCTCCTGAGACCGCGTAGATCTGTGGCGGCAGGTCGTTGACCGCCGCGGCGATGACGCTGTCGGTGAGCGCGTCCTGAATAGCTCTAGCCTCGGCATCCCAGTCCGCCTCGACGAGTGCGTTCGTCAGGCGCCGGTCCTGCTCGACACCATTCTTGGTCAAACCTTTGATGTACCCGTACGACTCTTCGAAGTCCTGAAACTTTGGATCGAAATAGCGTGCAAGTGACGGGAAAAGACCGTTCATCCGGTTGAAGGCCCAGTCGCGGTCACGAGGGATGGGTCGAAAGAGCTTGCCACTCCCGGTTTCCCTGTCAAACGAGGCCCATCGCCACTGATCCCTGTGCCGGTCCCAGTCGCTGATCAGCATATCGAAAAGTCTGGCCCGAACAAACGCACGCTGATCGACCGCATTGTCGTTGTCGTCGGTGATATACTCATACATGCGGGATGCACTCACGACGTTGTCGGAGTGGCCGTAGCGTGGCTCGTCGGACATGTCGTCGTCGGGCCTGTCCTCGAACATCATCAGTTGGTTTGCGACGAGGCTGCGGAACGGGCCAAAGCGTGGATCGTCCGGTACGTACACGAGGCGCGGAAGCGTGTGGTAAAGACCTATAGCGTCCGCCATCTTTGGAATGACGTACGCGCCGTACGGGTTGATCGAGGTTACCTGATCCTGGAAAATGTCGACGACCACGGTCTCCTTCAGGCTGGGCGGTATGCTGCGGGACGGGTCCTTATCGAGCGACCGCAGCACGTATTCCTTGCCTGCGCGACTTTCCAATCGGATCGAAGTCGTTTGCAGTCCGCCACCGCGTTTGACGGGAGTCAGACCTCCCGCCGCCCTCCCGAGGTCGAAGTACGGCGCAGTCACTGGAGTCACCCACAGTTCACGGTTGTGCGATCCGAGAAAGAAGCGCTTCAAGCCCCCCGCGCCATAGGAAGGATTTGCGGCGACTGTGACGGTACTATCGGCAGTGTTCAGAGGCGCCGGCACTTCCGCTGCAGTGTTCTCGATCTCACCGCGTTTGACGGCAAGTCTCGGCGCACTGATACGAGTTCGAAACGCTAGCTGCACGCCTTCCGCGCCGTCGATACGCCAAAACCGAGACCACACCGATCCGTCATCATAGTAATGCAGAGTGACGAAGCCGCGACCCTCTGCCGCAAACACAGCACCGTGTCCTCCTGCGACGTGTGTGGACTTAGAAGCTGAACCCGAGATGATGTGATGCTGCGGATGAATGTTCGAGCCGATCCGGAAGTACTGAAGACTGTGTTCGTGGCCTGCCGCATAGATTAGATTTTCGTGCTCCGAGAAAATCCGCTCAAGTGCAGCCCGAAGCTCCCGATATCTTCGATGAGCCAGATCCTGTTCACTTGCGCCCAGATATCGGACGTACAGAAACGGAAGCGAGCCGAT
Organism: Rhodothermales bacterium; assembly: GCA_041589075.1. GTDB lineage: Bacteria > Bacteroidota > Rhodothermia > Rhodothermales > JABDKH01 > JBFHWK01. Next base: position 16,782 of record JBFHWK010000011.1, read on the forward strand.
TAGCGGCAGCGGGACGAACGCCCTATCCCATAACACTGTGAGAGGGAAGACATGCTCGCGCAGGGAAAACCGGCCGCCATGAGGACCGTTCGAGTAGAGCGGGTGGTGACCGACCACGAGCAGAAACTTGTCGTCCTCATCGACCACGTCCTCACGCAATTCGAGAAGAAAGTCACCGGGCTCACGAATGTCTTTCTTGCCGTCCTCGCCGAAGCTTTTTTGTTGGTCCGTGAGCCACCATTCGGTGTCAATGGCGAGCACGGTGATGTCGTCATTTAGTCGGACCTTCTCCGGCCCCGGAAACCCACCGTCCGGAAGAAAAGTGTTGCCACGCGAAAGAAATGATTCTACAAAACGCTCCTGGCGCTTGACCGACTCAAGCCCGCCCGGGCGTGACTTATTCCAGTCGTGGTTGCCGGGCACGAACATGATGCGGCCTTTGAAGTCTTTTACGGTTTCGAGCTCGGCGCGCAGCCGTGCCTCGGCACCCTTCCTGGCCGCTGCGCTCGAATCCGGCAGTCCGCAGCAGTAGATGTTGTCACCGAGGAAGATGATGGCGCCGTCCTGTCCGGCTTCCTCGAGGTGTACCCTGAGCGCGTTAAGCACCGGGTCCGTCCCGTCGGTTGCGGCAGCGCCGGCGTCCCCAACGAGGATGATCCGGTAGTTCTCGCTGTCGTCAGGGGGCGCGGCCACGTTCCGCCACTCCCGTTCACGCGGTTCGATAAACGTGCTCGTCGTGCTGCACGAGGCAATGGGCAAGAGTGTGACCATGACCATGACCACAGCGAGCCGCTTTGAAGACGATCGACAGTGATACGCACCAATCATGGGCGAGAAGTAGAGGTCGAGTCTGCGTCGATCAGGCTGGTGATATCGTATGGAAACACGCCGATTCTCGCGGGGCCCGACCCGGCCTCGGTGGATATGAACATGGTACCGTCCTTTCCAAACGCGATGCCTTCCGGCTGCGGAAACGTCTTTCTGTTCAGGCGGACCGCAGTGCGCAGCACGCCGGAGGCATCAAAGACACCAACAAGGCTTCCCGCCGAGGATACGATATAGGTGTCACCGCTGACCGGATGCGTCGCTATGCCCGACGGGCGAAAACCGGATTTGCGCAGGAGCTTTCGAATATTTCGGCTCACGACACCCTCGGATGGCTGCAGGGTTGGGTCAAGGCCGTCGACAATCAGCGCCGGCGTCGTCCGAAGCTCCTTCCGATTAAGATCGAATGCATGAACCACCTTCTTGCCTTTCTTCTTCTTTCCCGCATAGTCTTTGCACGCGATCAGAAGCGCGCTCGACGCCCCGTGATAACCGAGGCCTTCGGCATTGCATCGGGTCGAGACCCCGGTCTCGTAAACGCGAACCTGATCTCTATCGGTACCGTTCGCTGGGACCTCGTAGAGGCGTCCATCGCTGCGAAGTACGTATGTCGTGTCGCCCACCTGCTCCACGCCTTCATAGTCGCCGTCCTTTCCGAAACGAACCGTGCGGACGATCACGCCGTCATCGGCACTGAGGATAAACAGGTCGCCGTCCTCGTCCTGTACTGCGGCCAGACGATCTCCCGGCAGGGTCGTTAGTCCCGAGATCTCGCGCATCTCTCGGGGCAGTTCGAACAAGGCTGCGGGATGTGATAGATTGTACGGAAACGCGTAGCGGGTGTCCTCTTCATTGTCCCTGTCCGGCGCGTCGACCTGGCAGGCAGCTGTGTGCCCGGACGCAAGGAATACGGCGAAACAAAGAAGGGCGGTGGGTCGAGATAAGAGTGTCATCAGTGGCCGGCCACCAATTCATTCATAGGACGGCGATGGGGTGGCGGCCTCCCAACGCCTTCGCGCTATTGAGAACGATAAGACTTTTGACTACGTTTCGCACCCGGTTCTATAGTTTGGATGGAGCTGAACCCGTTGTATGACTGATCGCGAAAACCCTCGTCCGCAGTGGGGTGACTTTCCGGTGCAACAGGATGCCCCGGTCTTGCCGGAGAAAGAAACGCCGGACAAGAAGAAGGACAAGCGCAAGAAGCTCGGCACGCGCAAGCGCGGCGTCGAGACGATGTTTAGGTCCGCGTATCGCGCCCACCTGGACCTGACCGCGCTCGCCGATGCAAAAGCAAACATCATGATAAGCATCAACGGTTTGATTCTTTCGATCATTCTGGCTTCGATCGGACCCAAGATCGACTCGAATACCTGGCTGGTGATCCCCACCATCATCATGCTGGTCGGATGTGTCGCTGCGATTGTCTATGCCGTGCTCGCCGCGCGGCCGCGGGTCAGTCCGAAGACAAACATTACACTCGAAGAGGTCATGCGCAGCAAGCTCAATCTGCTCTTCTTTGGTAACGCTTCGCAGTTGTCTGAGGATGATTTCCTCGAGGGGCTCGGGTGGATGATGCGTGACAGCGAATTGATTTATCGCAGCATGATGCAGGACCTCTACGGAATGGCGCGCGTGTTGAGCCGGAAGTTCGCGTTGCTGCGCACCTCTTATACAGTATTTATGATAGGTATCGCTGTAAGTGTTTTTGCGTTCATCGTTGTCTTTATTCTTGAGATGGGTGATTGACGGCGGGGGGCGCACGCTACCGCGCCGTCACGTGATGAATTCCTCCTCTGCCGCACGCGCCGACACTCGCTGAGGCTCAATTATGGATATGGTCGCGACGTACTGGGGTGTCCGTGGATCCATGCCGAGTCCGGGACCGAGCACGGCGCGCTACGGTGGTAACACGGCCTGCGTCGCCATTGAGTGGGACAACGCTGTTCTGGTGATAGATGCCGGTACGGGAATCCGCGGCCTAGGTAAGCATCTCGCCGGGACGCGCCGTGAAATCGTGCTCGTCCTCTCTCACTTGCACTTCGATCACGTTCTTGGTTTTCCACTCTTTGAGCCACTGTTTGAGAAGGACCGGACACTGTATCTGGTTGGCCACACCTTGGACGGACGTGTGTGGACGCCGCTGGACCTGATGGACGGGACGCACTGGCCATTGACGCGTGACGACGTCAAGGCGGAGTGTCGAACGATAGATATTGAAGCAATTGCTGACGTCATGGGAAACGGCCTCGAAGTCCGGCGTATCGCGGTCAACCACCCGGGTGGAGCCTACGGTTTTCGGGTTCAGACCGAAAACGCCGCGTTCGTCCACGTTCCGGACAACGAACTCTTCCCGCCGCATGAACCCGTCTTACCCTTCGACGACATGGTGACTTTTTGTGCCCAGGCTGATTTCCTATCCCACGATGCGCAGTATCTCGAGAGGGAGATGCCGATGAAGGAAGGCTGGGGCCACAGTCTGACGTCGGCCTCCTGTCAACTGGCAGTCGAGGCTGAAGTGCGGTGCCTCGGGCTTTTTCATCACGACCCGGACCGCACCGATACGGCGCTCGATGAGATCGGGGAGCGCACGCGCCGGACCCTCGAGCCGCATGGTATCCGAAGCGTGATCACTCGCGAAGGCATGTGTGTCCGCTTCACAACCGAAAGGATGGTGGTCGAAGATACTCGCGCGGCCGCCGGAGACAACACATGAAAACGCTGCTGCTGCTTAGACATGGAAAGTCAGACTGGGACGCCGACTACGGTGCCGATCACGAACGGCCTCTCGCGAAGCGTGGCGTAAAGGCAGCCAAGAGAATCGGAAGGTTTCTTAAAGAAATTGATGAGGTACCTGATCTTGTCGTGTCGTCGACGGCGGTGCGCGCACAAACGACCGCCGAACTCGCTTCGCGTGCCGGCGAATGGAAAACGGAGTTGAGCGCTACGCGCGATCTTTACGAGGCCTCACCGGCAGCGATCATCGACACGCTGCGGCAACTGCCGGACCGCATCGGCAGCGTCATGCTCGTCGGCCACGAACCGACGTGGTCATCGTCCGTATCGGTCCTTACGGGTGCAAATTGCCGGTTCCCGACGGCCGCCGCCTGCCGCATCGACTTCGAGCGGGACCGGTGGGCGGACGTGTCATTCGGGGGCGGACAACTGATCTGGCTCGTCGTGCCCAATTCATTGCCGGATCTCTAGTGCGCGGCCACCCGCGAGGGAACGGCCCTCGCGACTGGCGAACGCATATCAGAGCCGCAGGAACGCCCGAGCCCGACAGTCATTTCAGCTATCCGTCAGCGATGCGCCGCTTTGACCGCTAAGCGGGCTTGCGGCATTTCTCGGGAACGACAGAACCCCCACCGGCAGCACGATTATTAGTCGCCGCTGCGCGATTCGCCTCTCATTGTCAATTCAGTGAAGAACCGACATCAGCGAAAAGATGCAATCGTGATCGGCGCCGGATTTGCCGGGATCGCCGCCGCCATAAAACTCGCGAATCTCGGTCGAACGGTTACGGTTCTCGAGCGTCTCGAACAACCCGGTGGGCGAGCGCGTCGGTTTGAAGACCGAGGTTTTGTGTTTGATATGGGTCCGAGCTGGTTGTGGATGCCAGACGTGTACGACAGCGTCTTCCGTATGGCGGGTTCGTCGATCGGTGAACGTCTGGACCTGGTACGCCTTGATCCGTCATACCGTGTCTTCTTTCACGACGGTCCGTGTGACATTCCCGCTGGACAGCACAGGGTCGAGACTCTCTTCAATCGGCTAGAGCCCGGTTCCGGAAAGCGGTTTGCGGAGTTCCTCGCGGAGGGTCATCGAAAGTATCGGGCTGGCATGAAGCGCTATGTGTGGCGTCCGGGACATACTCCACTCGAGTTCCTGGATCCGAGAGATCTCCCGGATCTGTTGCGCCTCTCAATGTTCGGGTCGTTAGCCGCACATGTCCGCTCATTCTTTTCGAATCCGAAGATTGTAGATATCCTCGAGTTTCCCGTGCTGTTTCTGGGGGCTCGACCGGAGAAGACGCCTGCGCTCTACAGCATGATGAATTACGCCGATACAGTGCTGGGCACGTGGTATCCCATGGGAGGCATGCATCGAATTGTCGAAGCAATGGTCGATGTCGCTCGGGACCTGGGTGTGGGCTTCGTGTACGGTGCCGACGTCAACTCCGTAACGGAAAGAAACGGCAGGGTATCCGGTGTCGTCGCAAACGGTGAACATTACCCTACCCACACCGTCGTTGCGGCCGCGGATTATCACCACGTTGAGCAAGAACTGCTGCCGGCGAAGTGGCGTCGCTACGGCCGAACGTACTGGGATCAACGAGTAATGGCGCCAAGCTCCGTGCTCTTCTACATGGGAATCGACTGTCGACTTCCGGAACTGGCTCATCATAATCTGTTCTTCGATGTTCCATTCGAACCGCATGCGCGGACGATCTACGATGAACCGGCGTGGCCGGACGACCCCAGATTCTATATCTGTGTGCCCTCACGTACCGACCCTTCGGTGGCGCCGGACGGATGCGAGAACCTCTTCGTCTTGATTCCGGCTGCTCCCGGTCTGGAGCACGATGGTGATGCAATCGAGCGATTGTTTGAGAAAACGATGGATCGTGTCAAGCGGCAGCTGGGTCGCGACATAAGAAATCGCATTATCGTGCGACGGAACTACGCGCACCGAGATTTCACCGAAGACTACCACGCGTTCCGGGGAAACGCCTACGGTCTCGCCAACACGTTGCGTCAGACAGCGTTCCTGAAACCCAAGATGCGCAGCAAGCTGCCGGGTCTTTTCTTTGCGGGTCAACTGACAACTCCGGGACCCGGCGTACCGCCCAGCCTTATAAGTGGTCAGATTGCGGCCGTCGAGGCCAACCGGTGGATTGAAGTCCGACTGCGAAGGGAGCGGATATCGGCGTGACAAGGCTCGAAAAGAGGATGTCTTTGTATGACCGCGTGACCGTCGCGTGCAGTCGGGCCACGGCGAGGACGTACTCCACGTCGTTCTCACTGAGCATCAGGACGCTGGCACCGTCGATACGGGATGACATCTACGCGATTTACGGACTGGTCAGACTCGCTGACGAGGTTGTTGACTCGTTCCACGGTCATGGTCGTACAGCGCTGCTCGACGATTTGAAGCAGGACACGTTTCAAGCTTTGGAGGACCAAATCAGTACCAATCCAATCCTGCACGCTTTTCAGAACACGTTTCATCGCTACGGTCTCGAGCTGCTACATGTCGAGCAGTTCTTCCGCAGTATGGAGTGGGATCTCGAGCGCACCGCGTACGACCGAAAGAGCTTCGAAACGTACATCGTCGGCTCCGCTGAAGTCGTCTCTCTCATGTGTCTGAAGGTATTCGTGCGCGGCGATGCCGAGCAGTACCAGGCTCTCGAGAAGGCCGCCGTCCGTCTTGGGGCTGCCTTTCAAAAAGTGAACTTCCTGCGCGATCTCCGGGAAGACTATCAAGAGCTGGGCAGGTCCTACTTTCCAGGTCTCGACGTGGCACTGTTTGACGATAACACGAAGCGAGAGATTGAGGCGGAAATAGACGAAGATTTTTGCGTCGCACTCGAAGGTATTCGCCGGCTCCCAAGAGATGTACGTCTCGGAGTGTTCCTCGCCTACCTTTACTACCGCCGATTACTGCGCCAGATCTTGGAATTGAGCAGCCAGACCATTTTGGAATCACGCGTGCGGGTCTCCGCACCGCGAAAAGCGTTGCTCATGGTTTCCGCCTTTGCACGTCATAGGCTGGATCTCGTTTGACAAGCAACTTCAAGCCCGCAGACCTATGAGTATCGTGATCAACGTCGGTATAGTCGTTGCAACCTTCTGCGCGATGGAGTTCGTGGCCTGGAGCGCCCACAAGTACGTCATGCACGGCTTCATGTGGTGGTTTCACAGGGATCATCACAACCACGAACCCGGCTTTTTTGAAAAGAACGATTTGTTCTTCGTCATCTTCGCGATACCGAGTGCCTACTTCTTGTACACTGGTACCGTGAACGATGATTTCCGAACTTGGATTGGCCTGGGGATTGGTCTCTATGGACTGTGTTACATGGTAGTCCACGACATATTTATCCATCAGCGATTCAAGTGGCTCAGGCGCACGAACAGTGTGTATCTGACTGCGATCCGCAAAGCACACCTGGTTCACCACAAGCACCTTGGGCCGGAAGACGGTGAGTGCTTCGGCATGCTTTGGGCGCCACCGAAGTATTTGCGCGAGGCTCGATCGAACGTGAGGGCGCGGCGCGGCACGGTTGCAAAGGAGAAGTAAGTTCTCGCGTACTGGTCAGGACGAACGTGCCCGGTCTCTATTTGCTGATAAACTTAGGCGTCGTATCGATCCCCCTCGCGTTCAGCTGGCACGGCAGACTTCGCTTTGTTGATCGCTGGTCCGATTTCGCGCGTGCCTGCCTGATTGTTCTGTCAGGCTTTGTAATCTGGGACATCATCTTCACGTCGCTCGGCATCTGGGGCTTCGACGATCGTTTCCTCCTGGGACCGGTGCTTGCCGGACTGCCGATTGAAGAATGGATGTTCTTCGTCTGTATTCCGTATGCCTGTGTTTTTACGTACCACTCATTGACCAAAGTCGCCGTCCTACGTATTCCAGACCCTCTGTCGATCACTCTGACGGCAGCGGCACTCGCCTCATGTATCGCCCTGACCGTGCTGTTTTCCGAACGGCTCTACACGTTCACCGCGTCGCTTCTGACAGCCTTGTATCTCGCCGCAGCATTGATCAGGCGGCCGGACTGGATGGGTCGACTCTGGGTTTCGTTTGCGGTGCTCATCATTCCATTTGTAATCACGAATGGGATTCTGACCGGCATACGCTTCTGGGACTATCCGTTGGTAAACCGTGCCGTAGACGCGATTTCAAATCACGTCGTCTGGTACGAAAACTCGGAGAACCTTTCCGTCCGACTCTTGAGCATTCCCTTCGACGACTTCATCTATGCGTTTCTTCTAATCGGACTGAACGTGGCCCTGTTCGAGTACTTTGGCAGGTCCCGGGAGCGCGACAAGGCTTTGATGAGTTCACCCTCGTAGCGGCCGATCATGCCGCGCCGATCGGTTTGCGGATCACATGGATGACCGCTGGCCCGACGCGGTCTCACTCTCTGTTGCTGCCGGAGCCAGCTTCTGCGCAAGCTCCAGGACACGGTCGGGCTGGACGCGCATTTCCATGTCCGGCGGAGCCGTCGCCACCTTAACGCGGAGCGCGCGCAAGCCGCTGGCGCCCTGCATGTCCTCCAGGAGAAACTCTTCCACCGTATTGCTCTCGAAGTAGCCTGCCGCAATCAGGTAGTCCAGATAGCGGCGGTACTCTGCGGCCTCGCGAGACTGACTGTACACGATGGCCACGTGGCCAGGCTGCGTCAGCCGTTCGTCCGTACCGCGAATCAACGCCTTGTCAATCCGTTTCTTCACGATCTCATAGCGCGCATTGTAGGCACCGTCCACGTCAAATCGTTTCTCGTCCTCGCGGAAGCGAATAGACAATGGGATGTTCTGCACCAGAATGAGATGCGCCGTCTGGAGCTGTACGGGCAGCTTGTCCTTAACGTGGTTCAATTGCCATACCACGCCGCATGTGGTCATCAGTTGCCAGAGTCGCAGGTTGTTGAGGTAGAGCGGATCGAAACGACCTTTTTCAACCAGCGCCTCACCGACATAGATGTTGTAGTCGACGCCGTCGGTTTCGTACTTCTCGAAGTAATGTGGAAACATTGCCTGCGCTGACGCCTGCTGGCGATCGAGGAAGGTCGAAATCGTATCGTTGATGAGCGCGACAGTTTCCTCGAAGTCCTTTCGCCGCTTGTACAGAATCTCCAGCCTCGGATCGAGGCTCTCCCGGTACGTCCGGATCTTAGCCTCCACAGATGCGCCGTACGATGTGAGCATGTCAAAGAGCGGTTCCACATCAGCCCGTAAGAAGTCCAGCGCCGAAATCTCCACATCAGTCGTTGCTTCATGCTCGGCGGCTTCGACAAACCGAGCGATTCGGTAGCCGATTTCATCGAGGGCGGGGAGTGGACGGTAGCTGCTTGCCTCTACGATAACGCCGAGCGCGAGTCCCAGTTGTTCGATGAGGTCGGCTTGTATGGCTTCGGCTCTTCGCAGCGAAGATTCACGGATGTCTGAGAGGCCGTAGAGTGGGTATACGTCGTCGAACACGATCTCCGGATACTCGGCTGCCTCACTGCCGTCAAGGAGACCGTCGGCAACGGCTTTTCGAAACTTCCATTCAACTACCGGATGAATCGAGGTGTACTTCTGCTTTATCAATGCCTGTACACGATCCTCACGCTCGTCAAGCGTCCGCTTCATCGCGGTGGAGAACAGTGCGATCACGTCCATGAGTCGAATAGCGCTCATTTCCGTGATTGCCCCTGCGCGCGGAGATGCAAGTTCGAGAAGCCCGATGAGCTTGCCTTCGTACCGCAGGGGGGCGAGCATGAGGCTGGCCACCTGCTGGTCGATCAGATGATACTCGAAGCCCGTGCAATGTGGGCACGTCTTCAGATCGCGCACGACGACCGGCCGTTCACTTTCGAAGACCTCTCTATAGACGGACTTGTGACGCTGCGAACACTCCGGTATCACGTCGCGACTGAAAAGGAGGCTTCGGCCTATCTGCCTCGCATGTGCCATCGAGTCGAAATCGTCATCCGCTAGTGCAATCAGCCCCAGGCGTACCTGCGGCAACCGCAATAAAGTCCTCAACCGCTGTTGCAGCCGATCAATTGAGCCCGCGGACGTGAACGCATCCTTTTGGAGCAAGTCGTTCTTCAGAGCTGAGTGGACCTCTTGCTCAGTCACGTCCACGGCGTTCATGACAACAAAGCCGCGGAACTCAAAATTCTGTGGCGGCAGCACGCTCGTCCACCGCTCGAGATTAAGCGGATCGGCGGCCAGCTCCTCCAGTTGCTCACTGTTTAGCGGCGGAAGGTCTCCAACGACGATCGGCCGCACAAATCTAGAATCGATAGTGATCTTGAAGTAGCGATCCAGATCGTCAGCGGGATCGGTGTGTGTGAAAATAATAGGGTGGCCGACGCCGTGTGCGAGACCGTAGTGCACCCTGAGAATCTCTCGATACGCACTGACGGCTTTCCCACGCATCATGCTTTCGGCATTGCGTAGCTGGAATCCCGTGATGGTGGTACGCTCGTGAAACTTCTCCAGGATCTGGAGACGGTCGAACCCCTCGGTGCTGTAGACGCTTGCCATGTCGTACGGGACCAGCGCAGCCGAGTAGTAGTCCGTTCTTCTAGCGATCGGAAAGACTGCTCCCATGAGCAGGGCCACGAGATCCCGATAAGGGTCAAGGACCGACAGATCGGTGATGGGACCGTGGAGTTCGGGCACGTCGTCGTAGCGCGAAAGGACATGTCGGGCGATCTCCGCCTGCTGTAGTGACGGGCTTTCGGCCAGGTCACGCCAGAAATCCACCAGGAACTCCAGCGACAGCACCCGGCGGAAAGGAAAGAGATCTCGAAGCGGCTCCATATCGTGTTTTGCCCTCTTTAGGCGTCCTTAGACGCGATTTCGAACACTCGGTTGCACCACCTGTTGGTGGTCTGACGTGTTAATCGGTTACGCGCGAGCCGGCCCGGTGCCGGCTTGCGTTCGGAGTTCCCCCACAGTTCGTGTGGGGGAATCCCTGCGAAGTGTCGGGTCGTCTTGACGTATTTGTGGAAGGGCCGCACCCCGACGCGGACGTACAGCCACGTTCAGCTCGCCGCTAGCGCCATCGCGGCAACAGAACATGGATATCTTGGTTGAGAAAGGGCTCACGGAAGTTCACCAGAGCGCAAGTGGCGCCATGAATTCGCTCGTTTTTGGACGGGACGTTGAGGGACGAAAGCGCCTTCAGGAGATCCTGCGCAAGCGCGGCCATGAAGTTGTGACGACCGACGATCTCCATGCCGCGCGGGACCTGTACGACCGGCATCGACCGCAAATGGTGTTTCTGATTGGTGTCGACGGGCACGCGCACGACTTGGCAAAATTCGTGCGTCGTCTCGAGGGCGAACGTACGGTAGTTGTCGGCTACGTGGCCGACGGGGAGGAAGCCGCAGCGACCAACGCGCTCGGTGCGAACGTCGACGACACGATCCTCGGTCGGCGCGACGCGAAGGACCTCGCGATGAAGATTGCTCTGGCCGAAAGGCGCGCCGACCGCCGTCGCCGTTGGTATGAACTGGAAGTGAATCTTCGCGACAGCGAGTCCCGCTACCGTCTTCTAGCCGAACACGCCACTGACATGATCAGCCGCCACGACCCCGGTGGCCTCTATGTATATGCTTCGCCCGCGTGTCGTCACTTGCTGGGGTACGAACCGGAAGAGCTCATCGGCCGGTCCGCGTATGACTTTTTCCATCCGGATGATGTGCAGCAGATAAAGCAGTCTCACGACGCGATTCTCGACCGACCGAACGCAAGTACCGTGTCATATCGGCTTCGACGCAAGGATGGATCGTACGCGCTGGTTGAAACCACGAGTCGAACGATCAGGAACGAAGTGACCGGCGAGCTGGAGAGCATCATCGCGGTTACTCGGGATGTCGGCGACCGACACAGGCTGCGCCGAGATATGCGATGGATCGAGCGCGAGCTTGCCGACACGCAGCGCCTCGCCCGTGTCGGGTCGTGGTACTGGGATCTGGATACGGATAAGGTCATGTGGACCGACGAGGTCTTCAGGATACTCGGCAGGGATGTGCAGGAGTTTGTACCTACGGTGGAACACTTCCTGAAACACATTCATCCTGATGATCGTGGGCGCGTCGCGAGTATGTTTGAGCGGATTCGGTCTGAGGAGAATCAGGTGGAGCTGACGTTCCGAATCGTTCGCCCGGGAGGAGAGATACGTGTATTAGCGGGTCGCGGCGAAATTGAGATCGGAGATCACGGCGAGCGACTCATGGTCGGAACGGTTCAGGATGTGACCGATCTCGTCTCTGCGGCCAAGGCGCTCGAAGCACAGGAAGCACACTACCGAGCCATACTGGAAACGTCGGTCGACGGCGTGATCACGATCGATGAAAGCGGAATGATCCGCTCGTTCAACAAAGCGGCCGAGAGAATCTTCGGTTTCGACGCCTCGGAGGTGATCGGACAGAGTGTCAAGGTACTGATGCCGCCGTACTACGCCGTCGAGCATGACTCCTACCTAAGGAGCTATCTCGAGACCGGGCATCGGAAAATCATTGGTATTGGCCGGGAGGTTGTCGGACAGCGCAAGGATGGAACGACCTTTCCGATGGACCTCGCCGTTAGTGAGGTTCTCTCTGGTGACCGGCGGCTGTTCAGTGGTATCGTGCGCGACGTATCCGAGCGCCGGCAACTGGAGCAGGAGATTCTCAACACGACCGAGCAGGAGCGGCAACGCATTGGACAGGATCTGCACGACGGTCTGGGTCAGATGCTTACCGGGATTGGCCTGATCACCAAGAATCTCGTTGGCCGGCTTCGCTCGAAAGGCGTGCCGGAGGCGAAAGAGATGGAGGAGGTCTGCGACCTCATCGGTGATGCGGACGAGTTTGCGCGCAGCCTCGCGCGGGGGCTTATCCCGGTCGAGCTCGACGCGGACGGACTCGCCTCTGCGTTTCGCCGTCTCGTAATCAATGCCCGCCGCCTTTTCGATATAGAATGTACGTTCGAGCAAATGGGCGGGCATCCGGAAATTGACAACGCCATCGCCACGCACCTTTATCGCATCGCACAGGAGGCACTGAGCAACGCAGTACGTCATGCGCAGGCGTCGCAGTTCAAGATCGCGCTCGCAACCGGAGAAGATCAGATTCGATTGCGCCTGACTGACGACGGCAAGGGTATCTCCGAGGACATCGGGGACGATCACCCCGGAATGGGTATCCGAATAATGCGCTACCGAGCTCGAATCATCGGTGCGACGCTTGAGATTCGCGGCCGCACCGAAGGCGGAACAACAGTAGTCTGTACCCTGCCCAGAAGCGAAAGCTTGCAGGCACACCCACTACGAAATACAGGTGGAACAGAATGAACAAGATCCTCATCGTTGACGACCATCCGCTGATGCGCAAGGGTCTGGCGCTAACGATCGACGCTGAGTCGGACATGAAAGTCTGCTGCCAGGCCGCAAGTGCGGAGGAAGCCCTTGACATGATCGAGGAAGATAGGCCTGACCTCGTTATTGTCGACATCTCGCTGCCCGGAATGAGCGGGCTTGAGCTCGTCAAACACTTACAGGCCGTTTACCCTGAGATCCGCATCCTGGTCGTGTCGCGCCACGATGAGACTCTGTATGCAGAGCGTGCGATTCGGGCCGGGGCTCGGGGTTACATCATGAAGCTGCAGGCCGGCGATGTGATCGCGAAAGCAATTCGGCGCGTGCTCAACGGCGGTATCTATGTGAGCGAAGAGATCAGCGAGCGCCTCCTGCTCGGTATCGCCACGGGACGCGACAGCCTCACGAAATCGCCCCTGGAAGTGCTCAGCGACAGAGAGCTTGAGGTGTTCGAGCTAACGGGTAAAGGCCACGCGACGAGGGAGATCGCGGAACGGCTGCACCTGTCGGTGAAAACCGTCGAGTCGTACCGGGCGCGCATCAAGAATAAGCTTAACTTGAATACGGCTTCAGAACTGATGCAGCACGC
>JBFHWK010000012.1:0-29670 GCA_041589075.1 Rhodothermales bacterium
ATCTGTGTGACCGAACGCACCTCACCGCCGAGCCCCACCTCACCGATAAAGAGTGCCGACCGGTCGATCGGCACGTCGCGGAACGAGGTGGCGATGGACGCCACCACACCGAGGTCTACGGCCGGCTCGTCGAGCCGCACGCCGCCGGCGACATTGACAAACACGTCTTGCGCCGAGAGCTGCAGGCCCTCCCGCTTTTCGAGAACCGCCAGCAGCATCTGCAATCGGCGGCTGTCGAATCCCGTTGCAGACCGTTGCGGCGAGGCATACGACGACGAAGTGACCAGCGCCTGAATCTCTACGAGCACCGGCCGTGTCCCCTCCATCGAACACACAACGGCTGACCCGCTCACATTCTCGCTGCGCTCCGATAGAAAAAGCTCGCTCGGGTTGTCGACTTCACGCAGGCCATCCGAGCCCATCTCGAAGATCCCGATCTCGTTTGTCGACCCGAACCGGTTCTTTACGGCGCGGAGTATCCGAAAAGTATGGTGGCGGTCGCCCTCGAGATGCAGCACCGTGTCGACCATGTGCTCGAGCACACGGGGCCCGGCGATGGCGCCGGTCTTCGTCACGTGTCCAATCAGGAACGTCGGTATCTCCATCCTCTTTGCGAGTTGGAGCAGCGTCGCCGCACTTTCGCGGACCTGGCTTACCGAGCCCGGTGCGCTTTGGAGGTCCGGCCGGTAAATTGTCTGAATCGAATCGACCACGAGGATGTCGGGCTCCATTTGCTGGACGGCGTCGACGATCGCTTCGATGTTCGTCTGCGCGAGAACGTGCGTGTGCGCCGCGTCGGCGTCGAGTCGGGCTGCCCTGAGTTTCACCTGCCGCAGCGACTCCTCTCCGGTCACGTAGAGCAGCCGTGCGCTTCCGAGGTTACGACCGAGCACGGTCATCAGCGTACTTTTACCGATCCCGGGGGCGCCCGCAACAAGCACGAGTGATCCCGGTACGATGCCGCCTCCGAGCACGCGGTCGAACTCGCGCATCCCGGTGCTGACACGCATGTCGGCGTCGAGTGATATCTCCGCCAGCGACACCGGATGTCCGTCGCCTCCGGCCCGCGCGACTATCGGCCCGACAGGCGCACGAACCGTTTCTACCTCGAACTCCTCGACCATCGTGTTCCAGCCGCCGCACCCTGGACACTGCCCTAGCCATTTCGGGGCCGAATCACCGCAGACTTGACACACGTACCGGGTTTTTCTTCTTCGCATCACGTTCGCCTATCGGGTTACCTCGTAAGACGACGTAGGGCGGCCGCCCTCGAGCCGAGCAAGTAAACACCCACATGCGGCGCCAACGAAAGCGATTTGCAACATAAAGCCGCGCCCGCGCACAAATTGGAACTATTGACCAGCAAAGTCATTTCGCAGGCCCGCCTATCTGTAAGTTTCCTCAGCGTACTCGTTCTACTATCTTGACAGGTTAATCAAATCCGGCGCAGATGCCAGAACTCATCTCGCGAGCACTTCAACCGGTTGAGGCACTTGGTCAATTTACGCTGTTGCTGACCAAGGCATTTGGTTCGATAGGTGAATTCCGTCTGTATCGAGCCAACATACTCGAACAGATGGTCAAGATCGGTATCGACTCGATCCCGATCGTTGCCCTTGCAGCGCTTTTTTCCGGCGCCGTTACAACGGTACAAACCGCGTATCAGCTCGTGTCACCCTTCATCCCGAAAAGCGTGATCGGTGCCGTCGTCGTGCCGTCGGTCATCCTGGAGTTGGGTGCCGTCGTGACCGGCTTCCTGCTGGCAGGCCGCGTCGGTGCCCGTATCGCGGCCGAGCTCGGTACGATGCGCGTCACGGAACAGATCGACGCACTCGAAGCCATGGGACTCAACTCGATCGGATATCTCATCGTACCGAGGGTGGTCGCCGGTGTGCTGATGTTTCCTGTCCTTTACGTGGCGGCATGCTTCGTCGGAGTGGCCGGTGGTGCCTTTGTGGGGTCCGTCACGGGCGCGGTCCCGATCGGAGAGTTCATCGACGGCGCGCGCGAGTTCTTCAAGCCGTTCGACCCGGTCTTCGGGCTCATCAAGTCGCTCGTCTTCGGATTCCTGATCACCGCGATCTCTTGCTACAAGGGGTATTTCACGGATGGCGGAGCCGAGGGCGTTGGGCGAGCCACGACACAGGCCGCTGTAACCAGCTGCGTCTACATCCTCGTAGCCGATCTGGTACTCGCTGCCGTACTCTTGTGACTCATGATTCGCGTCGAGAACATATTCAAGAGCTTCGATGGGCGTCCCGTGCTGGAGAACGTTTCGCTGACGATCGAAGACGGTGAGACGATCGCGATCATCGGGCGAAGTGGTTCGGGCAAGAGCGTGTTCATGAAGCACCTGATTCGGTTGCTGGAACCTGACCGCGGCAGAGTGTTGATCGACGGCGTCGACATCAACAAGATCTCCTACGCCGAGCTCCGAAGGGTGCGTCGACAATTCGGCGTCCTGTTCCAGGGCGGCGCGCTGTTCGATTCGCTCGACGCATTCGAGAACGTAGCCTTTCCGCTGCGGACGTTCACCGCAAAGACGGACGTCGAAATTCGTCGCGACGTGTTGGAGTGTCTGGACATGGTCAACCTTCAGGACGTGGGGCCCAAATATCCGGACGAGCTCTCCGGCGGTATGCGCAAACGAGTTGCTCTTGCACGAGCCGTGGCATTGCGACCGCAGTACATACTGTACGACGAGCCTACCAGCGGCCTGGACCCCGAGACATCGAACACGATCAACGAACTAATCAGGGATCTCGCTGAACGCCTCAACGTGACCAGTATCGTTGTAACACATGATATGCATTCCGTGCTGGACGTGGCGGATCGAGCAGCGCTTGTCTATGGCCAGACGATCCACTGGGTGGGCACTATCGATGAGCTGCACGAGTGCCCCGATCCGGTTGTGTGTAATTTCGTCCGGGCAAACGAGTATCAGATCGGCGTCCCAATAACCTAGCTCTGAAACAATCACATCTGACGGGTACCGTACACATTGAGATTTGCAAATGAACTGAAAGTCGGACTGGCGCTTCTCGTCTCGGTAGCGATCTTTATTCTGGGTATTCGTTATCTAAAGGATGTACCTCTCTTCAGCGGTACCCACGAGTACTATACGATAGTCCACAATGCCAACGGGCTGATCGCTGGCAACCCTGTGCGCGTCAGCGGGGTCAAGGTGGGATCGGTGGCGGGCGTGTCCTACGATGCCGATGTCGACAGCATCTTTGTTCGCTTCAATGTAGATCGCAAGATCCGGGTAACAAACGGTTCGTTTGCTCAGGTCGCCGGTATCGACGCCCTCGGCGGAGTGCGGCTCGATGTGACACTGGGACCTCGTGAGAACCCCGTGATTCCCGTCGGCGGGTACGTAAGGAGCGCGTCCGACTCTAATGATCTTCTCGCACAGCTCACCAAACGCGCGCCGCGTCTTGCGAACCAGGCGGATAGCGTCCTCGCCGGCCTCGACGCAACGCTGTCGGGCACCGCAGAACTGCTGAACGACCCATCGTCTGACCTGCGCAAGATGATGGCGGCCCTGCGGGGTACGGCGACCGCACTCGAGTCGACAATACACGCCGAGCGGGAAAGCCTGCATGGCATACTCGAAAACCTGGAGGATATCACGGGCAGTGTGCGGGAGGTCATGGACTCGCAGGACGATTCCCTCTCGATAGCGGCTGACAATCTGCGCCGCTCGGTGGCATCACTGGATGAGATGATGGCTTCGTTGAAAACGACGACGGCGCGTCTTGACGTTGTCGCGGCCAGAATTGAGAACGGCGACGGAACTCTGGGCAGGCTCGTGAATGACCCGGGGCTCTACGAGCGTCTCGATTCGGTGGCCACAAACCTCAACGAGTTACTTGTTGATTTCAGGCGACGGCCGCGCCGCTACTTGAGCGAGCTGAAAATCGTCGACATCTTCTAAATCGATATCCATGCCCAGCTACGACGACGCGCTAAAGCTCTTCCATTCCTGGACCGAGGGAGAGAGTCTACGAAGACACGCCTACGCCGTCGAGGCTGCGATGGCAGAGTACGCACGTCATTTCGGTGAAGACGAGGTCATGTGGCGAATGACCGGCCTTCTGCACGACATGGATTACGAAAAACACCCGACGGCAGAGGAGCACCCGTTTGTGGGTGTCGACGTGCTGCGAAGCGAGGGGTACCCTGAGGAGATCGTCGAGGCCATTCTTGGGCACGCACAATACAGCGGCGTACCGCGCGAATCGCTCATGGCCAAAACTCTGTTTGCCGTGGACGAGCTTGCGGGCTTCATCACGGCGGTGGCCTACGTTCGCCCTACCAAGCTCGAAGGAATGACACCGAAGTCGGTGAAGAAAAAACTCAAGGACAAAGCCTTCGCCGCCGCCGTCAGTCGTGCCGATGTCTATCAGGGGATCGAGGAGCTCGGGGTCAATATCGACGAGCACATAACGCGCGTCATTGCGGGGATGCAGGCGGACTCGGAGCGGCTCGGTCTATCGGAATGACCGGTACGAACGATAGAACCGAGAGCGACGATCGCGGAGCCGACGCGCGGACGGTCGCACCGGCGACGTCCGAACAGGCGCACACAATTCCGGAAGCGCGCCAGATAACGCGCGCGCGTGCGCGGGACCTGCGCGGACTCATTACGCGATACGCGCGAAAACATCTTCCGCCGCGCGAGGTCGAAAAAAAGGTGCCGCCGGAGCCTCCCCGTGTGACCGGCGCGCATGCACGTCTCCTTCCTTATCTGCGTCTGTTTCCCTGGCTGCTGGCTGCCACCTTCGGCGTGTCCTTTATCTGGGATTTCCCGCAGACTTCCTTCCGGATTGCAGCAGTGGACCTCTCATTCTCAGGTCTTCTCCGCATCGTCTCCGTGAGCGGACTCATCGGTTTCCTCACGAACTGGCTTGCCATCACGATGCTGTTCAATCCGCGCAGCAAGCGGCCAATCTTCGGGCAGGGTCTGATTCCCTCGCAGCGTGAACGCGTCATCTATCGGCTTGCCAGGGCCGTTTCGGACGAGCTGATCAACGAGGAGATCATCAAACAGAAGATCGAGGAGTCGCGTGTGATTCCTCGTTACAGGGACCTCGCGCTGACGGTCACGCGCGGCGTCATTGAGGACACGGATTTTCGAACAGACCTGAAGGCACTGACGACCGATTATCTGCAGCAAGTTCTCGCTTCCGAGGATGTACGTAAACGAATCGTTGAGATCGCGATAGAGAAGATTGAGCAGGAAGTGGGTCAGGGATTGAGCGGACTCGCTCTGAAAGTGTATCGCTTTCTGAACGAGGAGGACTTTCAGCGGCGCCTCGATCAGAGCATACGCGAGCTGCCCTCATCGCTCGACAACGTGCTGGACGAGATGGACGTCCTACTCGACCGTGTGCCTGAAAAGATCGAGGCGAGGTCAGAGGAGATCGAGGAGTGGGCCACCCGCATCGTGCTGGGCTTCGTGGAGAACCTCGACGTATACACGATGATCATCGAGAACATGTCGAGTTACGATGAGCAGCAACTCGAGAGTCTGATCAAGGGATCGACGAACGAACAGCTCAACTACATCAAGTACCTCGGCGGTGTACTCGGGTGCATTGGCGGTCTTGTGATCTGGCGGCCTCTGGTTGCCCTCGCGGCGTTTGCCGTGCTCGGCTCAGTGCTGGTGGCCCTCGACCAGGTCATTTTCAGATCGCGGCGTAACAGCCGCGCGGCTTCGGCCGGCGCGTGACACTGTGCCGGCAGTTCAGACGGGCTGAGGCAGCCGGGCCCTCTTGACACCGGTAACGACAGGTGTGCTGATGGGCACGAACACGTCGGGCTCGGATTCACGAAAGTTCAACAGCACCTCGAGCACTCCCGCCTCGTCCGATTCCTCCATCATCAGTGTCCGCAGGCGGCTTGCATTCCGGAAGCCCTTGAAATAGCCGCCGTACATTCTTCGCATCTCGAGGACGCCCTTACGTTCACCAAGCCAGGCAACCTTTAGTCTCAGGTGTTCGGCAACAACGGACACACGCTCGTTCCAGGACGGCGGCGGAGGCACCTCGCCCGTGCTCATGAAGATCTTGGCGTCCTGAAATATCCACGGATTGCCGATCGCCCCGCGGCCGACCATCACGGCGTCGACAGTCGTCTCATCGAACATGGCCTTGATGCGCTCGGGGGTCGTTGCGTCACCGTTTCCGATCAGCGGAATACGAATGCGACTCTCACGACGGATGCGCTCGAACCACTGCCAGCGCGCATCACCGCGATACATCTGCGACCTCGTCCGGGCGTGGACAGCCAGCGCCTGAATACCGACATCTTCCAGCATGCGCGCAACTTCCGCGATTTGAATCGAGGACTCGTCCCAGCCGAGCCGTGTCTTCACCGTTACCGGGCGACTCGACGACGCGATCACCGCTTCGGTGATCGCCTTCATCTTAGGCAGGTTGCGGAGAATTCCGGCGCCCCCGTCCTTGCACACGACCTTCTTGACGGGGCACCCAAAGTTGATGTCAATGATATCGGGAGCCACCTCGTCGACAATCGCCGCAGCTTCGCGGACCTGGTCGATGTTACCACCGAAGATCTGAATGGCGATCGGGCGCTCCGCCTCGTCAAAGTCCAGTTTCTTAACAGAGCCCTCGGCGTCGTGGACCAGGCCACCGGACGAGATGAACTCGGTGTAGAGCATATCCGCTCCGTATCGTTTGCACAGAGCACGGAACGGCGGATCGCTAACGTCCTCCATCGGCGCCAGGAAAATCGGGCGCGGACCCAGTTCTATGTTGCCGATCTTCATCGATTCAGATCTTCTGCAGGTGCGGGAGCGTCAAACGGAGGGCCGTCAGCCGCTGTTCCACGGGTACACGAACTCCACTTGTAACTTTTGAGTGCTTTCCACGTGTTATCTAGCGAGTGATAGCCTCCAAACTGTTGTTGTCGCCACGGAAATTGAGCAATACTGTTATGCAAGCGTTGAATCGCATACTCCTTGTTCTTGCGGGCTTTGCCACGACGTTGATCCTTGCCGGCTGCGGCGGACCGAACCTCTTCGACCGTGTGAGTAGCTTCTGGGCGTACGGTATCTGCAGCGCGATCATCGTCGTTCTGGATATCATCGCCATCATCGAGGTCCTCGGCAGCCCCCGAAGCTCGGGTGATAAGGCGTTGTGGATTCTGCTGATCATCTTCTTTCCGGTCGGCGGTCTGATCCTGTACTACATCTTCGGCAAGTAGCCCGTCGTCTTTATCCAAAAATCGCCGTCGCAGGCCACCGCGCTTTGGTCGACTCACTAGATTGACGCCGATCGTATTCTGACGTGTGGGCACGCAACGTGCTCGCCGCAAGTCATCAAACCATCGGCGCCGTGCCCACTGCTTTCGTGCGGAAGGGAAGCCGGATTCCCGGAGCCAATCTCACCCCGATCATCTTCCTTGTCGCGCTGCTGGTGCAACTCGCAGCGTGTGCGGGGTCTTCCGTTACAAGGCAGCGCCCCGCCGACTCCGGCACCGTAATCCTCGTGTCAATCGACGGCTTTCGATGGGATTATCTCGAGTTGTACGAGCCGCCGACTCTGCAGGCTCTTGCGCACGGCGGCGCGAGAGCCGAAGCGCTCATCCCGGTCTTTCCGACCCTCACGTTTCCAAACCACTACACGATGGTCACCGGTCTTTATCCGGCAAAGCACGGGGTCCTCGGAAACCGGATGTATGACCCGACGACCGACCGGTCTTTTGCGTACACCCGAGACGAGGACGTGGCTGACTCCATCTGGTGGGGCGGCGAGCCAATCTGGGTGACGGCTGAGAAGAGCGGCATACGAACCGCGACGATTTTCTGGGTGGGCTCCGAGGCTCCCATAAGAAGCGTACGTCCAAGTCACTGGATGCGCTACGATCACGACCTGCCAATCGAAGAGCGCGTGCATAAGACTCTTCAGCTACTCGACCTGCCTCCGCCCGAGCGTCCGCGATTCATCACCATGTACTTCCCCCATGTGGACGATGCCTCGCACCGGCACGGACCAGCGACGCCGGAGGTCGGCGAGGCGGTACGCGTCGTGGACGACGGGCTTGGCTTGCTGCTGACCGGGCTTCGCGAGCGTGATCTTATGGACTCGATCGACATCATCGTCGCATCCGACCACGGGCAGGCACGGCGCGACTCGAACCGCGTCATATTCCTTTCCGACTATATCAAGCCCGGTGACGCACGCTTCGTAGAACGCTCACCGACCCACACACTCTGGCCGACGGGTATCTCGGCAGATTCCCTTTACGAAAAACTCCACGGCGCCCATCCGCACATGCAGGTGTACAATGAGCGAACGATGCCGGCAGCGTGGCACTATCACGGCTCGCCCCGCGTTATGCCCGTCGTAGCGGTGGCCGACAAAGGGTGGACGTTCGGACGGCGTGATGATGATCCCAGGCGACACACCGGCGGCGACCATGGTTACGATCCATCGACAACCGCGATGCACGGCGTCTTTGTGGCGCACGGCCCATCGTTCCGGCCGGGAGCAGTAATCCCGCCCATTGAGAGTGTTCACTTGTACGAGCTTATGGCCGATATTCTCAAGATCAGGCCCGTGCCCAACGATGGTTCTCTGGAAGCCACGTCCGCAATGCGCAAGTTCTCACCCATCGAGGCCCACCCGTGACCGACCACGACAATAGTCCCTCTGAAGATCTGGCCACACGGCTGGCAGCCGCGTCGAACTCGAGACTGATGCTGGCCATGTTGATCGTGGTGACGCTGTTCATTATCGGTGTCGTCCTGCACGAATTGCGCACGGTGCTCTTGCCGCTGGCCATAGCGTTACTGCTGTCGAACATCTTCAGCCCGGTGGTGACCTACTTGAAATCAAAGAGGGTCCCAACCATTCTCGGACTCTTTGTCGTGCTCCTCTCGTTCACGCTCATCCTCACGCTGGTCACGATGGTCTTGTATTCCAGCGTGGAGACGTTTGCGCAGGAGCTGCCGAAATATCAGTATCGGGTGACCGGATCCGTGCAGGCCCTGCTCGCTCTTATCCAGGATCTAGCGGCGCGATTCGATATATCGACGGAAGGTTTCCGGCTTCGGGAGGCCGTTCAGCTTTCGTCGGTTACCTCGGCGGTAACATCGGGAATCGGCTCGTTCATCAATTTTGCGAGCTACACCTTTCTCATCATCCTCTTCATGCTTTTCATACTCGCCGAGAGCGGTGACTTTGCCTCGCGTGTGCACAAGGCCTTTCCGGAAGGACATGCGGCGCACATCGCGGCAGTCCTCGGTAACATCGACGCGCAGCTGCGCCAGTACCTGCTGACAAAGACGCTGATCAGTGCCGGAACAGGTGCCGGCACGGCACTCATCCTATCGATTCTCGGTGTCGACTTCGCCTTGCTGTGGGGAGTACTCGCGTTCCTGCTGAACTTCATCCCCAACATCGGTTCCGTCGTGGCCACGCTCTTGCCGTTCCTCCTGTCCGCGTTGCAGTTCGAAACGTGGACCGTCCCTCTTCTTGTGCTGGCGCTGCTCGGTACGGTTCAGGTTCTGATGGGCAACGTAATCGAGCCGAAGGTGATGGCGTTCCGCTTGAATCTGAGCGCGCTCGTCATCCTGATTTCTCTCATCTTCTGGGGATGGCTGTGGGGCATCTGGGGTATGATTCTCGCCGTCCCGTTGACCGCGACGCTGAAGATCGTCTTTGAGAACATCGAACCGCTGCAGCCGTTTTCGGTGCTGATGAGCGGAAGCAGCGAAGAGTAGCCGTGACGCTTCGGGGATTCGCTGCGGATTCAGTGTGAACCCCGATTTGGGAGTGCTATCTGCCTCACCTTCGGAAGGCGGAAGGCGACTAGCGCTGTTCCCTGAGATACTCGCCTCCCCTCCCCTTGATGTTCTCGTCCCAGTATTGCATCCAGGAGGGACCGTCACGGCCCAGCCTCTCCCAGTCGATTTCCAGCGGTGTGACTTCGATGGCAGCCATCCACTCGGGCAGCCTCTGCCGCGCTATGTCGCTGCGAACGGGAATCCGGTAATACGCTTCCGCCTGGTGGACGAGGGAACTGTCCGATGTTACGAATTCATAAAACTGCCGTCCCGCTTCCAGGTTGGGCGCGTTCTCAATGAGTGCGATACCATCGACAAGGACCGGAGTGCCGTCGCGCGGTATGACGAAGCCAAACGGATAACCGTTGACGTGGGTCTGCAGGTAGATATCCGGTAGGTTCCACAGGGTGACGTCCCCCTCACCTCGTGCGAGCTTTAGGTAGAGTTGCGTCGGGTCCGCCGTGTATGTCTTGACGTTCTGATCGAGGCGGGCAAGCCAGCGGTATCCATTCTCGACGGTGGACTGGCGGAGGATCATAGCACCGAATATCGTGCGCATCGTACTCGATGCGAGCGGGTAGCGGATGAGTACACGTCCCTTCCACTGCGGCTGAACAAGTTCGTCCCAGGTTTGCGGAACGCTTGACGAATCGACGGCCTTCGTGTTGTATGCGATGACCTCCGGTGTAAAGAACGTGCCGTACCACGAGTCACCGGTACCGCGCGCGGGCGCCGGCACGCTGTCTGCCCAAGTCGGACGATAGGCGTGGAGCAGTCCTTCGGTGGCGGCGCGCTCAAACGACATTCCGGCACCGCCCCACCAGACACTGGCCTGCGGATTCGCCGCCTCCGTGCGAATCCTGTCCTCGGCATTCTGGCCACCCATGTCAATCCACTGCACGTCGACAGCCGGGTGCCGTGCTTCGAACGCCTTCTCATAAAACGACAGCATCTCTTTACCATGCGGTGAATACACGACGAGAGGCGTTCGTGTATCACCCGGGCCACACGACAGCGACGTGAATGCCGCGCTCAGAAGCGCGGCAACGTATACCGGCACATTTGCACGAGTACCGGCCGTCATCCTATCAGTCGCAGCCGTGCGAAACGCAGGACGAGTTTCTTCTGGCCGACGTCCGGGAAGAAGACGGTGGCCTTCGCTTGCTGGCCGTTGCCTTCGAGGGCGAGGACCTTGCCTTCACCGAACACCTCGTGCTCGACGAGGGCACCGGGCACGAGTCCGCCTCCCTCACCTTCGTCGAACACAACCCGCCGGCCGGATGTCGCTGCACCGTCTGTACTCCGCTTCTTTGCTCCCCGCAAGTTCCGCCGGTAGTAATACGGATCTATGTCGTCGTACGACACCGAGTCCGTCGAACGCATTCGAAACCGATCCGGCCTCCGTGTCAGTTCGGCGCCCGCCTCGGTCCGGATGAGACCGTCCTCCACCTCATCGAGAAAACGACTTCGCACGCCCGCCTGCTGCTCTCCAAAACGATATCGGGTCCGAGCGTTGGACAAAAACAACATCTTCTCTGCTCGGGTGACTCCGACGTAGAAGAGGCGCCGTTCTTCTTCGAGTTCCGCGCGATCTTCCACCGCGCGGGCGAGCGGGAACAAGCCCTCCTCGAGCCCGGCGATGAAGACGACTGCGAACTCCAGACCTTTCGACGAATGCAGGGTCATCAATGTGACCTTGTCGCCAACGTGATGATCTTCATCCGCATCCGTGAGTAAAGACACGTCCTGAAGAAATACACTGAGCGACGCCGTCTCCGGATTGGTCGACACGAACTCGGCCACCGCGTTGATGAGTTCTTGCACGTTCTCCCAACGTACGAGATTCTCGGTCGTGTGCTCGCGTTTAAGTTCGTCCAGCAGTCCGGACCGCCGGACCACTTCCTGTGCAACCTCGTCCGCCCGCTTCGTTGCGGCAAGCGCTACGAAATCGCGGATCATCTCCGCGAACCCACCGATCGCCTTACGGGCTCGTGCACCGACACCCACGTCTTCGATCCGTTCGATCGCGGACCACGGCGTTATTTCATGCTCCGCGGCGAAGTCGACAATCTGTTGCAGCGTCTTCAGGCCGATACCCCGCGTCGGGTAGTTTATTACGCGCCGCAGACTCGCCGTATCGTGGGGGTTCACGGCTAGCCGAAGGTACGCGACGACGTCTTTGATCTCTTTTCTCTGATAAAAGGAGACGCCGCCAATGACTCGGTAGGGTATGCCGCCGCGCCGAAGAGCATCTTCGATCGATCTGCTCTGTGCGTTGGTCCGGTAGAGAACGGCGCAATCGCGATGACGGTGCCCGCGCACATAGATGTCCCGGATTCTGCGCTCGATTTTTTGCGCCTCGTCCTTTTCCGAGAGCGCCTCCATAAGGACTACATCCTCACCATCCTCGTTCTCCGTCCACAACGTCTTTTCAAGCCGTGCTTCGTTGTTACGAATGATCGAATCTGCGAGCCCAAGGATCTTGCCGGTCGAACGATAATTCTGTTCGAGACGGAGGATAGACGCATCGGGGTAGTCCTTCTTGAACGAGAGGATATTTCCGATGTCGGCGCCACGGAACGCGTAGATGCTCTGTGCGTCGTCGCCAACGACGCAGATATTGCGATGCCGAGCGGCAAGCATCTTCGCGAGCTGATACTGTGCGTGGTTCGTGTCCTGGTACTCGTCGATGTGCACAAACTGCCACCGCGTCTGATACTTATCGAGTGTCTCGGGGCTTTTCCGAAACAGTTCGAGGGGCTTCAGCAGTAGATCGTCGAAGTCGAGAGCGTTGGAGCGCCTGAGGGTTTCCTGATACGGCTGGTACAGCAGGGCGGCCTTTTCCTGCGGAGGTGAAGCCGCCAGGCGCGAGAACTCTCCGGGCGAAATCATCTGGGTCTTCGCCTCGGAGATCATCGACCGCATGGACCGCACCGGGTATTGTCGCGGGTCGACATCATGCTGGTCCATCAGGCCACGCAGGACGCGGTCCTGATCGTCCGTGTCATAGATGCTGTAATCCGAAGTGAAGCCGATCTGTGCGGCTTCTCGGCGCATCAGACGTGAGAAGACGGAGTGAAACGTGCCCATCCATATTCCGGTCGCTTCCGCTTCCCCGACAAGCTGCTCGATGCGCCGTTTCATCTCGCGCGCTGCCTTGTTGGTGAAGGTCAGGGCCAGAATTTGCGGCGGCCTCGCGTTACCCGTCGCGATCAGATAAGCGACCCGATGTGTAAGAACGCGTGTTTTGCCTGAGCCGGGTCCTGCGATCACGAGCGTCGGGCCGTCGGTGGCTTCGACCGCGGCGCGCTGTGCCTCGTTAAGCCCGTCGAGAATCTCGTTCGCACGATCGGAGTCGACGGCTGTACTCGAATCGTGATTCTTGGTCAGATGAAACTGTCGCATGTCGGACAGTATGGCCGAGGGTCGTTGCCAGTATGAGCGGCTCGACGGCACTGCGGCGGCGAGCCCTGTGGGAGGAGACGAAAGATACAGTACGGAGGTCCCGATTCGGGACGCTCCGTGTGAATTTAGCCTCTTCGGTCTAGAAGCATCAGTGGGCTCCGGGCCACCGGAGCCATCGTCTCGAGGGCGTCGTCGCGATCGCCTCCGTTTCGGCTTTCGTGACGCCGGATCGCTGCCCGTCGATCCAGAACTTGCCGAATAAAAGGAGGACGGGGGCACATTCTGCGTGCGTTCCGTAATCGCCGCTCACCAAATCGACATTAGCCGATGCCATCCCGCCGGTGAAGCTCTCGAGCGCTGCTACCGCGTTGTCATACGGTATCTGATCGTCGTTCTCGCAGTGATACAGACGCGTGCGTGAGCGCGGCGTCCAATTCAGGAGATCATTCTCTTCGAGGCGTGTGCGCCAGAGAAAAGTCTCCGGCCCCAGCATCTTGCTGACCCATGTCGTGTCGAGCATGTCGCGCGGAATAACTGGAAGCATCGCATCGATTTCACCGCCGCCATGCATGCCGTCGAACAGCGGTGGAATTGTCGTGTCATACGGGGGAGCCAGATACTCGGATGGACTATCCGCAAGGTCGTACACCTCGTCGTACGCCAGCAATGTGTACGGCAGATAATAACGCGCCGGGTACGGTTCTGCTGTGGCAAACACCTCGACCATCGAGCCTGAAAGGTCATAGGGTCCGGCCATGGGTGCCGAGGCCCCGATGCTGAACTCGCCCGCATAACGCGCTTCGATTTCACGTTGCGCCGCCGCGGTAGCATAGCCACCTTCGGAGTATCCAATCAGATAAATTTCCTCTTCGAGTCCAATGTCTTCTTGCCGTGCAACGTGGCGCGCCGCACGCAGTGCATCGATGACCGCGGAGGCGAGTGATTCTGCGTGCACAAACGGATGCAGGCCCGGAGACGCGCCGAGCCCGAGGTAGTCGGGCATGATGGCGAGGTATCCGCTTGTGGCGAAGATTAGAGGCACGGCCGTCTCCGGCGTTTCCAGACCACGCACCGATCCGACCGCGTCCTTGCGCACCTCCGTTCCGTGCTGGTAACTCACGAGCGCCAGTGAACCCGTCCTCCGTGTGGGCACCGCGAGAAGAGCCGATGCGACCGTCGGTGCACCACCGGCATCGACGGTCCGATAGGTGAGGCTCACGAGATCGACCGCACTCTGCGCCGTCACGGGAATGCCCAGCGCTTCAATTTCTTCGATTGTTACCGTCTGCAGTGTCGAGGTGGACAGAGGCGCCCCGCGCTCGTCCTCATCGACGTCAACGATGGCCGTGTCGCCCGAGCAGCCTGCCCACAGCAGCAAAGCACAGGATAGAGGGAGCAGGATTCGACGGGTCACAGGCTTCGGGGCTTTTGAAATGACGAGTCCGTAAATGGCCGAGTCTATCCCGCTGTTCCCGTGTATTGGGCGAATGCCGGCCCCTGTATTGTTCGAGCACGTTGTATATTTTCGCGCGCTCACGACGCTCCCGGTGGTCTTCCACACCACGTGGCGACGGCTTCCGATCATCTTGCACAGGTGCCCCACGAATGAACCTCGTCAGCATCCTCGGCCTTTTGGCGCTGCTCGGCCTTGGCTGGGCCCTCTCCTACCACCGTCGTGAGGTACAGTTGCGGCCGGTAATCTGGGGCCTCGGACTTCAGTTCGTGCTCGCGTTGATAATCCTTCGCGACGACGTGTGGAGCTTCGTCGGAATGGTTCTGCTTGGCATGTTGATCGTCGCATACCTGCTGCGTGGTCCCGGTGACGAAACGGAGTGGGGCTGGCTTGGCGGACTGCTGGTGGGCGCGATCGCAGTGGGCGGCCTTCTCATGTTCGCGCCGGCGTCTGCGCTGGGATGGGCGTGGCTGGCCGTAGTCGCCGTCGTTCTGCTGAACGGCCGGTTCAAGTTCGCAGGCGCGGCACAACCTTACCTGAGTGCGCTGATCATAGTGATCGGAGTCACGTGGCTCATCGTGAGCGGCCTCCACGGACGGATGATCTTCCAATCGTTCAGTGAGAAGGTCGCAAACTTCCTGAATCTTTCGGACTACGGCGCCCAGTTTCTCTTCGGTAATCTCGCGGACCCCCAGTACTTCTTTCCAGGCCCCGACGGCGGGTGGCCCGGATTCGGATTCCTCTTTGCATTCAAGGTCTTACCGACAATCGTCTTCTTCGGCGGGTTCATGGGCGTGCTGTACTACCTCGGTATCATGCAGAAAGTGATCGACGGGTTCAGTCGCTTCATGCGGTGGACGATCGGCACTAGCGGTGCCGAGACGCTCTCGTGCAGTGCGAACGTCTTCGTGGGCCAAACGGAAGCGCCGCTGCTCATCCGCCCGTTCCTCCAGGGCATGACAAAGTCGGAGCTGCTGACCATTATGGTCGGCGGCTTTGCGACGATCGCGGGCGGCGTGCTTGCCGGCTACATCGCTATGGGTGTACCGGCGGGTCATCTGGTTGCGGCAACGGTGATGTCGGCACCGGCGGCCCTGGTAATGGGCAAGATCATCTATCCGGAGAAGGAACACTCCGAGACGGCGGGCGACGTCGGCCTGCCGGAGATATCCGTCGGCGGGAACGCGATTGAGGCGGCTTCCAATGGAATTACCGACGGGCTCAAGCTGGCCGTGAACGTAGGTGCAATGCTTCTCGGGTTCATCGCGCTCATTGCCGTGGCCGACGTGGTGCTCAGCTTCCTCGACTCGATCATCGACGGTAAATGGCTGGGCGGCGAGCTGCGCGAGTACGCAGCGACGGGCATGTCGCCCATCGCCAGCGAGTATGAGGGCATCTTTCCCGGATCGTTGCAGACGTTCTTCGGCACCATCCTCAGGCCTCTTGCCTGGCTTATGGGCGTGCCGTGGGAAGACGCGGCCGCCGTCGGCAACCTGTTGGGTGTGAAGCTGTCACTGAACGAGTTCGTGTCCTACGGTACGCTGGGCAGCTACATCCAGGCCGGGCAGATCGGCGAGCGCGCCATCATCATCGCCACGTACGCGCTCTGCGGCTTCGCGAACTTCTCGTCGATCGGGATACAAATCGGCGGCATCAGCGCGCTGGCACCGGAGCGCAAGTCGGACCTGGCACACGTCGGATTGCGAGCGATGTTCGGAGGCGCGCTGGCCTCATGGCTGACCGCCACGATCGCAGGCATGCTGCTTTAGAGACTCCTCATCGACGTGCCCGTCAGAAGGGAATCGTCAACCTCACCCACGACTCGATCGGCTCCGACTTACCGACGACAAGCAGGTATGCCGGCTGCCAGCGTGCCTGCGTCGCCGCCTTCATAGCAATGTCGTCCAGCACGTGATGGGCGCTTTCGAGCAGCGCGATCGCCACGGGCAGACCCTCCTTGTCGACGTAAATCTGGAGCGGGACTCTGCCGCCGACGCCGGCTTCGCGCAAACTGTCCGGATACGCAATCGGCACATCCTCTCCAAGTTTGACGACGGCGCGCGGTTCGCGAAAATGACGAGCCAGAATTCGATAGGTCTCCTTCTTGTACTTGTCGACAAGACGATCCGGGGCTGTACTGAGATTCGCCTCCATTAGTCGTGGTACTGCATGCCGTTCGAAGAGTGAGTCGACAACCTCTGGATGGTTCCGAAAGACGGGCATCAGACTCACTTTCACGGCGCGTGACAGCTGCCGAAGTGCGAGGTCTTTCTGGCGCGCCAGCGAAATGCTCGTTGAGTAGACGATCTCCGCGTTCTTTACACGCATGGTCGACAACGACTCGAGGTTGCGAAAGGCTTTGGACGTGTCGACGCCCGGCTTCCACCAACGGGTGCCCTCGGCCACCCATCCGTCAGGAGGACCAGGCCGGTACGTTGATGTGGGCGTGCATGCCGATACGCCGCCTGCGACGAGGACCAAGGACAAGACAACCGCGCAGTTACAAATCTTTCCGGTGCTCACTGGCGCTCCGACTTCTTTTCTGATGGATGCGAAGATGTCCCGGCGTCATCCCCTGGACAACATGTTCTCAGGCATGTTGTCGGCAAGCCTGACGAAATAGCGTCGACGGTCCATGGCGACAACTCGCACTCTACTTCCTGCAGCGATGAACTCGCCTTCGGTCGACACCTCGACACGTTCTCCATCGATCTCAACGACGCCCGTCGGACGGAGCGGGGTCACAGCCACGCCGGACTGTCCGAGAAACTTCTTTCGGTCCTCACGTTCCCGTTCGACCGTACCGGGGTCGCGCCGGAGCGATGTCGACAGCACGAACCGGTCCCAGGCTCCGGTGGCATATAGAAACCAGGAGACGCCGGCCACGGCCGCCACGCTTCCGACGAGTGCCAACGCGCCGAAGGCCAGACCGCCTTCCGAGAAGGCGTAGCCCACCGCAAACACGATCGTGAGGGCACCGAGAACTCCGAAAATATTAAAGCCCGGGACGAGGTATACCTCGATGAGGATCAGGGCGAGGCCCACTACGATGAGAGCGATCGGAAGAAGAAGATCCACCTTGCAAGCGCCGGACTGAGAAATGTGTACACAGTGTACGGATCAGCCCGCAGATGTTTCATTTTCGGGCTTAACGGGCCGCACCTCGATACGTCCACCGCGAACGTTCCGTACGACCACGTTCGATCCCGAAGGAACATACTCGCCAAGCGACGTGACATCGTAGCGCTCGCCACCAAACTCCGCTATTCCGGTCGGCCTCAGCGGCGTAACCGTGACGCCGACGGCACCCACCAGATCACTGGGGAACTCGGCGGCCGTATACCCGGCACTGCTGGCCAGCTCCGGCTTGAGGACGAGCTGTCCGA
Source organism: Rhodothermales bacterium (assembly GCA_041589075.1). Classification (GTDB taxonomy): domain Bacteria; phylum Bacteroidota; class Rhodothermia; order Rhodothermales; family JABDKH01; genus JBFHWK01. The sequence goes on from JBFHWK010000012.1 coordinate 18,059, forward strand.
ACCTCTCGGACTTCGGCAGATACCGACCGAGTGAGAATAGCAGTACGACGAAGAGCACGAGCGTGATCGCCAGCGTCGTAATCGCCTGAGAGACCGATTCGTCTGTCGGAAACTCCAGCCCGACGTTTCCGACGAGACCCGCCAGAAGTGCACCGACGACAAGGATGATTCCGCTGATGCCGGCGATACCGAATCCAGGCAATAGAAAGATCTCGACGAAGATCAGACCAACACCGAGCACGAACGCGACGATCTCCCAGCTCTCGACAAGACCCAACATGTAGTGCGGCGCGAAGAACATTGCCGCACCAAGTAATGCCATCAGTCCCGGGAATCCGACGCCCGGCGTCTGCAGTTCAAAGTACAGACCACCCAGCATCATCAGCATCAGAATAGACTGCATGATGGGCGACGCGAAGAACCGGAGCACTTTCTCCGCCCGCGTGACCCGATGATTCACCACGGCGGCCACGTTCACTTCGATGCTGTCGTAGAGACCTTCTATCGTTTCGGCCTCGAAGTCGGCTACCTTCAGTCGGATTGCTTCGGTGGTAGACAGCGTGAGGACCTTACCTGCCTCGGAGACGCCCTCCACTTCGATCGTCTCGTCGACCATAGCCTCCGCAATGCGTGGGTCGCGCCCGTTCGCCTCGGCCGTGGAACGCATCAGGCCCCGCATATAGCTCTGGTACTTATCGGGGGCCGCCTCGCCACCGACACCTTCGACGACCGTCGCGGCGCCGATGGATGCCCCGGGCGCCATCACAATGAAGTCGCACGCGTATGATATCAGCGCACCGGCAGACGCCGCGTTCTTGTTGACATATGCGATCGTCAGTGGCGTTGCGTCCAGAATCGTTTTGCGAATCCTGTCGGCCGCGTCGACAAGGCCGCCGAACGTGTCGATGTCGAACACGATAAGAGCTGCCCCGGCATCCTGCGCATCTGTTACCGCGCGGCCGATATAGCGGGCAAGCGCATTGTCGATCATCCCCTCAACGGGAACGACATATACCGCACCGTCGCCGCGCTGCAGCAAACGCTCTTGCGCGGACGATGCCTCTTCCTGGCCCTTCACGCTCCCGACAAACGGGCCGAACAGCAACGCCAGGAAGAGAATCCGAATCATAATGATCCTTTGCCTCATAAGACGGTCCAACGCGAGGCGGCTGCCCAGGATTCCCGCGCGAGGGCTACGATTCGATAAGAACCGGAGTGCCGACGTGTACGATCTCCCACAACTCGTCCAGCGCTTCATTGGGAATAGCCACGCAGCCGCGCGTCCATGTCGTGCGCGAGCCGCTGCCCTGGCCGTGTATCTCAATCCAGCCACCCAGGGCGGTGTCCATCGGTGGCGGCAGGTGCTTCTGATCCGCCTCAGCGATCGCCAGATAGTCGCCCTCGGAAATAAGACCCTCCTGCAGACCCGCCTTGCCGTCTTTCAGCGAAGGGTAGTTCAATACGAGAGCCTTGTAGAAACGGCTGGCCGGGTTCTTTGCGACGACGTAATATAGGCCTTCGGGTGTCCTCCAGTGATCCGGTTGCAGGCGGCTGCCACGACGCTCCTTGTCGAGAAAGAAGTTGTAGGCCATGTCGGCAGCTATCGTCGCCGCCAACTCCGGACCGTGATATACCCACACTGTCTTGGACTTCTTTGAAACGCGAATCCAGAGGTTCGAGATAACGCCGCGACGTACGAATCCACGGGCACCGTCGCCGGTTCGGACTTCCGCCCACTCGCCCGCGATACCGACGAGTCGTACCGGCTCCCGTGCGGCAATCTGCACGTACGGATTCGACGAGTCCGGAGTAGCGAACGCGATACTGGTGGCGAGCGCGTAGTAATACTCTTCGGCCGTGACCGACGTCGCGGCTTTGGCTGACGGCGCCTGGGACTCGTCTGAGAGCGGGGTAGACACCTCCTGTGCGGACGATATCTCCTCCTCGCCTGGAGGAGCCATGACCATACTTGGCTGCCCCGTCGCACGCGCGACAAGACCCAGCATCAAGACTAGTATGGTGAGGTTGCGGTGCATATCCGTGCAGATCTCAAGCCATCAAAACGATCACTCTCCCTTAGGCCGGCGCTTCATTGCGTGCGGCGCACCATCGATAGGCCTCCAGAACGCCGTCCACAACCGCTCCGCCCGTCGTGATATTGACTATTTCCTTCACTTCGTCCGCAGCGTTGGCCGGGGCGAACGCATAGCCGACTATCTCTAACGCCGGAATATCTCCATTTGTGTCACCGATAAAGGCGAACTGCTCGAGCGGTACGCGGCAGACGTCGGCCAGCCACCGCATGCCGCTCGCCTTGTTCAAGCCACGCGGGATGACGTCGATGGAGATGTGCGTATGAGCCACGAGCAGGTCCGGGTGATTGTCGGCCACATGGTCCTCCACAAGGGGGACCGCCGCAAAGACTTCTTCCGCGATGGGTCCCGCGAGCGAGGCCTGTGTCTTCTTTGCGTGATCGATATCCATTGCGGTGCCCGGGGCAATGTCGGACTGGAGCCACTTACGTATATCGGCTACTTCGCGCTCCGTATTACTCGTGAAGGCGGGATGCCACAACCAACGCGATTTCACGGGGTCGAACATGCCCCCGCCGGCTTCGAACACCGCGGGCACACGAAGGCGAAGCAGTTGTGTCATCGCCTCGACATACGGATACGCGCGTCCCGAGCAAATCGTCAGCGCGGGTAACGTGTTATCGTTCGACGTCGACGATCCGGCCAGCGACGCAAGCTCCTCAAGTTTGTCGAGTCGGAACGGCCGGTACGGCTCCGCAAGGCATCCGTCGATGTCCGAGACGAAAACGCGTACTTTCTCGCTGCTCCGGAGTTGTCGGCTCATCATCCGTTTACCGAGAGGCTACCGTGTGAAGGCGTCTTTCACGGCGTCGATCAGTTCGTCGGACATGCCCATGCTCGAGAAGCCACCGTCGTTGTAGAGATTCTGCATGGTGACCATCCGTGTGAAATCACTGAGGAGAGCGACGGTATAGTCGGCGCAGCTTTCGGCGTCGGCGTTGCCGAGCGGCGAGAGCAGATCGGCAAATTCAAACATGGCATCGAAACCGTCGATGCCGGATCCGGCCGTTGTGCGCGTGGGGCTCTGCGAAATGGTATTGATACGGATGCCGCGTTTGCCGAGTCGGGCGCCAAACGAACGTGCTATGCTTTCGAGGAGTGCCTTGGCGTCGCCCATCTCTGAGTACTTCGAGAAGATGCGTTGCGCACCGATGTACGTAAGCGCAACGATCGATGCTCCGTCATTGAGCGCCTCCGTATCCATCGCCTGCCGCAGAATCCGGTGCAGACTTATCGCGGAGATGTCAAGCGTCTTGTGGTACCACTCGTAGTGCAGTTGCTGGTACTCGCGGTTCTTGCGGACATTGAGGCCCATCCCGATCGAGTGCACGATGAAGTCCACACCGCCGAGTGACTCTTTGGCGGACTGAAAGAGAGCGGCGAGTTCGTCGTCGTTGGTGGCGTCGGCCCAGATCACCTCACTGCCGGTCCTCTCCGCCAGCGCGTCGAGGCTTCCGAGGCGCTGTGCGACCGGCGCATTCGAAAGGGTAAATCGACCGCCTTCGCGATGTACCGCTTCGGCTATAGACCACGCGATACTACTTTCGTTGAGCGCACCGAAGATCAATCCCTTCTTTCCTTTCAGTAGTCCGTAGCCCGGCTTGTCGCTCATTTGTGTGTCGCGGCCTTCATGCGATGGAGCCCTGAAGGTACCAAACCACCCCCTGTGTTTCTACTTACGCTGCCGGCGGTCGGGACGGAGCGGCGTTTACGGTGCACCGAATCTCGATTTTCCACCGTTGATACAGTGAGGCACAATTTCGGACCGGAAGATGGAGAAAATTCGCGTCAGAGGACAGAATCGCACGGGTGCCGGCCGAGCCACGCTCGCCCGGCCACAACGACCCTCCGGGCTCCGCGCCTCCACGGTGGGTGTGGTGCTCGACTCGGTCGGCACCCAAACGATCCGCATGAACCAGTGCATCGCGGTTCTCCACCTCGCCGCCGGCTTCCTGGTCATGACACTCGGCCTCGAAGATGTGATCAGCGGCGGACCGACGCGACCTATGCTCATGCCGGCCGCCGGCGCATATATGGCGGCGGCTGTTGTCTTCTATGTCGTGATGCGGGAGCGAACGCCGTCGGTGCTCGCGTGGATATTTGCATTGTCCGACGTCACTCTCTTTACGGCAATCTCTCAACTTACCGTATTGAATATCGCGGGAGGGCCCGACGTCACGGTGGCAAGCATCGCGTTCGTAATCACAATCCTCTACGCGGGCTACGGAAACCCGCGCCTCTCCGCCGCGCTGGGTGCGTTTCTGTTGGCCGCCTACGTTCTTCCGTTGGCAGGCGATGCAACGACGAGCAACGCACATGTCGTGCAGTCGTCGTCCGCTCAGGTATCAGCCGCCTTGCTGATGCTGCTGGGAGCCGCCATCGGTTACTACCTGGCAAGGCAGCAGAAGATAGCCACGCTTGCGGGTGTCGTGTCGCGACTCGATTACCTCGGCAACACCGTCTCGTTACACAAGATGACCCGCGGGACGGCCGAGCGTTAGGCGCGCCGTTCAGGCGGACACGGACGCGAGCGGCCGAACCGCCGCGAGCATCTCTTCCTGGAGCAGGCTGTTGGACGCGAGTATCTGCCTGCAAAAAACCGGATCCGAGCCACGCCCGAAGTCCGTTACGGCGCCACCTGCTTCCCGAATGAGCAGCGCACCGGCAGCCACATCCCACGGCATCAGCCCGGTTTCGAAGAAACCGTCAAAGCGGCCGGCGGCGAGGTAGGCGAGATCGATCGATGCACTCCCGTGACGACGGACTCCCCGGCACTGTACCATCAGCGTGCGAAGAACGGCCAGATACGCATCGACGTGATCCACGGATCGATACGGAAAGCCCGTGGAGACGAGGGCCTGGTCTAGACCCGAAGTGCGACTGACGTGCATCGGTTGCCCGTTCAGGTAACTCCCCTCTCCGCGGATAGCAGTAAACGTCTCGCCGCTGACCACTTCGATAACGACCCCAAGCAGCACATGCTTGCCGTCGTGGAGTGCGATGCTCACCGCATACGGTGGAACACCATGCGTGAAATTGGTCGTGCCGTCGAGTGGATCAATAATCCAGCGTATGGGTCTGTCGAGCCTCGAATTCGCTACTTCGTCTTCTTCCGCTAGGAATCCGTAGTTCGGAAAGGCGTTGTGGAGGCTTTCCATGATGATCTTCTGCGAACCGACGTCGACGTGCGTGACAAGATCATGCAGTGCTTTCTCACGCACGCCCTCCCTGCTAATGCCCACGCTCTGGGAGCGTATGAAATCAGCCGCCGCGTGTGCTGCGGCCACTGCGGCTTCGAGTTCGGCTTGTAGTTCGTGCGACAAAAGACGTGCGCCGGTCTTACGGCTGAGAAACTGAAGAGCAGTGTTCGATAATACAGACCACAACGTTTCCCTCACATCTCGTTGACGTGGTTTCTTCGAATCTTTCGTGGCGCTTCCGATACGGCTATCTTGACACAGTCGAGACATGACGTCCCAGCCGCCAAAGAATGATTGTGATGAAAGGGTTTATGGGTTTGATCACAGCGACCGTGATGCTTGCGGTGGCGTGCGGGGGCCAGGAACGGCCCGAGAGCGTGACGGGTGGAGCCGACGATGCCGATGTCTTCGATTTCCTGGCGTCGCTCGACTACGGCGCGGTCGCGGCCACCTTCGCATCGCTCGAAGATCAGCCCCCGAGGCTAATCCGACGGACGTCAGAGGAACGTGATGCGGATGGCCGTGTCATCGGGCGTCTGGTCGCGTCGTACCGGCCGACGGGCGTCGGAGCGAAGCTCGAAAGCGCCGTAGACGTACGTGACGGGACCTTCTCGCAGGGCTTCCTTTCGTTCCTTGCGAGAGGTGACTCCACACGCTCGCAATCCGGTGCGACAGTCAGCGGCTACTTGCCGTCGCTCCCTCCGTTTGCCGCGGCGCGGACGCGAGAGCAGTTCAGATACGACATGCGCCGGGACACGACTATCGGTAGCGAGTGGGCACAGAGCGCTGTTGTCGAGGCCGTGGAAAGTCCCGACAAGCAGCCGCTTCGAAAGGCCACGATAGCGGCGGCGAGACTCGATTCCGCCGTACTGTACATCCGGATCGAGAGACTGTTCACCTCACTCTTCTATGATGAAGCGTCGACGATTGAGATAACGGTCCGGCGCCGCGATAACGGAAGCGGTCTCGAACCGGCGCGGCTGTTTGTTTCGTCAACTGTCGACGTCCCATTTCGTGCTCCGCGCACGTTTGTCGCTCTGGAGGAATATGGTGCGCGCTAGGGAAAGCTCTTGGTGCGCGGGCTTGTCGCCGCTTTATTCCAACTCCCCTTTCAACAATCGGGCTACGCCCGTCGCGATTAATACGGAATCGGACTCGATCGCGGTGTGCGTCAAGATCGATTCCTGGATGCCTTTTGCCAGCACCGTCGTCGCGTCTTTAGTCTTGCCGGCGACTGCAAGGGCGCGAGCGAGCTGATACCGCGCAGCGGCGCCTTGCGGATCCAAGGCCACGGCGACGCGCGCCAGAGATTCCGCCTCTTCAGTCAGTCCCAGAGCCATCGCTTCATATGAGAGGCGTACGTGAGCCGGTGCGTCGCCACCTATTGTCTCCGCCGCACGCCGCAGGGCGCGCACAGCGGCAGTCGTGTCTCCTACGAGGCGCGCCGCTTGACTCAAGATCTGGTGTGCTTCGCTATCACCGGAATCCGCTTCCACAGCGCGGACGGCGTCGTCATACGCCGCCGAGTTACGTTGCAGGGCGAGCAGCACTTTCGCCCGTAGCTTTAGCGCCTCATCGTCACGCGGAAGCGCCTCGATGACGTTATCGAGTCGTGCTTTCGCCTCCAGAAGACTGCCCCCGCTCGCCCAGGCGGCCTGCGCGCGATGAAACTCCGCATTAAGCTTCGCGGACCGGCCCTCCTGGCCGGTCGCTTCCGAGGGAACACATGCCACCGACGCGGCAACAACAAGTAGAAGAATCCGCTCTTTCATATCATCAGGATACGAAAACCACCCGGTCTTCGTTCTGATCCACCTTAGCTGACTTTCCTGCCTGCATCTGGTCGAAATAGCATCCGAACGGCGGCGAACGATCTCGTTATGCGCGAGGATCGGAGTCTCGGCCTGCCGCACACGCACCTTGCTCAAGTTGTCTCGACGAACGATGTCTTGCGCGAGCTCGCCGAAAACGATGCGCCGGAGGGTGCTTGCGTGACCGCGGACCTTCAGACGGCAGGTCGCGGACGATTTGGAAGACGATGGACGTCGGATACAGCCTGCAACCTCCTTCTCTCGGTTCTCCTGCGACCGAGAATCGAGCCGGGGAGCGTCGGGGTCCTCTCGCTGTTGAGTGCGCTCGCCGTCGCCGAGACCATAGAAGACGTGGCGTTCCTGCGCGCAACCGTCAAGTGGCCGAACGACGTTCTTATTCGCGGAAGAAAGTGCTGCGGCATTCTGCTCGAGTCCTCCTGGAGCGAAGGGACCGATGCCCCGCCGGAATATGTGATTGTGGGTATCGGCCTCAACGTGAATCAGGATCGCTTCGACTCGGAGTTCAGTGGGCAAGCGACATCCCTGCTACTCGAGACCGGACAACCGATCGAGCGACAGGCCGTTCTGGACGCGCTCATGGATCGCCTATCGGAAAGATATCGTTCACTTGTTGCCGCTGATGCGGATGCGGTGCGATCGGAATATCTGAAACGACTTGAGGGCTTGGGCCGGGAAGTGGATCTTCGTCATGCGCACGCCGGACCGGTCTTTTCGGGCGTGATCGAAACGGTCACGCCTTCGGGTGGCCTGGTTGTACGGCTGCGCGACGGGTCGCTCAAGACGTTTGTGGCCGGCGAGGTTACCACGCGCAACGCGGCCGCGCACGACGCAACTTACCACGACACGGATGATCTGCGCGATTGACATCGGAAACAGCGCCCTCAAAGGAGCCCTGTTCGACGACAACGAACTCGGGGAGACATTTCGCATCTCGCTTGAGCAGGGCCCGTCCGATGTGGCGGCTGCGCTGCTCGACAGGATCCGGGCATCGGACGTATCGCGGCTGGGGGTGTCGAGCGTCGTTCCTGAGGCAAGCCGCGCCATCGGCAAAGCATGCGCAGCCGTCCACGTTCCGGTTTTTGTGCTGACCCACAACTCGGTGCTACCGTTCGAGCTCAGGTACGAGACGCCTGAAACGATGGGTGTCGACAGGATCGCGGCGGCGGCCGGCGCCTGGTATCGATTTGCGTTGGCCGATGATCGACCCGTCGTTGTCGTGGACGCCGGGACCGCAATAACCGTCGATGTCGTGGAGGGAGGGGCCTTTCTCGGCGGGCCGATCCTGCCCGGGCCGGAGTTGTTGCGACGCGCGGCGCGATCGGGAACGGCGCAGTTGCCGGTTGTCGATCTAGAGTGGCCCCGCCGTGCTATCTCACGATCGACGCGCGAGGCCGTGGCAACCGGAATCATGTACAGTCTGGTCGACGGCGTACGAGGACTTCTTGACCGGGTTGCCGAGGAGCTGGAAGAAAAGCCTCACATTGTCGCGACCGGCGGCTGGGGTAAACTGCTCTCCGACAAGATCGATATCATTGGCCTGTATGACCCGGACCTCGTCGTGCGCGGCGTCGCACATCTGCTCTCGATCAATCCCGAGTGATCGGCGGCAGCGCCGCCGTTACTGATGCTCCACCAGCGCGGCTTGTTTCAACAGGGCCTCGATGCGCGCCAGTACCATCTCTATCGCCACACTGTTGTGACCACCGCGCGGGATAATTACGTCGGCGCGTATCTTCGAGGGCTCCACGAACTGGATGTGCATCGGTCGAACGCTTCGTTCGTATTGCGCTAGGATCGATTCGATTGACCGGCCGCGATTCACCATATCGCGCCGAACCCTTCGCATCAGCCGGACATCAGGCGCCGCGTCGACGAAGATGCGGATGTCCATCCGCTCGTATAGTTGCGGCTCCGCCAGCACCAGAATCCCTTCGACGATGACGACCGGACGCGGCTCGATCTTCGTCGTCTTTTCGGACCGCGCGTGCGTGTTGAAATTGTAGATCGGCTTTTGCACCGTCTTCCACTCGAGCAGCGTGTCCAGGTGCCGCCTCAGGAGGGTCGTTTCAAGCGCGTCCGGGTGGTCGAAGTTGACACCCTGCCGCTCCTCTTCGGACAGATGTGTCAGGTCGAAGTAATAGGAGTCGTGATCGAGGACCGCGATACGATCGGCACCAAAAGCCTCGATGATCCGGTCCAGCACTGTCGACTTGCCGGAGCCGGATCCCCCGGCAATTCCGATGACGACTGGCTTATGCATGACAGGTCTCGCGCTTGTGTCAGGCGCGTTTCGCGAATACGATCTGGCGCGTACGCGTCTCTTCGTCGAACGTCTCGCCGCCCGCGTCAAACTTAAAACCGTCCGGGTGCACCCACGCACGCACGGGCTCCATGTCCTCCAGCGCCTCCCGGACAATGAAATTTATGAGCTGCCCCGCCAGAGGACCCTCCTCGACAAACTTCCGCTTGCTTTTGGTGTCGACCGCGAATCGTACCGTGACCATCTCCGAATACGAGTGGTCGTCGCTCCACGTGCCGGCGAATGCCTCCGGCAGGAGATTCCATACGAATTTCGATTTCAGGCGTTCGTTCAGAATCGGGCTCATGTTTTCGCGCCAGTAGTTGGCGACCTTGCCGATACCCGGCACTGAGGCATCGAGTCCGAGGAAGTAGTTCGGAATGAGGTCGTCCGGCCGCAGGGCACCGAAGAGGCCGGAGAAGATAATGCCGTTCTCGAGGAGCCTTCGCTGGGCGCCGGTCGGCAGTCCCTGGAAGTTCATTGCACTGTAGAGTACGCCGGGGCTGTAGCGGTCGAGCGCCGACATGAGCGGCGCGTCGAGGATCTCGAGGTTGACGTCGACGGCCTTCTCGAGCGCTTCGCCTTGAAGTTGCAGGATTTGCTTAAGCCGTTTGCCGGCCTCCATCGCGTCTTGCAGTTTTGCGATGAGCTTCCGGCGCTCCGGGTTCAGTTCGTGGAAGTAGTTGAACGTGTTCGACGAGCGATAGTCGAACATGTCGGGTGCGAAGGGGTTGCCGCCGACTTTTTTCTCCGAGGACGGAGCAAGCAGGATTGAGAAAGCCGCCATCCAGGCACCGACGATGAACGGCGGATCGGGCCGCCGTGCGCGAGGACGATGAGTTATCCGGCCGAGGCCGCCCGCTTCGACGACTGGCCGCTCCGGACCTCGCCGAGAAGGGCGTCGATATCGGCCCGGATCTTCTGAGCACGCTCACGGGCATCCGCGACCAGCTCGTCGCCTTCCCGCCGCGCTGCACTCTCGCGCGAGTCTGCCGAAACGTTCTCGACAAACGATCCGATCTGACGCGAGAGCTGTTCGAGGTGAAACACTACGCGTCGGCGGATCTTCTGCCCTTCCTCCGGTGCCAGTAACAGGCCGAACGCGAAACCCGCGGCTCCGCCCAACAGAACGCCCCAGGCGCTTGCCCTGATCACGTTGCCTAGCGAATACTGCTTCATGATGCGTACTGTCTCCAGATCAAAAAAGCTACCGTCGGACACCGACCGCAGCTTGAGCAGAACATCCTCCGTCAAACCAACCGACTAGCGGTTCTTCTTCTTGTGACGGTTCTTGCGGAGGCGCTTCTTCCGCTTGTGCGTAGCGATCTTGTGTCGCTTCCTCTTTCGGCCACAGGGCATTCGCTACCCTCCCGTTCCTATATATATTATGGGCAATAAGTACAGAAACTTAAAGATAACGCGCTTCTGCCCTCTCTGCAACGGACCGCGCCACTGGCAGTTTCGGCCAAACCCTTGAAGATCCCGTTCATTCGGCGTGTTCGCGCCGTCGTTGACCTCGTAATGATCTGGCGAAGCGCTTTTTCAAGACTCCGCATAGTCGTTGAACTAACATCAGCGCTCCGTTTATCTTCGGTCCCGTTCGCCGCGAGCAGCATCGTCGGCCGGTCCAGAGACGTCGGCCGGTGTGGCGGCGACCGCTAACCTCACGAAGTCATGGCCCGTGGGCCCTTCGGCGCATGTCCAACCTCAAGGTAGCAGTTCGCGGGATCGGAGCATACCTCCCGGGTGAGCCGGTGGGCATCGAGGACATCGACAGCTACCTGGGCGAGGTCCCAGGGGTCAACATGTCGAAGTACTATCGGATCATCGGCAAGTATGCGGGGGTGCGGTATCGTCATTATGCGCTCGAGAAAGGCAGCGGCAAGCTGCTCGAGGACAGTCCGACGCTCTGCGTGAACGCTGCGAGGCTCGCGTTGGAACGGGCCGGCGTGGCGGGCGCGGATCTTGACGTTATCATCACGACGACGACCACGCCGCCGTACCTTCGGGCGGGGCTCGCAAAAGAGGTGCGTATCCGCCTCGGCAACAAGAGCTGCGCCACGTATGACTTGTGGGGCGCGTGCACCGGCATTCAGCAGGCCATGACGGTAGCCGTCGGTGGGATACGTTCGGGGATTTTTCGAAGTGCGCTGCTGATCGGTGTCGAGTTGGTGTCCACGTCGGGGCG
>JBFHWK010000013.1:0-29397 GCA_041589075.1 Rhodothermales bacterium
AGTGATCAGCCCGTCGACACCGAGTCCGAGAAGCTCAGTCATGGCCTTCTCATCGTTGACCGTCCAAGGCACAAGTGTAACTCCGCGTTGACGAACATCGGAGACAAGCCTTGCGTCAACGAGACGATAGTCTGGGCTGTAGATGTTCGGCAGGAACGTTAGACGACCCAGATTCTCCTCCAGACCAAGCTCGTTTTCGACAAGTAGCGCCACTGAAACCATGGTGTCGACGTTGCGCACGGCTTCGAGCGCTCGGGGATCGAACGACTGGATCGTCGTCCGAGCAAGTACGTCGGCCGATGAAAGCACTTCATGCACAAGTCGTGCAAACGCGGGCGGGGCGGGGTGATAGAGATTATCTCCTTCAGGCTTCGACTTGATCTCGACGTTGTACAGAACAGGCTTGCGACCCGTCTGGGATGCATGTCGCTCTAAGGCCGAGACCGCCTCGGCGAGTAGCGGCTTCTTAACCGGCGTCGCCTTCTGAGCAGGGAAACGGGGATTGCCACGTCGCCCGCAATCGAAGCGGCCAATCTCCGCATACGTCATCGCGAAGATGTTCAGGCCGTGCTGTTCGTCTTCGGTCACAGCCGTGCCGTCGGGGTGCGAGCAGATCTCTGATGAAAACCATGGCTCGTGTGAAACGACGACCTGACTGTCCTTCGAAACGACTACATCCAGCTCGATGGTGTCAACCCCTAGGTCGGCGGCAAGCAGGAACGATGGTATCGAGTTTTCCGGGAGCAGTCCGCGCGCGCCACGATGGCCTTGCAGATCTATCTGTTGAGTGAGAACGGTCGGCTGCGCGGTGTTTTTCGCGGACTTGCAGCCTGGACTCACCGGCAACAGACACACTGCGAGCACCAGCAAGAAGGTTCGACCTATTCGCTTGTGATTGAACGTCATCCTGTCAGCCGCGACCGTCTGCCTCACGTCTCCGGTGCCTCCCAAGCGCGCGCCCGATCGAGCGCCTTGCGCCAGCCGCGCAGCAGTTTCGCCGCGCCGGCTTTTGGCATCGACGGTTCGAAGCGCTTGTCGACCTGCCACTGTTGCGACACCTCGGACGGGTCGGACCAGCAGCCAACGGCGAGACCGGCGAGATACGCCGCACCCAGCGCCGTCGTCTCGAGAATTGTCGGCCGTACTACGGGCACGCCCAGAATGTCCGCTTGAAACTGCATCAGCAGGTTGTTGGCGGTCGCGCCGCCGTCCACGCGCAACTCCGAAACCGGAACACCCGAATCGGCTTCCATGGCCTTGATCAAGTCCGCCGTCTGATATGCGATGCTCTCCAGCGCAGCACGCGCAACATGGCCCGAAGATGTTCCGCGCGTCAGCCCGACGATGCACCCGCGCGCGTATGGATCCCAGTGCGGAGCACCAAGACCCGTGAAGGCAGGCACCATATAGACGCCGTCCGACCCGGTAACCTCACTCGCGAGAGACTCGACATCGGAAGAATGCTCGATCAAACCGAGCCCGTCGCGCAGCCATTGCACGACAGCACCCGCGATGAATACGCTCCCCTCCAGCGCATAGGTTGTCTCTCCGTCGATTTGCCAAGCGATCGTCGTGAGGAGGTTGTTCTTCGAGGCGACTGGTTCGTGTCCCGTGTTCACAAGCATGAAACAGCCAGTGCCGTACGTGTTCTTGACCATGCCCGGCCGTGTGCAGAGCTGGCCGAAGAGCGCCGCCTGCTGATCGCCCGCAATACCCGCAATCGGAATCTTGGCCTTGAATAGTCCGTCAGCCGTTTCGCCGTATACCTCACTGGATGCATGTACCTCCGGCAGCATCGACTCCGGCACTTCGAGCAACTGGAGCAGCTTCGGGTCCCACCGCAACTCACGGATATTGTACATGAGGGTGCGCGACGCGTTCGACACGTCCGTCACGTGGTGTGCGCCGCCCGTCAGCTTCCAAATGAGCCAACTGTCTATGGTGCCGAACGCAAGTTTTCCCGACTCCGCCTTCTTCCGGGCGCCTTCGACGTTGTCGAGGATCCAACGGACTTTCGTTCCGGAGAAGTAAGCATCCAGAACGAGGCCCGTCCGTTCGCGGAAGAGATCTTCATGGCCATCTTCCCTGAGGCGGTCGCAAAATCCTGCGGTCCTTCTGTCCTGCCACACAACAGCGTTGCCCACGGGCTCACCGGTCGACCGGTCCCAGACGACCGTCGTCTCTCGCTGATTGGTGATTCCGATCGCGGCAATCTCGCTTGCGTCCAGCCCCGCGTTCTTAATGGCCTCGAGCGCGACGGCATACTGCGTGTCCCAGATCTCCTTCGCATTGTGCTCCACCCATCCGGAACGGGGAAAGATCTGCTCGAACTCCTGCTGCGCGACGCCGCGCACGTTCCCGGACGTGTCAAACACGAGTGCTCGTGAACTCGTCGTACCCTGATCCAGCGCCAAGATGTATTTCATGCGTCCCTCCGATTGTCCGGTGCACGATAACAAACGAGGGTGAGTTTGTCAGCATTGAGTGGCTGCTGGTACAGGTGATTTCGGGATTTGTGCGAATAGACGGACGATGGCCAACCCGGCATGGTGCGCATCCAAGAGCAAAGTCCCTTTCGACATCACATCGGAGAAAAAACTAAAGGCCCGCCCGGAGGAAACCGGACGGGCCTTCATCTTCGAGAGTCGTGCGTCGAGCGTGTCAGTGCGACGCGCCCTCGTCACGGACACTCAGCACATAGATGGCTAGCATCTCACCTTTTCGGTTCGCGGTCGTCGAGAAAAGAAAGTTAGCCACCTTCGCCTCCGTGCTCGGTTCGCGGACGGTCTCTACAAGCACGCCGTTAGCGCCGAGCTTTGCCGCTTTCTGGCGAACCTTCTTGAACATCTTCGCCTCGTCGGTCATGGCGTAGTCGCCACGTGCCGTGATGAGGGCTACCTTTTCGTAGTCACCCGGTATGTCTTCCTCATATAGATAGATGGTCACGTCTTCCGGAGTCAGCGGAGTATACGAGCGGGTCGAGAGCTTGGTGACACTGGTAGAGATGCAGCCGGTCAGAAGCACCGCGGCTGCGAGCACTGTAATAGTGTGTTTCATTTTGGCGTGCCTCCGTGGCGCGCGGTTGGCAGGGTCAGAGGCCCTGCAATCAATGGTTGCTGTCACCGCGGCGCGGTCGCGTTCGCCAGGGGCTGAAGCTTCTGCGGTACCGGCTGCGGATTTCGGGGCGCAATGGTACGGCGGCGTGCGATTTCCGCAAATAGGCGGCCGGTGAATAATTGCCGGTTACGGGTCTGACGGTGAAGTTGGCTCAAGCGTCGGATGGATCCCGGATCAAGTCCGGGATGACCCCGGTTTTCGCCGGGGCAGGCTCAGTGATGTGCACAGAGAAATCTTTGACGCCCACCCCCACGTTTGTGACCGCAGCCTGCCCCCTCTGAGGTGGGGGAAGCGTGACACGAGCCACGTGGTTGCGGACTGATGAACGCCACGAATAGTCCATCCGGCGGTCAGGTTGGCTCAAGCGTTAGTTGGATCCCGGCTCGGGGGCCGGGATGACAGCGTGCCGGTTGGATGATGGCGTGCCGGTTGGATGACGGCCCCTCGCCGCGACGGTTGCCAGGGACGGTACGGTTGTTCGAGGAAGAACTGCAGGGCGGGCGACTAACCCGCCGACTTGGGTCTCCCCGGAAAAAACGCGTTCGTCTGCCGCATATACTCCGCGTACTCGGGACGCCGCTCCGTGATCGTCTTTTCGAGCAGCGCCACACCCGAGAAGCGCAACAACAGAAAGGTCATCAGCGCCGGTCCAAAGGCCGTCCACCACGCCCCTCCCGCGACCGCTATCGCATACAGCCCCCACCAAACGCAGAAGTCGCCGAAGTAATTCGGGTGACGCGTGTATCTCCAGAGCCCTTCGCGCATCACGCGACCTGCATTGTCCGGGTCGCGCTTGAATCGAGCCAGCTGATAATCGCCCACTGCCTCGAAGACGATCCCCACGAGCCAAACACCGACACCCAGAATATCGAGCGGCCGCAGGCTCGCCGCAGCAGACTGCCCCGCCTGCACCGGCCACGAGACGACCCACATGAGAAGCCCCTGCAGCCCGAAGACGGTGAAAAGACTGATCCACCGGAAATTCCCGCCGTGCTTATCCCGCATCGCCCGATAGCGATAGTCCTCTTCGCGGCCCCAGTTACGCCATGTCAGATAGCCGGTGAGCCGCAATCCCCAGACCGTAGTCAGCGCAACCAGCAACACGGCTCGCGTACCCGGATCCGCCGTCTGAACGAACGTCGCCCATGCTATGACGACGAAGCCCGCGCCCCAGAATAGATCGACGATACTGGCGTCACGCTTCACAAGGCTGGCAACCCACAAAGCGACCATGAGCACCAGCACGATGCCCAGGTTCCACAGACCCACCTGCAGCAGTGACATTCGACATCCCCGGCTTACAGACAACGACGGAGTTACGCACGGCTACGGATGGAGTTCGAACGTTTGCACGCTTCCGCCCGGGACCCGTAGATGAAGTATAATCGGATCGCGCCGTCCGTACTGACTCTCATACACCCGCTGGATCGGACGCATATCGAAAGCCAGATTGCGCACCCAGTAGGCGTCGCACAGCTCGCCCCGATCGTCATGCGAGAGCACGAGGTTCGCCTGAACAGGGAACGATTCCATGAATGCACCGACCATAAACAGTGCGAACGGATGGTCTGGGCCACAGCCGCTGAAACCCACGGCGAGATGCAAAGCGTGCCCCGCCAGAAAACCGTCCAGCGCCTGGTACGGATCGACTTCCAACGTGTCTCCGTCATCGACGAAGCCCACCGGCTGCAGCATCGGCGAGTTCACCCAGCCAAAGTCGGCGTGCAGGAAACTCTGAATGCGGCCGTCCGGTCCTCTCAAAAGAACGACCTCAAGCGGGTTCGGTGTAGTCGGTTCTACGGGCGCGAACGTCGGTGGCGGCGTCGCCCAGAGATTGTAGAGCCCAGCCTCACGAACCCGGATCGAGTAATCACCCGCACTGTCGACTTGCACGCGACGCCGGTCCATCGCCGGCCCGGTGACGTCCACCCAACCGCCGCCGAAGGGCGGTTCTCCCGGATCGAGATAGCCGTTTCCGTTCAAGTCGGCAAAGAAATGACCCGCGATGCCCGGCATGTCGGGCTGCAGGCTGAAGCGTGCTTCTACGCGGAATGAGAATGAGACGTTGTCGGGATCGTGAAACATCATCAGCTTCTCGCCCGAAGTCTCTCCGGGTGTGAGCGCCCCGTCGTCGCCAAGAAGTTCGGCATACTCGTATCCGAAGACGCAGCCGGTGAGCGATGCCGTGGAGTCAACGACCGTGGAGTCGCCCGTCGTCGTCGGGCAGATCACCCAATCGGCGTTGTCGAACAATGGGTGAACCTCCGGCGGCAAGAAGTGAGACAGCACGAGCTCGGCCGGCGGGTAGAGAGCACGCGTGTCGACGTTCCTGATTGCGACAGCCAGCGCGACCGCTCCAGCGGGTACCGGCGGCCGCACAAAACGACCCGTCAGTTCGATACGCACTGGCGTCCCGTCACCGGCACCAACCTCCACACGCTTCAAGAACGCCGAGCCCGATACCGGGTCGACCTCGCCCTCGAAGTTGCTATAGCCGTTTGCGTCGTCTGACTCATCATATGAGTCGCTGCAGCCAATCAAGGTCAGCGCGAGTATCGCCGGCAGCAATATTAGCCGGCCGCTGCGGAGTACCATCGCAATAGCCTCCTTTCGAATCGCGTAATGTTACCTACGAAATGTGAGTCATCGTTGATTCGGTAATAAAGTGAGAGATTGATCGGTTCGCGGCAAGGGATTTCGTACTGAAGGGTGCGGGTACGAGCCCGGTGGTCTGCAGGGTCACCCCAACGGAGAACGTCCAAAAAGACCGCTTACCGCCAACGCAAGTTGCGATTCCAGGTCCTTTTCCCTAGTTACGGCCTGCACGAACGGTCAACGCATACTCTGGAGGTATCAAAAATGAATCACTGCTGTCTGCGTGTGGGCGCACTAGTTCTCGCGCTCTTCTTCGCCGCCGACGTCTTCGCGCAAGACCAACCCGCGCCCTTCCTACGGCTCGATTTCATGAAGTCGACCAACGACGATTACGTGAGTATGGAGTCGGAGATCTGGAAGCCCTTACACCAGGATGCCGTAAATATGGGTGAAATGCTCGCCTGGAATCTCTTTTGGGTCAATTACGGCGATAGAACGAAGTACGACTACGTGACCGTAAACGTCTACGCAGATCGCGAGGCGATGGAGGGTGATTTCGACGAGTGGGTCAATGAGGCCTTTGCCCGGGTGCACCCTGATGCCGACGTCGATAAGGCGATGTCCCGAACGTCAGCCTCTCGGGAAAACGTAAAGAGCGAGCTCTGGCGAGAGGTGCTGCGCGAGGGACCTCCCGGTCCGTACCAGTATGCGGCGATCAACTACATGAAAGTCCCACCGGGCGGCGGACAGGCCTACGTCGACCTCGAGCGCGACTGGTGGGCGCCGATTCACCGCGCTGCCATCGCAAAGGGCTGTGAGGGCGGATGGGCAGTATACCAATTGTTGAACCCGTTCGGGACACAACTCCCGTACAACTACGCCGCCGTCAACTTCAGGAACGCGTGGAAAGGGGGCTGCAGCTACCAGGATATGGCCGCCGAGGTACATCCTGAGACATCCTGGGAAACGATCGGTGAGGCGACGTCGGCCGCCCGCGAAGGCGTGTACGGTATCGAGTGGATGCTGATCGACAACACGACCGGAAGGCCGGCCGATAACTAAACGTCGCTATCAATTTGGTCAGAAGAAGAAAGGCGTCGGCCATCGGTCGGCGCCTTTCGCTGTCTATGGGCCTGTATGCAACGTCTCGTTATGGACCAACGTCTCGACAGTCCCTCCACAGAAGCGCGGCGGCAGCACCAAAAATCACAATCGCCGCAACGCTCACCCAAACCGATACCTCTTCACCGGCAATCTTTAGACTGACGCCGAAAAGCAGCCGGACCAGATGTGCCGCCGCGATAAAGCACAGCAGAATGCACGCTAGGACGACGGATTTGTTCATGGGCTCGGGGGGTCTTAGACGATGAGTGGCAAAGTGCGCACAACCAGTTCAGATCCGCGATCGCGGAACGATGAGCACAGGACACGACACGCGATCGGCGAGGTGCTTGTCGGCCGCGTCCGTAAGTGCGGACAGGAATCGGTGTTTCTGTCGATGCCCGATGATTAGCAGGTCTGCCCCTTCGCAGCTATTGGAGATTTCCTTTGCGAGCGAATGGCTGGTCCGGATGTCAACGTCGACCTTGTCGGCCTGGTCGGCGTAGCCGAGGCGACGAAACTGCTCACGGATGTCGTCTTCGGTTACCAGTGGCTCCGCCTCCATCATCATGGGGGTGTGCCCCGCCGTCGGATTATTGACATGCATCGCCCGCAATTTCGCCCCCATCACCACGCTGAGCCGCACCGATTCACGAATCACGGATTCCTCATCCTGCGCCCCGGCGAGGGCAACAACAATACTCTTGTATGCCATGTAGCAACCTCCAATGCCTAATCCTGACGGATACGGACCACAGCACGAGAAATCAAGT
Source organism: Rhodothermales bacterium (assembly GCA_041589075.1). GTDB lineage: Bacteria > Bacteroidota > Rhodothermia > Rhodothermales > JABDKH01 > JBFHWK01. The sequence continues at coordinate 7,587 of JBFHWK010000013.1, forward strand.
TATTTTATTTCCATGTTCTGTTTGAACGGCCTTTTCAGGAATTACCCGTCAGTGTAACCTTGCTTCGGCGGCGAGCCCAAAGAGGACTCGGCCAGACGAGACGACCTCTTTTCGGCGTGAGGAAGAACGCCGCGTAATTGTCAGGCCGGCCCTCCCCTGCAGACCGGAATTATGAACGATCGCGATCTTGGTAAGCACGAGCGAACGTACCGTTTCACGCTCGCTGGGTTTGAGCAGCGGGTCCTCCCCAAACTTGCACGCGCGCTTCCCGATTGGGTCATGCCCGACCATCTTACGTTGCTCGGACTCGTGGCCGCCACGGGCATCGGCGCGGGCTATGTTGCGTCAAACACGAGTCCGCTCTGGCTCTGGGTGGTCAACGCGGCGGTCGTTGTACACTGGTTTGGCGACAGCCTCGACGGCACACTCGCACGCGTGCGCAGAATCGAGCGGCCGCGATATGGATTCTATCTCGACCACTTCACCGACTCGTATGCTACCATAGCGATCGGACTTGGCCTCGGGCTCTCACCGTACATGCTGCTGTCGATCGGCTTGGCCATCGTCATCATATATCTCGTGATGTCGATCAACGTGTACCTCGAGACGCATGTCTTCAAACAGTTCAATTTCGGATACGGTTTCATGGGGCCGACCGAGGTACGTGTCATCCTGATTGCACTCAATACGACCGCTCTCATCGTTGGGCCCATTCCGTTCCAACTGCTCGGGCAGGACGCGACGATCTTTGATGTGTTCGGCATCGGCACGGCGGTGCTCATGACGATCCTGCTGATGAGCCGCTTCGCGCGTAATCTCAAAACGCTCGCACAACTGGAGCCTGCCGGAAAGCGACACGATCCGGAATCGTAAACCTTACGCTCGCTATTTGCCGTCCCGCCACGCCTCCAACGAAAAGCGGAACGTCGTGCCCTCACCCTCAACGCTTTCCACCGTCAGACTCCGGCCATGCAGTCCGACGATCTTGCTTGCGATTGCCAGACCTAGCCCGGCACCTCCTCTAGACCTGCTGCGACTCTTGTCCACTTTATAGAACCGTTCGAAGACGTGTGGCAAGTCCTCTGCCGGGATCCCGGCACCTGTGTCCGCCACCTCCACAACCACTTCGCCGTTTACGCCGTGAGACTCTACACGGACCGTCCCGCCGTCAGGGGTAAAGCGAATGGCGTTGTCGATGAGGTTCGATAAGACCCGCTCGACGAGCGCGATGTCCGCGTAAACCAGGTTCAATTCGCCCGCGTGATCCGCCTGCAGCCGAACACCGGACCGCTCCGCCTCCGGGCCGAACTGCTGCACGACGTCATGTGCCAGCTCGGACATCGAAAACGGCTCGGGCTTCAGCGTGACCTGCTCGGCATCCAGCATCGAAAGCTCAAAAAGCTCATCGACGAGTATGTTCAGCGACTCGGTGTTTCGAAGAACGACCTGCAAATACCTGGCCCGCTCCTCGGCCGTGAGGGTTTCGTCCTTCATCACAATCGTTTCCAGATAGCCCTGCACGGACGACAATGGGCTGCGAAGATCGTGCGATACGTTCGCGACGAGTTCCCGACGCTGTCGATCGACGCGCTGAAGCTCTGCAACACCCGATGCGATCGTATCGGCCATCTGATTGAACGACGACGCGAGTTGACCGAGCTCGTCGGTCGACGTATCCGTGCTCCGCTCGCCGAAATGTCCCTGCGCAAACCTCGACACGACCTCTGTAATCGCGCGAAGTCGCCTCGTCAGCAATCCAAAAAGAACGAGTCCCACAACTCCGGCGAGCAGCAGGCTCAATCCAACCGCGCGCGCCGTCGCCTTCAGGATATAGGAACCTCGTACCATGTCCGCGACGCTGTCGTATTCCGACCCGCTGAGGATAACGTAGACGAAGCAGTTCGGCTTACCCATGATGCGAATCGTGGCGGCGCTAAAGGGCTTCGAGCGCTCGGCATGGGTCGGATCGTCGCCAAGGATTGGAGGATCGGCGCCTTCGATGAACCTCTTCACAGGGCCCAGATCCACCGTGCCGCGAACGACCTCGGTGTCGCCGTCAAGCAGGTACCGAGCGATAAGCTCTCCATCCGGATCCAGCAAGTACACCTCGACTCGCGGATTCACTCGGCGAATCTCACGCAGCTCGGCCTCTACGACCTCGTCCGGAATACCGTCCTCCAACATCGGCTCGAGCCGAGCCGAGAGTTCCGCCGCCAGCGATCGGTTCAGCTTCTGCTCCGTCTCGTCTGCGAAACCCGCGAACGAGCGCGCGCTCAGTACCGCGATAGCCAGGCCCAGGCTGATCATCAGCACGAGGAATAGCAGCGAAAGCTTCGTGTAAAACGATCGAAACATCAGCCTTCATCGTCGCCAAACCGATATCCTACGCCCCAGACCGTCTGGATGAGCCGCGGCTCGGAGGGGTTGAGTTCTATCTTGCGTCGAAGCCGGTTGATATGCGAATTGACGGTGTGACTGTAACCAGCATACTCATATCCCCACACGAGTTCCAATAAGTCCTGACGACTGAAGACCCGCCCGGGGTGCTGCAGGAAGGTGGCCAGGAGATCGAACTCTTTGTTCGTCACCTCGACAACGTCTCCGTCGACTCTGACTTGTCTACGGCCCGTGTCCACCTCCACGCGCCCCGCCCTGTATTGACGCGGCAGAGGCTCCTGCGGCTCCGTGTCTACTTCGATTCGCCTGAAGATCGCCTTAATACGCGCAACAAGCTCGCGCACGCTAAACGGCTTGGTCATGTAGGCGTCCGCACCGAGCTCGAGACCCAGCACCTTGTCAACCTCTTCGGTCTTGGCACTGAGTACAAGAATCGGGATCTGCCGATCATCCTGCCGAATCTGCTTGCACACCTCGAACCCGTCCAGGCCCGGGAGCATCACATCCAGAACCACGAGCCGATAGCGGCCACGTCGCACCATTTCGAGGCCGGCGGGTCCGGAGTCCGCATGATCGACTTCAAACCCGAGGTCTGTCAGGTGAATGCCGATCAGTTTGGCGATTTCCGCGTCGTCCTCGACAACCAGGATTTTCTGCGGCGCCTGTACAGACTGCGTCATAGCGATGTGACCGGATGCTGGACCAGTGCGATACGACAGAACAGCCGCCGCGGTTCGAATCGACCACGGCGGCTGCCCCACATTCCAACCCGGAACATGCGAATCAGCGAACGCGCTTAATCGTCACACGCGCGACCTTGTTACGCCAGTTGTGCGCCTTCGCATCTAGGTCGCCAACTCCCGCGATCCCCGGATGCTTTGCGATCACGTCGCTCGTGGCAGTGCGGTCATTTGACCCATCGGGAGGCATAGCCACCGGACCGATCCCACCGCACGGGTCAACGATGCTCGTGGCCAGCTCGTCGTTGGCCTCCGTTCCCGCATCATAGCCATCCGGAAAGTACACCGCCGTCTCCGGCCCCTTCGGCAGCTTCACGGAATTCAATCCCACGAACCCATCGTTGGTGCAAATCAGCATGATGCTCATCGATAGATAGCCCGCGCCGGGATCCGCCATGACGCGGACGGTGAGCTGGTCGGGCCCCGGACCGCCCTTCCGATGCACGGCTGCTCCCGTGTTGACGACATGGGACACTCCGGGTGCCCCGTCAAGCTCGGAAAGCGCCGTCGTTGGATCACCGTTCTCGGCGATCAGGCGAACACCCTCGGAGGCCGTTTCACCCACGGCAAAAAGACTGGCCGTGTCGTCGTGCGTTACTATCACACCCGGCGAAAACGGTTGGCTGTGTGACATGTTTGTGATCGTCACGTCGTACTCTCCGCCCGACGCGTGAGAACTCGAGGATGCGAGTGTGGCCGTCAGGCCCGAATCACTCGACTGCGTCGCAAGCAGCCCCTCATCACTCGAGCAACCGGCAAGCATCACCATGCCGATCACAACCACCGCGAATACCTGTTTCATTCTTCTCACCCACGTAAAGATTGTCTGGTACTGGTTTCGCCACCCATTCTAGCGGCGGCCGCGGGCGAGATTGTAACAGAAGTGTAACGGTCTCCTAACGATTCCTTAAAACCGGCGACGGGCCGGACTTCCGGCTGGGGCTGACGCGATTATGCGTCGCCGTCCTATTGACAGCAGTTTGGAAAAGTGCGTTCATTGAGCCGGTCCAGGCGACCCTGCCCCTCCCACCGCCCGGACCACCGGGCGGCCTGCCGATCTCTGGAGTTTCGGATTGTTTTTCGGCGCGGTCCGTCCAAGACGCCCGTGCTCTAAACTTGTCGAGCCCCTCCACAACATACTTACAAAGACCTCGCACCCCGGAGGGTGCAACTTCAATGACAACCTCTTCCCTGATTTCCCTGATGTTGGCCGCCCTGACCGTCTTGTCGGGCTGCTCGTCCGGACCCGCCGTGACGTCGCGCCATGCGGCCGGCCCGTCAACCCACGTAGGTCGTGGCCAGGTCCACACCTTCGCGACACTCGAAACCGATGGTTCGCCCCGCGCAATTGGAGTCGCCTTCACCGCAAGCGCACTCCAGTATCCACCAACCAGTATGTCCGACGGCACGCATTGCCATGACTACGATAATGATGGGCGCATCGAGGAGCACAGCGAATGCATGCCGACGCATGCCCGCGTAATTCCACTACCGGACATCGTAGCCACGAGAGCCGACGTGCCCTTTAAATGGGTACTCTTCCACTGGAATCCGGGTGGACACGAGCCACCGGGCATATACGATGTTCCGCACTTCGACGTCCATTACATGATGGAGCCGATCGAAAGCATCTTTGCCCTTCAGCCGGGCACGTGCGGCATCGGCAAGATGCGATGCGACCAGTACGAGCGTGCCCGCAAACCGCTGCCCGCGAACTACATGCATCCCGACTACAAAGATGTGGACGCGGTGATTCCCGCTATGGGCAACCACCTCATAGACGTGACGGGACCTGAGTTTAACGGCAGTCCGTTCAGGAGGACCTTTATATTCGGTGCGTACGATGGGCGGGTGACGTTCTACGAGGAGATGGTGACGCGCGACTTCCTGCTGGCCCAACCCAATGAATGCTACCCGATCAAATCGCCGGAGGCCGTCGCGATCAGCGGATACTATCCGACAAAGTCCTGTTTCCGTCATAACGCACGGTCTAACGAGACGACCGTCTCCGTCGAGGGCTTTCAGTATCGAACAGCCAGTGGTCCGGCTCCCGTAGCGCGAGCGTCATAGCGCGCGCTGGAGACGAGGCGGTGCCGGACATATATCCGGCACCGCTTTCTCCTCTAGATCATGTTGCAATCACAAGAACACCCGGTTACCGACTCTTGGCGACGTACGCCTCGATAGCGTCCTCCAGGACTGTGAGCGGTACCGAGCCGTTGAGCAAGACCGCGTCGTGAAACTCACGGATGTCGAACTTGCGTCCGAGCTCTTTTTCGGCGTAACGGCGCAGTTCTTTGATCTTCAACTCGCCGAGTTTGTAAGCAAGTGCCTGCCCTGGCCACGATATGTAGCGGTCAGTCTCGGTCTCTATCTCGTGCAGCGGGAGAGCCGTGTTTGCAGCGAGGTAGTCCATCGCCTCTTCTCTTGACCATCCGAAGGCATGCAGCCCCGTGTCGACAACCAGCCGGCACGCGCGCCACATCTCGTACGTAAGGCGGCCGAAGTTGGAGTATGGATCCTTGTAAAAACCGGCCTCAAGACCCAGCCATTCGGAATACAGACCCCATCCCTCACCAAACGCGGAGATGTAGGAGAACCGGCGGAAGTCCGGAAGGTCCTCGAGCTCTCTGTTGAGCGCTATCTGTAGATGATGCCCCGGCACTGCTTCATGCAGACTCAAGGCTTCGAGGTTGTAAAGAGGCCGGACCTCCAGCTTGTAGGTGTTGACCCAGTAGTAGCCGGGCTGTGTACTGCCGAGCGGGGCCTCAACGTATCGCCCACTCGTGTACTTCGGTGCGAGGTCATCCGGGACGGGTTCGACACCGTACGGCATTCGCGGCAGCGTCTTGAAGAGCGACGGCAGCTTGCCGTCCATCTTCTTGCTGATGTAGGCCGCCTCCTTCAACAGCTGCTCGGGCGTCTCCGCGTAAAAGCGTCGATCGGTACGCAGAAGAGCAAGAAACTCTTCGAAGGACCCCTGAAAGCCCGTTCCCGCAATCACCTCGTCCATCTCGCCGCGAATTCGCGCGACTTCCTGAAGACCGATCTCGTGGATCTCCTTCGGACTCAGGCTGAGTGTTGTGAAGTCGCGAATCTTATGGAGATAGAAGGCCTCACCGTCGGGTAGTTCGGACGCGCCGAGTGAGCGTCGCGCTCCCGGGACATACTCTGTTTCCAGAAACTCCAGGAATCTCTGATAGCCGACGACGGCACCCTCGATGATCGCGCGCCTGCCTTCGGTACGCAGACGTTCGCGTTGTGCCGCAGTCACGCTGGCCGGGAAGGTCTGGAAGGGCGTGTAGAAGACGCTCTTCACCGGATCGGTCACGATGTGCGGCCGCACGGTCGTGTCGACCCCCCGAAGAACGACCCATGGTAGCGTCATCCCGCCTTCCAGCCCCGCCCGCATGTTGGATATGTGCTGATCCACATATGCGGGAAAGGCGCGAAGCCGCGCAACGTAGTTCTCGTAGTCACGCACGCTGAAGAAGGGCATCTCGCTCGGCAATCGCGAGAAGCCGGTTTGAAAGCCCGAGTCCGCGTTGAGTGGTATCTCGTAGTTGCCGAACCCGATCGCGTCCATGCGCAGTTCGAGTTCACGCGCAAGCATTGCGTGGTTGATCCTGTCCGTCGGTGACAGCGCGTCGGTATCGATGCTCTCGAGCTGCTCCAGAAACCGCTGCGTCTCTGCCAGACGCGCCATCTGGGCCTGCCTCGAAACGTCGGGCAGCCGGTTGTTGAACTCGGCTCGGCCCACAGACGTCGCCAAAAGCGGGTCGGCGACCAGGCGCGCCTCCCATTCACGCTGCATCAGGTCGCGAAATGTCGCGGTCGCGTCCTGGGCCCTCGCGTCGATTGCCATACCGGCGAGACAGAACAAGACTAGTGCTCCACAAAGCCATCGTGTCCGCATGTTCGTTGTCATCAGTGGCTGCCCCGCAGGTTTGTTGAATCAACGGTCAATCAGCACGGGCAACCTAGCGGTTTCCACTCGCTGTCTCAACTACCTTCCCTCTACCCGCCGTCCATTAGACAGGGCCGGACCTCAACGTTCACAACTGGCACGATCGGGCTGCAATCGCTAACTTCGCGCCACTTCGTCATGATTTTGGAGGACGCAAAATGATTCGTTGTATCTCGTACCTCACTGTCGCACTGTGTATTCCGCTGACCGCTTACGCTCAGATGTCCGACAGTGCAACTGGCCGGTACACGACCTTTCCGATCAGCCAGGATATGGAGGACCTGCCAGACGGCACGACAATAGTCAACAGTTACTATCACCAGGCAGCGTTTGCGGACAAGCCGGGCCATCCAATCGACAACACGACAGCTAATTGCGTCGGCCTGTTTCGGTTGAACGAAGACGGTTCGGTGGCGTCCGCCAGCGGCTCCTGCTTCAGCATGAGTGCTGACGGCGACCAGGCATCGTTCTGGTGGCGGGCTACTGACGGCGGCACGACAAGCTGCCCGGATCTATGTGGCGTCTGGGGATACTTCGCCGGCACCGGCAAGCTGGCGGGTATTACGGGCGAAGGCACCTGGACACGTGCGGCCGTGTTTGCCGATGGCAGCTCCGTCGGAAAATGGACCGGCTCATATAAACTGCCGTAGCATCGCACAGATACACGAAAATGCCCGGCCTCTTACGAACGTCGGGCATTCTTTCTATTACGAAGGCACGTCGACCCTCGCCGACTACGGCCGCGCCTTGGACTCCTGTGTTGCACCAAGAAGTACGAACAAGCCCACAAAGACGAGCGATGGGTTGAAGCGCAGCAACCCGACGATCATGAACACGATGGCGATGACCACGCCGAAGAAGACGGCGATCTGCGTCGCTGCTTCGTAGCGCATTTGCGTCGCGAGCCCGGCGCGCAGCACCCGTCCGCCATCCATCGGAAACGCAGGTATCAGATTAAAGAGCGCAAGTGCGAGGTTGAGCCACATCAGCGTCCCAAGAAAACCGCCCGGCCGCAGGATAATATCGGCGGCGGTCGAGATACCAGTCGACGAGGCGACGATATAGAGTGCCGCCGCAATTCCCAGATTGACGGCTGGCCCGGCGAGCGCGACCCAGAGCTCCTCGACCGGCTTCATCGCGCGGCCTTCGAGCCTTGCAATGCCGCCGAAGGGATACAGCGTGATGTCTCGCGTGTGTATGCCGAAACGCCGCGCCGCGAATGAGTGCCCCAGTTCGTGCAGGGCAACACATACAAAAAGCAGCGCCACCAGTGAGACGCCCGTAAATGCTGCGCTCAGCGATGCGCCACGCCAAACATAGAGTCCGAACAGCCAGACGAACAGAATGACCAGCGTCCAGTGCAACTTCACACTGATCCCGGAGACCGTGCCGGCCGTGTAGCTTCCTTTCATTGGTAATTATGCCTGGCCTACGAGACCCACTTCTTTGAGCGGCCGCTTGCTCGGCTGCAACTTCCTCACCACCAGAAGTGTCGTGTCATCATGCGGCACACCACCTGAGAACATCTGAAGTCGCTCACGCAGGCTGTCGATGACACGAACCGCCGATCGGCCCTGCTGCTCAGTCAGACTCTCCTGGATCCGTGCGAGTCCAAACTCCTTGCCACGCGCATCTCTCGTTTCTGAAACACCATCCGTGTACAGCAACAACAAATCTCCTGCATCAAACTCCGTCTCACGCGTTTCGTAAGAAGGCTCGTGGATCAGTCCGAGCGCCGGTCCGCATGGTTCGAGCAGATCGAACCGCGAATCGGAGCCACGCAACATCAAAGCCGGGTTGTGGCCCCCGTTGCTGTACCGAATCGACGACGCTCCGGTTTCTATCTGCAATACGAAGATGGAAATGAAGTTGGTCACGGCCACGTTGTAGCGAAACAGTTCGTTCAGCCTTGCCAACAAGGCACTCGGGCTATCGTGCTGCGGACCGAGGATCCGGATGCTGGCCTGCAGATTCGACATCAACATGCTCGCGGCAAGGCCCTTGCCCATCACATCCGCAACGACAACACCCTGCGTCATATCGGCGAACGGGAAGAAATCGTAGTAGTCGCCACCGACGGCACGGGCCGGGCGCACGTGCGCCGCAACTTCCACGGCATCGAGCGCCGGCACGAAGCGCGGAAAAAGATCACGCTGCAGTTGTGCGGCAAGCTCCAGGTCGCGCTCGAGCACCTTGAGCTCACTTTCGGAGTAATGCGACAGGCAGATCCGCGTTGTGAAGTCGAGTCGTAGCCTCTCAACCTCTACGTCGCCCTCGCAACGGTCGCACTTACCCAGCTCGCCGGACGTGCATCGGTCGATGGCGGCATCGAGCTCCGCAAGCACGGTTACGTCGTCCTCCGGACATCCCCCCAGACATCGCTCGCGCTCGGATTGATCCGCCGAAATCCATTGCCGGAGATTGTCGCGCCGCGTCTGTAGTGATCGCCGGAATCGGTCGATGATGGACGCCTGCATGGTGGTAACCGATTAACTGATGCTGCTGAGGCGGGTTAGCTTTCGTCCTCTTACGGTGTAACGTCCGAAAGGTTAGCCGCCGGAGGCTGTTATTCGGCAGGATTCGCCGCCTCGGACCGAGCGTCTTCCACGCGGCGCTGCCAGTAACGATTGATCGGCAGGCAGGCGGCCGTCATGAATGCCGCATAGATCCAGATCGATACGCGGCCGATGGATATCTTCCCGCCCAGCATCTCTATGTGCCCGAGCGCACCCTCCCAGGCCATCAACCGAAACGGACCAACGATCTCACTAACCACCCCGTAGAGAAATCCGAAGGCGACAAAACACATCGACAACCACGCCGCGCTAAGGACCGTCGAAACAAACAATTCACGATACATCGATTTCCTTGTCTGATGGTGTAATCAAAATAACGGGCCAACGGGGCCTTTCGTATCCGGGGTCCGAAATAAGTCCCGGAATCCCCATCCCGGCACCGCCGCACCGTCACCGCACGAGAACGGTCGCCGGTGTTGCCCGGGTCGTGACTTCCGAACGAACTTTAGCTCGGGCGGGCTGTTGACGCGCAAGGACTGAAAACTTCCGGACGTGGGATGAAGACTTTTCGCGCCATTGTGATGGGCGTTCTGCTTCTGCTGTTTACGATCGTCGTTGCGCAGAACACCGAGGTTATCACGGTAAACCTGTTCGCCTGGGAATTCAGCTTGTCTCTGATCGTTCTTTTGGTGCTCGTGCTGCTGATCGGTCTCGCCGTCGGTTACCTCGCCGCCCGCATCGCGTCCGCTAGGAGGCGCAGCCAGACGCCTGTTCAGAAGACAGCCACCGAGGTCCCTCGCGTGTAGTCGCGAGGTGCCGCATTCAAGTAAAAGACCATGATCGACAAGAAAGAAGCCTACCGCCAGAAGGCCGAGGCCGCGATCGACCAGTTGGAAGCTCGACTCGAGCAGATGAAAGCAAAGCTGGCAGAGGAAGGAGCGGATGCGAAAATCAAGCTCGCCGAAGGTATCGACGCTCTGGAGAAACAGCGTGACGCCGCGCGTGTGAAGCTCGACGAGATCCTGCATGCCAGCGGAGAAACGTGGGAGGAACTGAAGGGCGATGCGGACGAGTTCCTGGGAGAGCTGAAGAGCGGATTCGAGCGGTTCCTGGGTCGGATAAAACAGTCTGACGAGGATTCAGGTGCTTCTCGCGAAGATGGGGCCTGAGGCAGCCGGGCGGTACAACGCCCGCGTCACCTGAGACTCTGCGCACCGCGACTCGACGCGGTGCGATGACGTTGACAGGGGCCGCGTGTTGCCCCGTTGCGTTCGCCAGCAGACGTTATCTTGTCCCCCTTGTTACACGATTCGACCCTCGATGACCGTGACGCTTCGCCTTCTGTCGACCGCACTTCTTGCGAGTGTCGTCGTGATACCTGCATCCGTCGCACAGCAGCGCACCGTTGGCGTCATTCACCGAGAGGCTGGTGCCTTCGACGGATACACGTTCTTCGCTCCGCGTTCTTCGACCGTAACATACCTGGTCGACATGGACGGGCGCATTGTGAACACGTGGAAGAGTGACTATCCCGCAACGAACCCGGCCTACCTTCTCGAGAACGGCAACATGCTGCGGGCGGCCACGTTCGGCAGGAACATCTCCAGATTCGGTGCCGGCGGCACAGGCGCTCGCGTCGAGGAATTCGATTGGGACGGCAACCTCGTCTGGGCATACGAGCTGTTTGGCGACGAAGCACAGCTGCACCACGATGTCGAGATGCTTCCCAATGGTAACATCCTGATGACCGCGTGGGAATTCCGTACTCAGGAGCAGGCGATTTCGCACGGTCGAGACACAACTCAGGTCGACGAAAGCGGTCTCTGGCCGGAGATGATTATCGAAGTCGCTAAAGACGGGCCGTTCGGTGGCCGGATCGTCTGGGAGTGGCACGCCTGGGACCATGTCATTCAGGACTTCGACCCCAGCAAGGCCAACTTCGGCGTGGTGGCGGAGCATCCGGAGCTGATCGACCTGAATATGGCCGCAGAGCGTGGTGCAAACTGGATACACATCAACGGGCTTGATTACAACGCAGATCTCGACCAGATAATCGTGAGCGCTCGGGGCCACCACGAACTCTGGATCATCGACCACAGCACCACGACTGCCGAGGCGGCCGGACACAGCGGCGGACGCTACGGCCGCGGCGGCGACCTCCTCTATCGTTGGGGAAACCCGCAGGCGTATCGATCGGGCACCGCGGACGACCAACAGTTCTTCGGACAGCACGACGCGCACTGGATCGAGCCTGGACTGGCGGCGTCAGGCGACCTGCTGGTTTTCAACAACGGGTTTCAGCGTCCGGCAGGAAGAATCACCTCGATCATCGAACTCGACACTCCTCGCAACCCGGATGGTTCTTACGCGCTGCCTGGATCCGGCATGCCGTTCCTGCCGGCCGTGCCCGCATGGAAATTCACCACCGCCAATCCCACCGACCTGTACTCACAGATTCTCGGGAATGCTCAGAGATTACCGAGCGGCAACACATTGATTTGCGACTGCGCACACGGAACACTCCTCGAAGTCACACCTGCCGGCGACGAAGTCTGGCGGTATGTGAATCCCGTACTGTCCGACACGGTCATCGTTGCTCAATACGAAGAGATTCCCGACGTGAACCCGGCCTTCGATGCCAATACGGTCTTCCGGGCGTATCGATACGGCGCCGACTATCCGGGCCTGGTGGGACGTGACCTGACACCGGGTCTCACCATCGAAGAAACTGGGGGCGGTGTCGCTGTCGAAGAGCCCCCGGACGTTCCGTCGGCAGTGTCGATCACGGCCCTCTATCCGAATCCATTCTCGCGTGAGGTTACGATCGTCTACGAGACCGATCCACTCCGAACACCGCATCTCATTATCGCGGACATCCTCGGCAGAACCATCTTCGGACAACGCAGCGAAACGACGACACGAGCACAACGGCGGTTCACGTGGGACGGAACGGATAGCTCCGGTAGGCCGGTGGCGAGCGGCGTTTATGTCGTGCGCGTGAGCGACGGTGAGCACGCCACGACGCGCAAGTTATTGCTGGTTCGATAACCGAATCCGATAGCAGGGCCCGACCGGAAGTTTTCCACATGGGGATCTTTCGCGGCCGCGATTTCATAAGTTCAAACTGAGCGACCACCAGACGAAACGACCCACCATCATGCCCTCTCCACATTACAGGCGCGTTCGCACGTTCATGCAGAAAGTGGGCCAGGAAACGCCGGCAGCAACTACGATTCCCGACGAACAGATTCGCCTCTTGCGCGCCAAGCTGATCCTGGAGGAAGCTCTCGAGACCGTCAATGCGCTTGGTGTGCGCGTTGAAGCAGCGGATGAAGATGGCCGCGTCAATCTCACCGACGACAACCTGAACCTGCAGTTCACGGCGGATCACGACGTCGACCTGGAGGGTGTCGTAGATGGCTGCGCCGACATCTCGGTAGTCACGATCGGTACCCTGATCGCCTTTGGTGTCGACGACGAGCCTGTTCTTGAGGAAGTGGATACGGCCAACCTTCGCAAGTTCGGTCCGGGATCCTACATGCGCGACGATGGCAAGTGGATCAAACCGCCGGACTGGCATCCGCCGGATATTCTGGGAATCCTCGATAGGCAAGAGCCGATCCGCGACAAAATCGAGCTCTGAGGACCTAGGACGAGTTTATTTGGTGGATTATGCACGATCTCCGCCCGCCGGCAGGGACCGCCCTTAACAGATCCTTCGGGCTCTCTTGGCACACTCGTCAATTTTTTCCGCTTAATAACTGCGATTTCGCATCGATACAATGAGCGCCGCTAAGTGTCGCCTTCTCCCCTCCCAGAAGGCACCTGAGGCGACCAGCGCCCACTACCCCCACCGAAATCGATGCGTAGACACCTTTTTGAAACGCGCCGTGACGTGCGTCGTGGCGACGTACTGTCAAATGTAGTCTGGTTTTCCGGGATTGCCGTCCTTCTGATAAGTGCGGGCAGCCTGACCGGGCTGTTCTCACCCTGGACGGATTCGTCGCTGTCAGGCGTCGACCGCACGTCGCACGAAGAAATCTGGAGTACGGAGGCGTCGGGCCGGACACCGGCGACCAACGTCGCCAATGTCTCGCCTCATGCGTTCTTCGGGTTTGAGGATGAGGGCGTCACGGAGTCACCGAGCAAAGTCATTCGTGCCGAGCATGTCGCAGGCAACTGGTCGACGCCAGTGGACAACGACTGCTCGGATGCGCCAAAGATTTCGATAACACTGCGAGAAGGGATGACGGACGTATTCGGCTTCGGCACGATCGCCCTGAACGCCTGTGATGACGACATCAAATATGCCGTCGTCGAAGGTACGATCCTCGAGGGCCGCGTCGTGCTGACAATCACAAACGACACGGCGGGCAAGCTGCTCTACACCTTCGAGGGAACATTGACCGATGACGACCTTGTCGGCAACCTCACCGCCAACGGCGGCAGATCGACCGCATCGATCGTTCTGTCACGAAGCTAGTCGGCGCGACAAGACACCGGGAATATCTTCAGGAGAAGAGGCCGCCGTTTCGACGGGGGCCTCTTTCTTATTCGCGTACATCCTGTCTATCGCGAGAAGCGATGCAGAAGCTCTGCGACCAACGCGGTCCAGCCGGTTTGATGACTCGCACCAAGTCCGATACCGCTTTCGCCATGAAAGAACTCATGGAACAGTACATGGTCCTTCCAATGCGGGTCGTTCTGCATGTAGTCGTTATCTCCCCGGAAGGGACGGCGGCCGGACGAATCACGCAGGAAGATCTTCGCCAGGCGCCGCGCCAGATCCTCAGCCACAGCATCGAGCGTTGCGGCGCTTCCTGAATGACGGGGCAGTTCTATCGTGAAATCGTCACCATAGTAGGCGTGGTAGTCTTGCAGCGCCTCGATCATCAGGTAGTTCAGAGGCATCCATATAGGTCCACGCCAGTTTGAGTTGCCGCCGAACAGGCCGGTCCTTGATTCGCCGGGCTCGTACTCGACCTTGTACGCATTCCCGTTCACGTGCAGGACAAACGGGTCCGCCGCATGCTGTTGCGAAAGCGACCGCACACCGTAGTCGGACAAGAACCGCGTTGGATCGAGGACCCGATCCAGAATGCGGATCAGCTTGCGCGCATCAACAAGTGAGAGCAGCCGTTTGTTGTCGCGGCCCGGCCGGCCCATCGATGAGATGTGCTCCATCAGCTCGGGACGATACTCGGCGAACCACTCCATTCTCCGTCGAAAGCGGGGCAGCGCTTCCAGCAGCTCTGCGTCGATTACCTCCACGGCAAGCAGTGGAATCAGCCCGACAAAGGAGCGAACGCGGATGGGAAAGTACCGGTCGTCGGGTGTATGAATCAGATCGTAGTAGAATCCGTCCTCCTCATTCCACAGTCCTGTTCCGCCGCATCCGTCGTTGATTGCATCGGCGATGTAAACGAAATGCTCGAAGAACTTCGTCGCAACGTCCTCATAGACCGGACGCGTCCTTGCCAACTCGAGGGAAATGCGCAGCATGAAGAGGCAGTACATCCCCATCCACGCGGTCCCGTCGGCCTGTTCAAGGAACCCACCGGTGGGTAACGGCTCGCTGCGGTCAAACAGGCCGATGTTGTCCAGCCCGAGAAATCCCCCTTGAAAAACATTGTTGTCGCCGCGGTCCTTCCGATTCACCCACCACGTGAAGTTCAGCAACAGCTTGTGATAGATGCGCTCGAGGAACGCCGTGTCTGCCTCGCCGATGACGCGGCGCGTAATTTCGTACACGCGCCAGGCGGCCCACGCGTGCACCGGAGGATTGACATCACTGAGGTTCCACTCGTACGCGGGTATCTGCCCGTTCGGGTGCATGTACCACTCACGCAGGATGATGGTCAGTTGACGCCTCGCCCACTCGGGATCGATCATCGCAAGCGGTACGGTGTGAAAGGCGAGATCCCATGCTGCGAACCACGGGTATTCCCATTTGTCCGGCATCGAGAGCACGGCGATGGAGTAGAAGTGCCGCCAGTCAGCATTCCGGCCGCCGTGCCGGGTTGGCGGCGGCGGCAACGCCGGATCTCCCTCCAGCCATAGATCTACTCCGTAGTGATAGAACTGCTTGTTCCATAACAGACCGGCCAACGCCTGCCGCTGAACACGCCGCTCGTCTTCGGATAATGTGGCGCGATGTACGGTCTCGTAAAAATCGCCGCACTCCTGGATGCGTTTCGCGAAGACATCCGATGATGATTCGAAAGGTGCATCTACCGTATGGTTCACGAAGCGGACATTGACGACAAAAGATTCACCCGGTGGCACGACACGTCGAAACCATCCGGCGACCTTGGTACCGACTCCCGCCGGGTTGACCGCCTCTTCGCGACCGTTCACTACACACTCGTTGATCCCGTCCTTGACAAACGGCGTCGGATTGGTTGTACCCCACAGGTGTTGCGTATTCGTCTCGTTGTCGGCAAACAGCAGGCGGCCGTCGTGCGCACTGGGCGCCCCGTCAACGGCAGCATACCACCAGCGTTCGCCGATGTGGCGGTGGTTTCCGTGAACGACAAGTGGACCGCCGTCACTCAGCGCTTCCAGCATCGGCTTCGGGCGATGATATCCCCATGACCACGTATTCCGATACCAGAGATGCGGCACAATGTGTAACGGTGCGGGCTCCGGCCCGCGGTTTAGAGCGGTGATGCGACAGAGGATGTCTTCCTGATCAATCTTCGCGTACTCCACGAACACATCGAAGTAGCGGTTCTCCAGAAACGACTCGCGGAGCGCGTCGAAAAGCTCGAACTCCCGATCGAGGCGCGTGCGGGACCGGTTCGCAGCGCGCAGCTGATCATAGGGAAACGCAACATGAGGATACTTGTAGAGCATCTTCATATATGCGTGCGATGGAAGGCCGTCCAGATAGAAATAGTACTCCTTGACGTCTTCGCCGTGATTGCCCTCTTTGCCGTCGAGGCCGAACAGTCGTTCCTTCAGATGGGAGTCCTGTTCGTTCCAGAGCGCGACCGCGAGACACGCATTCTGGAACCTGTTGCAGAAGCCACCGAGTCCGTCCTCGTTCCAACGAAAGACGCGGCTCCGGGCGTGGTCGTACGGGAAATACTCCCACGCATTGCCGTTCGCGCTGTAGTCTTCACGCACCGTACCCCATGCACGCTCCGACATGTAGGGCCCCCAGTGCTTCCAGTCCGCACGCCGCTGCTCCGAGTCTATCAGCCGCCTCTGCTCCGCATTGTCGCCGTAAGCCATGAGGGTAAAACCCACTTTTGGGGAACGATCGACGGAAGATATTAATCACTGTCCGAAGGCGGTCGTCCTACAATTGCTCTGTGGCAACGCGGTCACCGAAGGGGTCCAAAACGCTTAATTCCGGCGCCCAATAGCCGATAACGATTCAGTACACCACGTGCCTGAAATCCCAGCCGAGGCACTTTCTCACTCACCACGACCCCCTACCGCATGGCTCGCTACAAATCGCGCCGAAAGCCCCGCTCGACCGGAACCTCGGCCCTGTTCCACACGGTGTGGATTACGACGGCCGGCCTCGTGCTCTTCGACGTGAACAACGAAGGTTCCACCATAAAGGCCTTCTTCACGCCGAAGCAGGTAAACGAAGCCGTGATTGAACAGGTGCAGGGCGCACGCATCTTCAACAAACCGGCCGCCAAGGCCGCCGCACCCTCCGATCACGTCTACTTTGGCGAAGAAGAAGCACAAGGCGTTGCGCAGAACGAGGCAGTCACTGCTCCGGCGGCGAACAGCAGGTTGCAGATCGAGGGTCTGTGGACCGCTGCTGTCGAAGCGGACGATGTGTATGATGTCCGTTCGGTCGACAACTGCTCCTACGAGATTCGGTCGTTAGACTTCGAGCTCAAGAGCGATGGCGAACACGTTCGCGGGCATGGAAGCTACACGATGGTCTCCGAGGACTGTCCGGGTGACGAACGACTCACCGAGTACGCGTCGGTCACGGGCACAATGAACAAGCCGTACATCAAGTTGAACATCAAGAACAACAACTCCCAGAAGGTGGATCTGGTCTACTACGGTACGGTTCGTCCCGAAGGAATTGTCGGTCAGGTGCGATCAGGATTCGGCGAGCTTCTCGCCGAACACGTGACCCTGGTGCAGCACTGATTTTCTTCTTTACTGAGCAACTCCGGCTTCGCGCCGCGTAAGCAGCTCTTCGATCTCGTCGATCTCGGCGGCCGTCAGTGTCCATCCGGCGGCGCGTGCCGTGGTCTCGATCTGCGATGGCCGCCGCGCGCCCACGATCGCTGCCGTCACCGCAGGGTGCCGCAACACCCACGCGATAGCCAACGCTGCCAGGCTCCTGTTCTCCCGCGCCGCAATCGGCCGAAGCTGCTCGACCAGCTCGAGATTCGCAGACAACTCGGGTTCGATGAACGGCGCGCTGCGGTGGCGCCAGTCGTCCGCCGCCAATGCTTGGACACTCTCACGCGTGAACTTCCCGGTGAGCAGGCCTGCCTGCATCGGGCTGTACGGGATTACCCCGATGTCGTTCTGCAAACAGTAGTCGAGCAACTCGTTCTCTACGTCGCGGCGGATCATGCTGTATGGAGGCTGCAGTGATGCAACGGGATGGATCCGCTGGGCCCTTCGAATCTGGGAAACCGTGAAGTTGGAGACCCCTGCGTATCGCACCTTCCCCTCGTCTACGAGACGCGCAATCTCCTCCCATGCTTGCTCGATGTCGTGGTCGGGATCCGGCCAGTGTATCTGGTAAAGATCGATGACGTCGACGCGCAGCCGACGAAGACTTGCCTCCGCTTCCGCTCGCACGCTCTTCGCCTTCAGCCGGCCTTTGATACGACCTCGCTTGCGATGGTCCCAGACGCGTCCACACTTGGTCGCGATAAAGGGTCTTTCGGTTCGCGCCGCCACAGCGCGGCCCACAATCTCTTCGGAGTGACCCAACCCGTATGCCGGTGCCGTGTCGATCCAGTTGATGCCGAGGTCAAGCGCCCGGTGTATAGTGGAGATGGACTCCTTATCGTCCTGCGAGCCCCAACCGAACTGCCACGGACCCCCGATGGCCCAGGTCCCCAGGCCGACTGTCGTCAGCTCGAGATCAGAGTATCCCAGCTTTCGCGTTTTCATGTGACAAAACCGGATTCGACTGTATATTCCCCGAAAGAGTACGAAAGCGCAGAAACAGGCGCATTCGGTTGCTCGGCAAACGACATTCTTACGCTTATCTGCACGTAAACGAACCGGGGCTGGCGCGCCTGACAAGCGCAAATCACTTTTTTTGCCCCGTATTGAAGTAATCAGGCCCTGCATTCGTCGAGTGCGCGGCCCAACAGCAACTCACATCGATACCCGGCACGGGTGCTGGACATGGGTGGTATCGGGATTTCGCGTACCCGCGCGGTAGCGGTACGCGCATGCCTTGCCGCGGCAGGGATCCTTTTCGCGGCACAGGATGCTGCTGCACAGCAGACTCCGCATATTGCGGCCGCCGGCGTCGAAACTGACATCGCGTACGTCGAATTGTCTGACGTCGACGCGGCGCTCCGACTGGATTCTCTTGTGCTTGTTAGGCTCTTTCACGCGACCGGTGGCCCGCAGTGGAAACGGTCGCGGGGATGGCTCAAGGGGAGCCTTCGCAGCGGCGAATGGGAGCACGTTGTCGTGCAGAATGGGCGTGTGGTCGGCCTTGACCTCGCCGCTAACAACCTCACGGGTGAACTGCCGGACGCTCTCGGACAGCTGACTGCGCTGCGAACGCTCTCGCTCGACGGCAACGAGATCAGCGGCGCACTTCCCGTATCGATTCGCTCCCTCGAATCCCTCTCGTCTCTCTTTCTGTCGGAGAATGACCTCGTGTCGCTGCCGGACCTGACAGGACTCGAGCACTTGATCATTGTCGACGTGTCCGCAAACCGGCTCTCGTTTGAAGACGTGGAGCGCAACGCAGACTTGGGCGACCGTCTGCTCTATGCTGCTCAGAAGAAGTTCGGACATGCTCAAACCGTCATCGTCGGTGAAGGGGAACCACTCGAGCTCGTCGTCGACATCCACACAGTGGCCGACCGCACCGAGTGGCTGCGAGACGGTGTTGTCGTTGACAGCGGTGGCAGCCGGTCACCCAGGCTCATGATAGCAGCGGCGTCCATGGACGACGCAGGCTCCTACTCGGTACGGGCTTACAGGTCGGACCTTCCAGAACTTGTACTCGAAAGCAGCCCCGTCGACGTGCAGATCACGCCGCGTCCTGAGGATCCCATCGGAATGACGGCGATGGTTCCGGACGAGTCGAAACCGTTGAGGTTCTTCGGTGACTTACGTGTGCGTGGCGAGCTGGACAGAAACTTTCGAGCGAGTGACGGCGTGCGGCACTCTAACCGGGACCGGGCCCGATTTCGGTTGCGAGGCGGGTTCGTCTATCGGCGCTCGCGCCATGTCGCTTTCGGCGGCCGCGTACGGACTAGCCTTAACGACGAGTCTGCCTACGCGACATTCGGAGACGAGCTCGCGCCCAAGGGCGTTTTTATCGACAAAGCTTATATCCAGACGATGTGGACGGGCGGCACACTCTGGATCGGCAAGAATGACTTCCCGCTCTGGAGACGCAACCAACTGCTCTGGGACGACGATATTACACCGGAGGGGCTGGCCGTTTCGCAGCATCGACGGTTACGAAAAGACCTGACACTTTCGGGTTACTTCGGCTACTTCATCTTGCAGCCGAGTGCGAACACCTCGCTTATCGACCTGACGCGCTTGGCTACGTTTCAAATCGTTGCCAGTCACCGGAGAGGAACGCTGTCGCTGCGCAGCGGTCTCGCCTATCTCGATTTCTCGCACAACTTTGACATCGAAGACCGCCGACTGGGAGATCTGGACTACCGGATTACGTCGTTGAGCGTTAGCGCCACAACTACCTCGTGGCGGTTTCCGATAACGATCGGCGGGGATCTCTACCTCAACCTGGAAGGATACCGTCCGAAGATGTTCAACCGTAGCGAAAAAACCGGCTGGTCGCTGAGCGGGGGCGTCGGCAGTCTGAAAGAGACCGGCGATTGGACAATCCGATACACCTACGCCTATATCGAGAAGTACGCTGTCGTGGCCGGGTATGCTCAAGACGACTGGGTGCGGTGGGAAACGGATGGTCTGCAACAAGCGAGCAACTTCAAAGGTCACGAGATCCGGGCCGACTACGCGATCGGCGTCAACAGCGTGGTGTCCGCAAGATTCTACTCGGTCGACGGAATCGCGCCCGAATCACGCAATGCCGTGTCCCGGCAGGAGGGCACACGGTTTCGGATCGACTGGACGGTCGGCTTCTGATCTGTTCGCAAACGTCCGCTTGGCTTCGACGAAAATGGCATGTGGCGGCACGTCAATTCGGATCGCGAACTCGCTCAGACGCCGACTGCCGGCTAACGACCACATCGAAATAGCGATGTCGGTAGGGCTCGTTTCGCAGTGTGAAGTGCCACCACTCCTTGGCGTAGTTTCGAAAGCGATGGCGACTCAGTACATCCCGCAACAGGTCGCGATGCCGTCTTTGTGACTTCTTCAGTCCGTCCGCATCTGTATGTGAGAGAGGATCGAAGAAATCAAACGGTGTTCCCATGTCGACAATCTTCCGCATCTCGCTGCCCGTTGAATCTTCTCCGAATCGCACCAGACCGACATCGACGGTGCTGGCGCGGCTATGACCGGACCGCGAAGAGATGTAGCCGAGTTTGAACAACCGTTTCTTTTCGACACGTGGGTAGTACGCGCCTTTTGTGGATTGTTCGCGCGGATATCGTGCCCACCGAACGAAGTGGTCGGCCGCACGCTGCGGCCGGTAACAGTCGAATACTACGAGTCCGTAGCCCAGGCTGATCAGCTCCCGGTGCGCCTGCACGAGTGCTTCGGCCGCCGGCTCTGACAAAAGACATAGCGGCTCTTCGTAACCATCGACGCGCGATCCGACGAAGTTGTCAGACGTTGCATACCGAATGTCGAAGACTATTGACGAGTCAAGATCGGCGACATTCAGCAGAACGGGTGCAGCTTCGGGCTGCTGTGCCATGCAGCGGCCACAGACTGCAGCGGCGGCCCAGATGATGGCACTAAAGAGGAGTTGTTTCACGCTATACCGATCGGCCAGAATGTGTGCGGCGACTACGACGCAGGCTCGGTCAGATAGTTCACGGCCCTCGAAACAATCGCGTCGAGGTCCA
>JBFHWK010000014.1:0-27475 GCA_041589075.1 Rhodothermales bacterium
CCGAATCGGTCCGTTACGTCATGGCGCACAGCGGCGCCACGGGGCTGATCGTTTCGAACCAGGATCAGTTCGAGGAGATCTGGACGGCGATACGCGACCTGCCTTCGCTCAAGCATGTGGTCGTTGTCCGATCGGCCGACCTCGCCCGCGTGGCGAGCCAGTCGGGTTCGGTCGAGATCCATTCGATAGACGAGGTTCTCGATAGAGGGCGCGCCGTTCGTACAGCGCATCCGAAGCGCGTGCAGGAAATGCTCGGGATGATTGACCCGCGCGACCTCGCCACAATTATCTACACAAGCGGCACGACTGGTCGACCCAAAGGCGTGATGCTAACGCACGAAAACATCTCTTCGAACGGACTCACCTCGTTCTCGGAGCTGCAGGGTTACACGGATGGGCCGGACGGAGAGATGGGGATATCGTTTCTGCCACTCACGCATGTGTTCGCGCGTACGCTGCACTATGGGTTTCTAGCTCACGGCACGACAAACCACTTCGTGCGTCCCGACGAGCTGGCAGATCGGTTTCGCGAAGTGAAGCCGACAATCTTCGCCACAGTTCCCCGCGTACTCGAGAAAGTTTACGGGGGCATACAGTCGAGGTCGGAGCAGCAGACTGGTTTGCGACGAACCCTTGCGCTGTGGGCACTCGGTCTGGCTGACAAGTTCGAACTGGGCAGGCCGATGCCGTTGTCTTACGGGCTGAAGCGCCGGTTTGCAGACGCGATGGTCTATTCCAAGTGGCGGCAGGCGCTGGGTGGCCGCGTCAGGTACGTGATCGCCGGCGGTGCGGCCCTGAACGCCGATCTGGCCAACGTCTTTGGTGCGGCCGGCGTCGACGTCCTACAGGGTTACGGCCTGACCGAAACAAGCCCCGTCATCACGTTCAACCGCGCCGAATCCAATCGGGCGGGCACCGTGGGCGAGCCCATTCCGGGTGTCGAAGTCATGATCGCCGACGACGGCGAAGTCCTGACGCGCGGTCCGCACGTGATGCTCGGCTACTACCACGACGAAGAGAAGACGAGGGAGGTCATCGACCCCGACGGTTGGTTTCACACCGGCGACATCGGTCATTTCAACGACGAAGGGCGCCTGGTAATCACCGACCGCAAGAAGGACCTCTTCAAGCTCTCAACGGGAAAGTACGTGGCGCCACAGCCGCTTGAGAACGCACTCACGAAGGAGAAGCTCATCGAGCAAATCGTCGTCTTTGGCCCCGGGCGGAAGTTCTGCGCCGCGCTGCTCTTTCCGGCCATGGATGCGGTTCGCGATATGGCGAGGCGGATGGAACTCGACCCGAACCTCTCGGATGAGCAGTTGGTCAAGCACCCCGATGTCGTGGCGCGGTTTCAGCGCCTCGTGGACAGCGCCAACCAAGGACGCCCTCGCTGGGAAACCATTAAGAGGTTCAGGCTCGTCGTGGCGGACGTCACCGTCGACTCCGGTCTTCTGACACCAACGCTCAAAGTGAAAAGGCCGGTCGTAGTCGAGCGATTCGGCGACGTCATCGAGGAGATGTACCGGGAAGAAGGAGGCGACTTAGTATCTGAAATAACCGCCGCTTGAAAGCGGCATGAGTAGGGAGGAGAAGCCATGCAGGTTGAAGTAAGTGATTCAAAGGTCGTTGCTGCGGGAGCGCACCATCACCGCCCGTTTGAGCGGGTCGCGGTCCTGGGCGCGGGCACGATGGGAGCCCAGATCGCCGCACATGCGGCCAACGCAGGGCTTGAGGTCCTGCTGCTAGACCTCGCAGCGACAGACGACGACGACCGCAATGCCGTGGTCGCATCTATGTTCAAGAAGGCGCAGAAGCTGCGTCCCGATCCATTCTTCGAAGACAGTACGGCACGACGCATCCGGCTCGGCAATTTCGACGACGACTTCGCAAAGCTCGCGAATGTCGATTGGGTCGTTGAGGCCGTCGTCGAGCGCATGGACATCAAGCGCAACCTCATGGAGCGCATCGAGCAGGTCGTCGGGCCCGACACCATCGTCAGCACCAACACGAGTGGTCTGCCGATCGGAGAGATTGCTGCCGGACGCAGCGAGGCGTTTCGGCAACGATTTCTCGGCACGCACTTCTTTAATCCGCCGCGATATCTGAGGCTCCTCGAGCTCGTTCCCACTCCGGACACAGCGCCGGACGTGCTCGATCGTGTTTCGTGGTTCGGCCGCGTCCATCTCGGCAAAGGTATCGTCGTTGCGAAGGACAGGCCGTACTTCATCGGAAACCGGATCGGCATCTATGCGATGCTGTCTGCGATACGATGGTTCGAGGATGGGCGTCTGTCAATCGAAGATATCGATGCTCTCACCGGCCCGTTGACCGGCCGGCCGAAGTCCGCGACGTTTCGCACGGCTGACGTCGTCGGCCTCGACGTGATGCAGCACGTGATCGAGAATCTGCATGCCGCGATCGCATCCGACGACGAAAGCGCCGACGCGTTCACAACGCCCAAAGTTTTGGCTTCGCTTGTAAAGAACGGCGCGCTGGGCGCTAAGACTGGAGCGGGATACTATCAAAAAGTCGGGAAAGAGATCCGATCGATAGATCCGACTTCGAGAGAATACACGAGTGGCACGCCGTCGCTGGAACTTGGTGAAGTGTGGAGTGCGGGGCGGCTTCCGGATCGGATTCGTGCACTGTACGCGTCGGACGGCGTTGCGGGTGACTTCTTCCGCAGCACCACTCTCGACCTTCTTGGCTACAGCGCCCGGCGCATACCGGAAATCTCCGATAACCCGGCGGACGTGGACCGGGCAGTGAAATGGGGCTTTGGCTGGGAGATGGGTCCCTTTGAGATCTGGGATGCACTCGGTGTCGAACGGGTGATTGACGATATGCGGGAGCGTCAGATAGTGTTGCCCGACTGGGTCACCGGCATGGATTCCCCGGAGGGGTTCTACGGCAAGCGTGGAGCCGCGCGCACAGTGTATGTCCCGCAGGAGCAGGCGAAGGTTGTGGACCCAGTGCCACAGGACGAGGTCTCACTGGCAGTCGTCAAGGTGGATCCCACGCGAACGCTATGGGAGAACGAGGCGGCGGGTCTGCTTGATCTTGGCGACGGGGTTGCACTCTTCGAGTTTCGTTCGAAGGCGAACGCGCTTGGCCAGAGTGTGATGAACGGCTTTTGGGATGCCATGGAGCACGTAGAGAGCGACGCGAATCTGTGCGGACTCGTGGTGGCGAACGAGGGTAAGAACTTTTCTGTCGGCGCCAACCTTGTGGAGGTAGCGGCGGTTGTGCAGGCGGGGCGTTTTGACGATATCGAGAAATTCCTGCGTCGTTTTCAGGATGTGGTCCAGCGCGTGCGATACGCCAGCAAGCCGGTCGTTGCCGCAGTGCATCAAATGGCGTTAGGTGGTGGTTGTGAAGTCGCGATGGCATCGGAACATCCGGTTGTTGCCGCCGAGGCGTATGTGGGTCTCGTCGAACTCGGTGTTGGGGTCATACCGGCCGGAACAGGAACGACCCGGCTGGCCGTGCGAGCCGCGGAGGGTGCGCCAAACGGTTTTGTCAGCGAGATTCAGTCAGCGCTGAACCGAGCCTTTCAGTCGGTGGCGAGCGCCAAGGTCTCCAGGAGTGGAAGAGAGGCGGTGTCGATGGGATATCTGCCCGCGGCCACGACGGTGGTGATGAACGGCAATCGACGGATTCACGCGGCGCGCGCTCGAGTGCTGCAGCTCGCCGCGTCCGGATATCTGCCGCCCGCCAAGCGGAGCTTTGTTGCGGTTGGCCGCCCCGGTGGTGCCACCCTCGAAGCGGCAGCCTACAACTTCCTCCAAGGACGATACATAAGCGAATACGACTACTACCTCGCAAAGCGTCTCGCGTACGTCCTGACCGGAGGTTCCCTGACCGGTGCGCAGGAAGTGGACGAAGATTACATGCTCGGGCTGGAGCGCGAAGTGTTCCTGAGTCTCCTCGGGGAGAAGAAGACACAGGAGCGAATCGAACACATGCTGAAGACGGGCAAGCCCCTTCGCAACTAGACTTTCGGTGTGAGTGAAATGGAAATCAGAAACGCAGCATATATAGTGAGCTCGGTGCGCACGCCCGTGGGCAAAGCGCAGAAGGGCATGCTTCGAAACTACCGGCCGGAGGAGATGGGAGCGGTCGCTGTTCGGGCGGCAATCGATCGCGTCGAAGGGCTCTCGACGGACGCCGTTGACGATGTCCTTATCGGTTGTGCCATGCCCGAAGGCCCACAGGGCTTGAACATGGGGAGGTTTGTCGCACAGCGGGCCGGTCTCCCGGACCGCGTGCCCGGAGCGACGGTCAATCGTTTCTGCTCGTCCGGGCTTCAGACGATCGTGATGGCGACGCAGTCCGTGATCACCGGGCAGGCAGACGTGGTTGTGGCCGGGGGCTCGGAATCGATGAGCCTGGTTCCGATGAGCGGGTTCTATTTCTCGGCCGATCCGCAGGCTGTTGACGCAGATCCCGACCTGTACATCAACATGGGCAATACCGCAGAGAACGTTGCGGAGAAATACGGGGTCAGCCGCGAGGATCAGGATGCGTTTTCCCTACGGTCGCATCAACGGGCAGTCCGAGCGATCGACGAAGGAAAATTCGCCGACGAGATTGTACCGCTGGAGGTTAATGAAGTAATGTATCACAACAGTCAATCGGTGGCAGTTAAAGCAACAGTTGATGTTGACGAAGGCCCGCGTCGCGACACGTCGCTGGAGGCGTTGGCTTCATTACGGCCGGTCTTTCGGGCCGGAGGTACGGTGACGGCGGGCAACTCATCGCAGATGTCCGATGGGGCCGCGGCGAGTGTCGTGATGAGCGAGAATGTCATGAGTGATCTCGGCGTCGACCCGCTGGCCCGGGTCGTCGGATTCGCCGTCGCAGGTGTGGCACCGGAGATGATGGGAATCGGCCCGGTGGATGCGGTCCAAATGGTGCTCAGACAGACGGGCCTGAAGCTGAAGGATATCGGTGTCATCGAGTTGAACGAGGCGTTCGCGGCCCAAGCGCTTGCCGTCATTCGAGAGCTGGGGCTCGATGAGGAGATCGTCAACGTCAATGGTGGTGCGATCGCCCTGGGGCATCCGCTGGGGTGTACGGGCGCAAAGCTAACGGCCACGCTGATCCATGAGATGACGCGCCGACAGGCGCGATACGGGATATGCACGATGTGCATCGGTGGAGGCATGGGTGCGGCCGCGGTAATAGAAAACATGCGGCTCTAGAAGGAGCGCGCATCAAAACCGAATACAGACTTGGGTTAGAGACATGAATCTTCCGTTCTTCGATGTATTTGCCGACATGTCCATCTGGGGTGTGATCGTCGGCATTATCGTCGTCTCGATTGTGCTAGGCTACACCGGTGCTCCGCTCTGGGTGTGGACCATCGCCGGTGCGGCCGTCCTCTACGGTTTCGGTGCGCCGGTCTGGCTCTGGATAACCTTCGGTGTGCTGGCCGCCTTGTTCAATGTTCCGCCCTTGCGACGGATGCTGAGTCTCGGAGTGATGAAGTTCATGAAGGCGATGGGATTCCTTCCCAAGATATCGGAAACCGAGAAGGAGGCGATCGATGCCGGAACCGTCTGGATTGAGGGTGAGCTTTTCTCCGGTAAGCCGAACTGGAAAAGGATCCTATCGCAGTCCTATGGTGCACTGACAGACGAAGAGCAAGCCTTCCTCGATGGTCCGTGCGAAGAGATCTGCGAGATGACCGACGATTGGGAGGTCTTTCAGACGCGCGACCTGCCGCCGGAGGTGTGGGAGGCACTTGCGCGACATCGCTTCTTCGGTTTGATCATTCCGAAGGAATATGGAGGCCATGGCTTCTCTCCATCGGCCAATAGTGCGGTCGTCAAGAAGGTCGGCTCGGTTAATGCGGTCCTCGGTATCACGGTTATGGTTCCGAACTCTCTCGGACCGGCGGAGCTGCTTATTCATTACGGGACGGACGCGCAAAAGAATCACTACTTGCCTAGGCTCGCGCGTCATGAAGAGATCCCGGCCTTCGCGTTGACCGAGCCCATGGCGGGCTCGGACGCCGGAGGAATTGAGTCCGACGGTGTCGTCTTCCGCGCCAGTGACGGAGACCTGTACATTCGACTCAACTGGAAAAAGCGCTACATCACACTCGCTGCAATATCGACGGTGCTGGGTCTCGCATTCAAACTGCGTGATCCGGAGAACCTCCTTGGTAGAGGTGAAAACCTCGGCATTACGTGTGCACTCATACCCACCGACGCAAAGGGGGTCGACATCAGCAGGCGTCACGACCCGCTCGGCATACCGTTTTACAATTGTCCGACCGAAGGCCATGATGTCGTGGTCAAACTCGAGGAGGCTGTCATCGGTGGTCGGGAGGGAGCCGGTCGGGGCTGGCGCATGCTCATGGAGTCGCTGGCTGCCGGCCGCGGTATCTCCCTTCCTGCGACGTCCACGGGTGGCACTATTCACTCCGGCCGTGTGGCCAGTGCGCACGCAGTTGTCCGAAAGCAGTTCGGCTTGTCGATCGGAAAGTTCGAGGGTATTGAGGAAGCGCTCGCTCGAATCGGCGGGTTTGCCTACATCCTGGAGGCGTCACGCCGCCTGACGGTCGGCGGCCTCGATCAGGGGGCGAAACCGGCCGTCGTGACGGCAATGATGAAGTACAACTCGACGGAGCTCTTTCGCAAGGCGGTCAATGATGCGATGGATATCCTCGGCGGCAACGCCATTTCGCGTGGTCCGCGCAATCTCTTGGCCCACGCGTACACGAACATGCCCATATCGATTACGGTCGAAGGCGCGAACATACTGACGCGCACGCTGATGGTGTTTGGTCAGGGGGCTATTCGGTGTCATCCCTACGCCTTGCGCGAGATACGGGCGATGGAGGAGTGGAACGTTAAGGAGTTCGATCGTGCGTTCTGGGGCCACGTCGGCCATGTGATTCGGAACGCATCGCGCGCGAAGGTCCTTTCGCTGACGCGTGGCTTGGTTGCGCGATCGCCCGTGTCGGGTCCTACGGCGAAATACTATCGCAAGCTGTCGTGGGCGTCGGCACACTTTGCTGTGCTGGCGGACATTGCGATGGGGACGCTCGGCGGAGATCTGAAGCGCAAGGAAAAGCTGACGGGACGATTTGCGGACGTCTTCTCGTGGATGTACCTCGGCGCTGCTGTTCTGAAGCGCTGGGAGGAGGAAGGCCGACTTAAGGAAGATCTTCCGTTTGTAGACTGGTCCATGGCGTATGCGCTATCTCAGATGCAGGCAGCGTTCGAAGGTCTGTACGATAACATGCGTGTGCCCGGGATGACGTGGGCGCTGCGTGGGCCTGGCGGTGGCTGGCTGCGAATGAGCCGGCTTTCCAGGACGCCGTCGGATTACCTCGGCCACAAAGTGGCACAAGCCCTGCAGGTTCCCGGCGTGCAACGCGATCGGGTTCTTGTCGGATCGTTCGTACCGAGCGACAAAGAACGCCCGCTCGGTTTTCTCGAGTATGCATTTGAGCTGAGCGTCCAGGCCGCGGAGGTGGAGGGTCGCATCAAGCGCGCCATTAAGGCGGGCACGCTACCAAAGGCGTCCCCGGTGAAGCTGGCACATCAGGCCGTCGAGGCAGGTGTCATTACGGCGGACGAGGCTACGATGCTCAAACAGGCTGCTGAGGCGGCCCGCGAGGCGATTCAGGTAGACGATTTCACGCTGGAGGAATACAAACGAACGGCACTCCACACGCACACGGGCAATGGCGGCTCCTACGGCGTCGGTGTACCTGACGAAGTCCTGATATAGTATGAGGCTGACGTCGGAGGACCGCAGCCGATCACGTGTGTTGCGCAACGTCGCCGCCGCAGTGACGTTTGCGGCGATGATCGGTGGTGCATTGTATCTGCGTCACATCGATTGGCCACCGAACGACGGCAGCGACGAGCTTGCGGCTCTCGCGGGAGAGGATCTGCGGGCGCGTAACGTATACTTCTACAGGTCCCGCAACTTCATGGACACGTGGGACCTCTATCGCTTTGAAGTTTCCACACTGTCGCTTGAGGAGTTTGCCGCCCGTCGCAATCTCGAGTTGCGCGGCCAAGTCGAACACTTTCCGTTGATTGTGTCAAGGCCGCCACCGTTCTGGTGGCGTCCGGAACGGCTGCCTCAGGCGAGTCTCTGGGAGGGGACGGACGCAAGCGGTCGATCCTATTCGATGATGCACGACAGCCGGTCGCTAACGACTTACCTGTTGACGTATTAGTCACTCTTGGTTAGCTAGTCAGTGACAAAAGAAAAAGCGGAGGCGATGACTCGCCCCCGCTTCTTCCTCTTCGTATCGACGCCGCCCCCCATAGCCCTTCGCACACCGGGCGTCGTTACTTCTTTTTTCTTGTCGACCTCTTCCTGGTCGTACGCTTTCTTGCTGCAGGTTTGCGAGCAGAAGTCTTCCGCTTGGTGGTCTTCCGCTTGGCGGTCTTCCGCTTGGCAGGAGCCTTGCGTGCGGTCTTCCGCTTGGCAGTCTTCCGCTTTGCAGGTTTCCGTTTGGCGGTCTTTCGTTTGGTGGTTTTCCGCTTGGCAGGAGCCTTGCGCGCAGTCTTCTTGCGTGCGGTCTTCTTGCGTGCGGTCTTCTTGCGTGCAGTCTTCTTGCGTGCGGTCTTCCGCTTGGCAGGAGCCTTGCGTGCAGTCTTCTTCCGCGCAGTCCGCTTGCGTGCAGTCTTCTTGCGTGCGGTCTTCTTTCTTGCAGTCCGCTTCCTCGCTGCCGGCTTGCGAGCGGTCTTACGTTTCGCTGTCTTCTTGCGGGCGGCAGGCTTACGTTTAGCCGTCCGTTTTTTGGCAGCGGATTTTTTGCGTGTAGCCATTTCGTAACCTCGTCGGGTCGATGGTGGGTACGGGGAGTTGGGTGAATGTAAATACGCGCAGATGATATCGGCCATAGTTGGGCTAAAAAAAATGCAACGGTCACTGTGCCTCGTTGTCACGAGGTAACTTTGGTAGCGATCATGATTACATCTCGCGGCCTGCGCGCGACCGAACACAACGTGTGGCATCGCAGCACATCATGACATCGGATGCGAAAGCTTTCCGTCGTGCGCGTTACTACAGTGTCGACTATAGTGGACTACCTCAAAGCAGGTCAGCGCACCGGCTTCGTGAGACTTATCCACATCCCTGATTGATCTCTCGGTACTAGTCGCCAGCCGAGAAACGTCGCGCCTTCAACGGTTGGCCGCGACTGATATCCGCGGCGGCGAATCTAGCGCGAGTAGAGACAAAACAGTCGGACTCCGTGGTTCGTGACGAACGCGTAAATCGTTCCACTGCAATTAATTAAGGCGTTATTGGAAAGTATTTGAATCGCGTTGTCTTGTGTGGTGGCGTTTCGCGGCGCTACGCAACACGGCGGTGACGTAACGCGAGGGGTAGCGGCTCGTGGACACCCAAAATCCGTCCGTGTCATGCTCTATCCGCTCGTCGATACGACTCGGAACATCAGCGTCGCACTTGCTTCAGGCGTTCGACATCCGAAAGGTGCTCGAGGAATCTAGAAGCCGTGACGCCGTGTCTTGTCCCTATCGCTTGACACGCCGCAGCACAACGACGGACGGCACCGAACGGACCCGATCTTGATGTCGAAACACTCCGGTCGGGCGTGTCTCGATACCTCGCAAATGCAATTGTGAAAAAACATCTAGTTGGCTTGATCGCACGTCGGATCGACTCTCCGATCTGACTTTTTTGATAGCTGATGGAGTGCTGAGCTTCTCGGCTTCGACTGTCATCATCAAGTGCGGGCGCGCTCAAGTTACCCGCGTGTGTCAAGAACAAGAACGAAAAGCTCGCGCCCACTTGTGCCGCAAATTACTTCGCATCACAAAACGGGCACGGGAGTTGTGGGGAATCCGTACGAGCAGTCAGTCGGCGCACGATCTACTGTGCGGTGTCGCGGCCGTGGTAAACAAGATGATGCATGACGTTCAGGCTTCCACTCGCGTGTAAGGACCGTCACGTGTTTGGACAAACTGGACCCTACCTGGCTAACGAAACCGTGATCAAGCGCGCTTGGTAGTCGCCTGGGAGGAGTCAAGGTACTCTTCGTTAGTCCGACCTGCCGTCGAATAACAGTACGGACAACTGACGTTCTCGACGTATTCCGGTCTAGTCCGGTCGGAGACACTCAGAACGTGCTGGCATCGATAGCAGAACTCGGCATCGGTTTCTTCGAGTTGTGTGTTCACAGCCACCCTGCCGTCAAAGACAAAACACTCACCGTTCCAGTGCTCGCCGCCGCACTTGTCGAAGTAATTCAGGATGCCGCCGTCGAGCTGATAGACTTCGCGAAACCCGAGTGCTTTCAGAGAAGGTGCCGCCTTCTCGCAACGAATGCCTCCTGTACAAAAAGTGACGACTGGTTTTTGCTTGAGTCTCTCGTCTAGTTTTGTCGCGGCTTCCGTAAAAGCTCGAAACGATTTGATGTTCAGATTGATCGCTTCTCGAAAAGAGCCGAGTTCCACTTCGTAGGCATTGCGCGTGTCAAGAAGCACGACGTCGCGGTGCTCGTCCAACCAACGCTTTAGTGTTGCAGGTGGTACGCGGGGCGCCGGATTCTCAACGGGTCGAATCTCCGGCAGGCCAAACGGAATGATTTCACGCTTGATCTTGACCAACATGCGGCGAAACGAATGGTCGGCGCTGTAGCTCACCTTGTAGGTCATGCCCGCAAAAGGCAGAAAGTCGGAGAGCAGTTCCCGCAGGTCGGTCACTGCCTCTTCAGTGCCCGACACAAAGAGGTTAATACCCTCCTTGCTCAAGATGATCGTGCCCTTGAGATCAAGCAGTTCGCACCGCTGTCTCAGTACCTGCCGAACATCGCGAATCCAAGCATCCGTCAGATCGACGAAACGATATGCCGTAATGTTTACGATGGGGCGTGAGTTCATTCTTTTGTCGAGCGGCCTACTCGGGCGCGTGGTACCCGCTATCGGGCGTCAAGTTCACCGATTCTAGCATTTGCCTGGGAACATTGGCCGCTTTCGCGAACTTATTTAAGAGGCGCTACGTGCTAAAGCGTGGTTAGCCGCTCGACGATACCCACAGTAGACGACACCCCGCATTGCGGGCGGGCGAATTCGTTCCCCTCAACAGAGTAGAAAGTTGCGACCAGACCTACCGGGCTCATGGAGGAACTAGGGCTGAACTTCTTTCTAAAGGCGGGAAGTGATCTCGAGGCGGCTCAGTACCGTTTTCTAGGAAGCCTCAAGACAGCTCGCGACGCGTTCAAGCAGAACATAATCTATCCGCATCTTAGCCAACTGATACGGTTACACGATTCGCTGCTAGCGCTGATCGAGAAGGTCGAGGATGTTCGAGACGCGTTGCCCGGTGCCGTTAAGGATCTGGACCTTGAGAATCGTACCATCATTTACGAAAAGCAGATCCTCGACGACGACCAGTTTCGGCGGCTCGAGGAGTTGATGCGGTGGTCCTTGCCTCACATACAGGATGCCATCGAGGAGGGCCGGACGATATTTGAGTTCGTGGAGGAAAACATGACGCTTGAGGAGGTAGGGATCGTGCCTTCGTACATCAAGGAAGGCTATCTGTTGGTGCCGGACCGGGTTCACAGCGTACTACATATCCTGCGTTACGAGCTATCAATCTTTGCAGGTGCCGACGAGCGTTATCAGAGCCTCAAGACCACCCACATAAAAAGTGTCAGTAAGGGTTCTATCGAGGCAGCTCCATCGACGATCAAGCTTGACCTTGTGACTGAAAACCGGGAGCTGCCCAATCCCGCGACATATCACTTCGTGACAGATCTGGAATTTCCATTCAACGAGACGTTGCTGCCGGTCGCCAAAAGAAAGCTTATACGCTATCTATACGCCCGCGGACACGCTGCATAGCGCGTTGTCGCCCGAAACATAGGCCTGCTAAACCAGTTTAACTTCTAACGCGGTTTTCAGGGCCTAGCGAGAGTAACAATGGCGACCAAACGCATGAACGAAAGTTGGCGGAGAGTGAGAGATCAAATTGAAGCGGTCTGGAGCGAGCATGATTTCGGCGACAAGGAAATGAAGAAGGCACGGGGAGACCTGTCTAAGATGGTAGAGTTAATTCACGACAAGACAGGAGAACCGAAGAACGAAATCATGCAGAAGATTATAGCCTTCATCTAAGTCTGGAGATTATTCGACACGTTCGTCTCCGGTGCCCGGCCCGGTTTGGAGCCGGGCTTTTTATTGCCCGAACGCACTTCTAACTTCGGGGAGTTCACCTGAACTCAGCTCCCTACGAAATGTCTGAGGCGGAAGCGGTAAAGCGGATCGGCAGTGCTGTGAGAGAGGACGCCGGGGCCGATGCGCGTGCCGACGCGTTTCGATCCCTCGTAACCGAACTCGCGGCGCGGCGTGCCGAGATCATGCTCGGCGGTGGCAAGAAGCGCATCGCGAGGGAACATAAGCGTGGAAAGCTCACGGCACGCGAGCGCATCGCGGTTCTGCTCGATTCCCAGGACACATTCCTTGAGATTGGTACGTTCGCCGGCGACGGGATGTACCCGGATGAGGGCGGTTGCCCAGCAGCCGGGACCCTCGTGGGTGTTGGCCGTGTCAACAACCGCTTGTGCGTTATCGTCGCCAACGACGCGACCGTCAAGGCAGGCGCCTGGTTTCCGATAACGGCAAAGAAGAACCTGCGGGCGCAGGAGCTGGCTATGGAAAACCACCTGCCGATCATCTACCTCGTCGATTCCGCCGGCGTCTTTCTTCCCATGCAGGACGAAATCTTTCCTGACAAGGAGCACTTCGGCCGCATCTTCCGAAACAACGCCGTGCTCTCCAGCATGGGCGTGCCTCAGATTGCCGCGATCATGGGCAGCTGCGTAGCCGGCGGAGCATACCTGCCGATCATGAGTGACGAAGCATTGATCGTCGACGGTACGGGGTCTGTCTTTCTTGCGGGTCCCTTCCTCGTGCGCGCCGCGATCGGTGAAGACGTCGATATCGAGACGCTGGGCGGCGCGAAAACACACTCAGAGATATCCGGCGTTACCGACTACAGCATGCCCGACGACACGACGTGCCTCAAGACGATTCGTGAACTCGTGTCGCGGCTGGGCGAGCGCCCGATGGCGCAGTTCGACCGCGTCGAAGCCAGGCCACCCGCCTTCGACGCCGAAGAACTCTATTCGGTGATGCCCGTCGACCCTAACACTCCCTACGACACGCACGATGTACTCGCGCGTCTGGTCGACGCGGAGACGTGGGTGCCTTACAAAGATGGCTACGGTAAGACGTTGGTGACCGGCTATGCACGAATTGACGGCTGGAGTGTCGGGATCGTTGCAAATCAAAGAAGCATCGTTCGCACACGTAAGAAGGAGATGCAGGTTGGCGGAGTTATTTACTCCGACTCGGCCGACAAGGCGACGCGCTTCATCATGAACTGCAACCAGAAGAGGATTCCTCTGGTGTTCTTTCAGGACGTGACGGGATTCATGGTTGGAACGCGAGCGGAGCAGGGGGGAATCATCAAGGACGGGGCAAAGATGGTCAATGCGGTCGCCAACAGCGTCGTGCCCAAGTTCACCGTGATTGTCGGTAACTCCTATGGTGCGGGTAACTACGCGATGTGCGGCAAGGCCTACGATCCGCGTCTTATCTGTGCGTGGCCGACGGCGCGGATAGCCGTCATGGGCGGGACGCAGGCCGCAAAGACGTTGCTGCAGATTCAGGTGTCGAAGATGGAGAAGCAGGGGAAGTCACTGTCCGACAGTGAGCGCGAAGAAATGCTGCATGAGATTGAGGAGCGCTACGAGTTGCAGACGTCGCCGTACTACGCGGCTTCCCGCCTGTGGGTAGACGAAATCATCGACCCTGTCGATACTCGGCGTTGGATCAGCACGGGCATTGAGATGGCCAATCATAACGCCGAGATTCCCCGGTTCAGCAGCGGCGTCATCCAGACGTGAGTCAGAAATCGACCGTGTCAAGGTCGTGAGCCAACTCGAGCTCCGCAAAGATGCGCCGCGCCGCGCTCAGCTCCGACGTGGAAATCTCCAAGGGGAGATGGACGAGAAACAGCTTGCCCGCGCCGGCATCGCGAGCTACTTCGGCCGCTTGCGTAATTGAGGTGTGCCCGGGACTGGCGCCGTTTGCTTCGTGCACGAGGACGTCTGCGCGGTTGGACAGCCTCGCGATGCTTTCGCATGGCTCGGTGTCGCAGGAGTACACCATGCTTTTTCCTGTCGTT
This sequence comes from Rhodothermales bacterium, assembly GCA_041589075.1. Lineage (GTDB taxonomy): Bacteria > Bacteroidota > Rhodothermia > Rhodothermales > JABDKH01 > JBFHWK01. The sequence continues at coordinate 14,194 of JBFHWK010000014.1, forward strand.
CGACTCTCGACGCGCAGACCGACGACCGGCGCTCCGTGAACCCCGGGCGAGGCCGTAATCTCGACGTGGTCGTTATCCAGGACCGCAGCTCGTTCCTTGTGATCGACTTCGTGCCAGATGATCTCGGGGACGCCCGTCCAGCGACTTGTGTCGAACACGTCCCAGCACCGAGCGGCCTGTCGAACGGCCGATCGAATGCCATACACGTGCAGCGGCCTTTGCCGACCCGACAACCAGAGCTTCTCCATCAGGAGCGGAAATCCGCCGACGTGGTCGGGATGCTCGTGCGTTACGACGAGAGCGTCGATTGAGTCGGTAGTCACGCCCGCCGAAAGCAGTCGATGCACGACGTCGCCGCCGCAATCGATCACGATGGTCGACCCCTGTTCCTCAACGGCGAGCATCGTCGTGGTTCGATCGGCAGTCGTATGGGCGCTGCCGGTTCCTAGAAAGTGCAATCGGGGCATGTCTCGCTCCGCAAGGTGGGAGTGCGGGGTCGTCGGAGACGAGCGGGTTTACGAACCGTTGTATCGGTCACTTCGGTTTTTTCTTCACCTGACGGTAGATGGCCAGCACGGCAATGGCACCCAATACGGCGAGAAGCAGGCTCGACAGATTGAAACCGGTGACGTCCACACCAAACAACAGGCCGCCGAGGAAGCCGCCCACAACAGCCCCAACGATGCCGATAATGATGGTGACGATAACGCCTCCCGGATCATCGCCCGGCATGATGAACTTCGCCAGCGCACCGGCGATCAGGCCAAATAAAATCCACGAGAGAATTCCCATGACGTCATTCCGCTTGCGGTTTCGAGTAATGTCCCGCCAATGATACAACATCCGCACGCTTCGTGCGACGTACCCGGCTACCGGCCGCGTGAAACGGTGTACGAGACCAGCCCGGCCATCGCGGAGCGTGCCTCGCTCTCCGGCATCTCCATGAGGATCGAGCGTGCCTCGGCTGCCAGATCGGCCATCCTCTGCGTTGCGTAGGCAATGCCGCCGTTCTGCCGCACGAATTCCACCACATTACTCAGGTCAGCGCGCGACTTGCGGTCTCGTCGTATGATCCGCATCATACTCCTGCGCTCACCCGGAAGAGCATGAGACAGGGCGTGGATCAGCGGAAGGGTCAGCTTCTTCTCCTTTAGGTCTGTCCCGGCCGGCTTTCCGGTTCCGTTCTCACCGTAGTCGAACAGATCGTCACGTATCTGGAATGCCAGCCCGAGTTTCTCTCCCAGAAGACGCATGCGGGCGACATTTTCTTCCGTGGTACCTGAGCTGATAGCACCGGAGGCTGTGCAAGCGGCGATCAACGAAGCCGTCTTGTCCGAGATAATTCGGAAATACGTCGCTTCGTCAATGTCCAGGCGTCGTGACTTCTCAATCTGCAGCAGTTCCCCCTCGCTCATTCGCCGTACTGCATCCGACATGACTTGGAGCAGATCGTAGTCTTCGTACTCCAGGGCCAGCAGCAAGCCGCGGCTGAGCAGAAAGTCGCCGAAGAGTACGGCGATCTTGTTTTTCCAGACGGCATTTATCGAGAAGACTCCTCGGCGCGTGTCGGCTCCGTCGACGACATCGTCGTGGATCAACGTGGCCGAGTGGAGGAGTTCGACGAGTGCGGCGCCGCGATATGTCTTTTCGGTGACGCGGCCGCATACGCGGGCCGCCAGCAGCACGAGCGTTGGTCGAATGCGTTTGCCTTTCTGCCGGAGCACATATTGCACCACGCGGTCGAGCAGGCGCACGTCCGTGCGCATAGCACTACGGAAGTAAGTACGAAAGGTCTTCAGGTCCTCCGCGACCGGCTGCTGTATCTCCGATAGAGTCGACGGCAGGCGGTCGGTCTGTGGCCGCTTACTCGTGGTGTCGATCGCTTCGGAGGTGCTCGCTACAGGCAGATCCATGCCGTACTTTCAAAAAAAATTGAAACTTGGGTCGGGTATACGCGCCCGCCTTCCTGAGGTTTTCAGGAAAAGCAGCCCATGGTTAGCCGAACCGATACTCGCTCCGGCGCAGCAGTACCAGAAAGAAGGGCACCCCGAAAAGCGCGGTGACAACGCCCACGGGGAGGTCTTGCGATGGAAAGGCGGACCGACTGACTACGTCCGACCACAGCAGAAAAGCGCCACCCAGCACAAAGCTGATTGGAATAACCAAGCGGTGAGTGACGCCGACCAGAAGTCGTACGACGTGCGGTATGATCAGACCGACAAAGCCGATGACCCCGGCGGCCGCCACGAGGATTCCAGTTACGAGAGCTCCTACGACAATCAGAATCATCTTCAGCGCCTCGACGGGCACGCCGAGCGACAGGGCGGCCTCTTCGCCCGTAAGCATGGCATCGAGTTGACGGCCGAGGAGGAGCAGACCGCCCACACCGATGAACGTGACGACGTACGGCAGTGCCAACATGTCCCACCGCGATCCTCCCAGTGATCCGAGCAGCCAGAAGAGCACGGTCCGGAGCTTATCGGGATCCGGCGATGCGAATGTGATCAGTGCTGTGACCGAGCCCATGAGCGCAGACATCGCGATCCCCGCCAGCAGTAGCCGGGCGACCGAGAGGCGGGGTCCCTCGCGGGCAATCAGATAGACTGCTGTGACCGACAGCAGGCCGCCGGCGAACGCAGCGACGGGCAGCGTCGCACCTTTGCTTACGATCGGCGGCAGCAGACCGAGGAAGAACAGCGATGCGCCGGCCGATGCGCCGGAGGACAGGCCGAGGATGTATGGCTCAGCAAGAGGGTTTCGCACAAGCGCCTGCATGGCGACGCCGACCGTGGCAAGTCCGCCACCGACCACAATCGCCAGGAGGCTCCGAGGCATTCGCAGGAGCCATACGATGTCATCGACCGCTCTGGACGGCGGATCGATCCCGTCGGACAATCTTGATCCGAGCGATCTCCACACATCACCGATCGAGACGTTGTCGCCAATCGCGAGCGCAGCCAGCAACGATATCACGAACACGCCTGCTACCGCCAGTGAAACGAATACTCCGTGTGACCCGATCGACCTCACGGCTGCAGTTCGCTGGTGTCGGCGCCGAACAGATCGGGGTGCAAAAAGAGTGCGATTCGGTAGGCACCCTCTACGAGTCGCGGCCCTGGGCGCAGGATGAGGTCCGGATTAATGGCGTATACGCGGCCGTTCTTGATGGCTGGAACAGTGCCCCATGCCGGATGAAGTGTCAGAAGTTGCTCCGCGTCGGTGTCTGTCTCAAATGCTCCGATGATTACATCAGGTCGTTCCTCAATGACGTACTCATCGCTAAACACCGGCGCCGGCACGTCCATGTTTTCGGAGATGCTCCGACCTCCGGCGGCGGCGATGAGGTCGTGCACGTAGCTGTCCTTGCCGAATCCGAATAGCGGTTCGGACGATATGAGCAGCAAGACCCGCGGTGTTGCCGGCTTCCGGCTCGTTTGCCTCTTCAGGTCCTCGATGGCCTCTTCGAGCGTCGCCGCGTGCTCAGTCGCTCGTTGCGCGCTACCTGCGATTGTCCCGACGGTTCGTATTGCACCGAGCACATCGGCGAATGTGCTGAAATGGAAGAAGTAGACGGGGATGCCCAGAGCCGCGAACGTTTCCGCATCACGTACACTGTTGACCTGGTCCGTTGCAAAAACGACGTCCGGTTCAAAGGAGGCTACGGTTTCGAAATCCACGCCTACCGCACTGAAGCGGGGCAGGTCCGCGATCTCAGGTGGGAAATCGTCTGCGGTCGTGACGCCGACGACGCGTTCTCCTGCGCCCGCGGCAAAGGTTATTTCGGTTAAATTGGGAGCCATCGTGACGATGCGTTGGACCGGTGTGGCTATCCGTACGGTGCGGCCGAGGGCGTCCGTAAACTCCGCGGTTGTCCCCGTGCTCGTTCCTCTACTGCCGCAGCCGAGGATTGTCGAGAGTATGATAACGAGCGCGGCAGGACCGGCGGTGCGGCGATGAGTCGATATCATGAAGCCGGTTTTTTTGGATGCGGGATGGAAGATACAATGACACAAGCTGAGTATCGTGCGATGGCCGTCGGGGGTTGTTCTTGAAGGTCACGATGGTCGTCAACCCCACCGCAGGGCGCGGGCGTGCACGCGGTGAGAGCGTGCGGGCCGCGGCGCAGTTTCGTGAGCTTGGTATCGAGGTTGAGACCGTTCATACGCGCGGGAGGGGTGACGGAAAGTCGCTTGCCGCGGAAGCGGGAGAGCGGTGCGATGTCGTAGTAGCCTTCGGTGGGGATGGAACCGTGCACGAAGTGGCTGCGGGCCTGTACAAGTCTGGGTCGACGGCGGCACTGGCCGTCATACCGGCCGGGTCCGGCAACGATTTTGCGAAAGCGCTGTCGATGCCGCTGAATGTCCACGAGTCCGTGCGCATCGTCGCGGCGGCTCCCACACGGACGATCGATCTGGGTTCCGTGCACGCGACTGCTGGTGGGTCGGTTGCAAGCGGGGTCTTCGTGAATGCGGTGGGCTTCGGTTTCGACTCGGTCACAGCCGAACGCGCTGCGCATTCACGCAAAATGCGCGGTGTTTTTGGTTATCTACTGGTCGCGCTCCGAACACTTGCCACGTGGCGCGACATTGAGATGAACGTCGTGGCCGATGGTTGGCAACACAGGGGCAACACCATGTTGGTGACCGCCGGAAACGGAACGTGTTCGGGCGGCGGGTTCTATCTGACGCCGCTCGCTCGACCCGATGACGGACTGCTCGATTTATGTGTCGTTCGGCCGTCCCCACTGCCGGCTCTCATCATGCTGATGGTTCGCGTGATGCGTGGCAAGCACCTGGATCACAGGAATGTCAGTTACCGGAAGGTGCGTCGGGTCACGGTCGAAAGTGACGCGTTTCTGCCCGTTCATCTTGACGGTGAGATACTTACGAACAAAGCGAAGCGGATCGACATTGAAGTTGTGCCTGGCGCGCTACGTGTGCGTGCCCCGGCGCCGGTCGAATGATCGTGCGGCATTCTTATCTTGAACCATGCTGAAACCGGAGGAGAAAGAGAGGATCTTGCGGCGGCTTGCCGAGCGGTACGGCGGCGAGACGTCCGCTGACCCGGCGGTGCCCATGGGTGCCGAGGCGGCACTACATCGTATTGTCGATGCAGGCGCCTCGCGACTGGGTGTTTCCGCGGACAAGCCGGAGCAGAACGGGTTCGATGCGTGCGCGCTCGCACCCCCACTGGCACGTATGATAGACCATACGGCACTGAAGCCGGAGACCACAACCGACGATATCAGACGACTCTGTGAAGAAGCACGCAAGTACTGCTTCGCAACAGTGTGCGTCAACCCGGCGCACGTCGCGTTGGCCGCAGCCAGTCTGGCCGGTAGCGCCATCAAGGTGTGTACCGTGATCGGCTTTCCGCTCGGCGCAACGCGGACCGACGTCAAGGCATACGAAACACAACTTGCGATCCGGGACGGTGCGACAGAGATCGACATGGTCCTTAACGTCGGATTCCTTCGGAGCGAACTCTATGCGGAGGTAGAAGATGACATCCGAGCAGTCGTAAAGGAAGCGCGGAAAGGCGAATCAGCCGCTGGCGGCCGGGTGCCGATCGTTGTAAAGGTAATCCTAGAGACAGCTCTGCTTACCGACGAACAGAAAGTCATCGCCTGCGTACTTGCACAAAACGCCGGCGCCGATTTCGTGAAAACGTCGACCGGTTTTTCGACCGGTGGCGCTACGGCGGCGGACGTCGCCTTGATGCGTCGGGTTGTCGGGCCTTCGATGGGCGTCAAGGCGTCGGGCGGTGTTCGATCCAAGCAGGAAGCTGAGAGCATGATACAGCACGGTGCCTCGCGAATAGGAGCGAGTGCATCGGTGGCAATTGTCAAAGGTCTTGCCGGCACGGCCGGCTACTGACAAAGAACAGAGTAGCCTGATGCAAAAACTCGTCTCAACGGCCGTTACGGCTGTCGTGGTCCTGACGCTTGGAGCTTGCGCGAGCTCCAGAAACGTGGCGGACGACGCCGCCGTCAGGGAGTTGCAGGAGTATATCGACAACATCGACGCGTACGAAGATTTCGACGTGACGGCGTACGTGGACCCGCCGCCTGTGGTCACGGCAAACGTCGATCACGATGTGCCGCCGGAACTCATGACGGGCACTGTAGAAGGCGGGTCGCGCAAGCTCGTGACCGTACAGGGATTTCGGATACAGGTGCACTCGTCGCTGGACAAGGAGGGGGCCGTGGCGGCAGAGGAGAGGGCCAAGGCGTGGTGGCGAACTATAAGGCCCGAAGAGAAGCCGGCAAGTTTGAAGCGTGCAGATCTACCCTTATATCTGAAGTACGCTCAGCCGTACTATCGCGTCAGAGTGGGTAACTTCGCGACCAGGGAAGACGCAGAGGTTGCGCTTCAACTTATTCAGCAGCGTTTTCCGCGAGCGTTCATAGCGGTCGACCGTGTAACGGTCTTGCAGTAAGGCGGGGCTGCGAAATCGCGCGATGCTGCTCGGGAAGTGTACTAAAACATCTTCGCAGCAAGCGCGAGGACCACAGCAAATCCGACGAAAGCAGCGATCACCATGACGACCTCCATCGAGAGTCTCATGCCGCTGTTAACGTCGCCGCGATTGCGGGTTGCGTGTGCGTTGTAGTCCATCATGATATACGACCTGGCTTTTGATGAAGCAGTCATGCGTAATCATTCCAAAATTGGTGCCTGATCGCAGCCAGGATAGGGTTGTTGGTCTGTCGCCGGTACCTCAGTGCCGCTGAATCGTCCGTTTCGGACTCCGATTGGTGCGCAAACCGGCATTTTGTAATACATGGACGGATAATCCCGTAGACGTTCGCTGTTCGCTTTGTGAAGGTGTTGTTAAGTAGAATCAACGAGTCGGAAAGGAAAATTCCGGCAGGGGGCGGAAATTGATTCCGCACTCAGCACGGCTCCGAAAAGTCCTGCGAATCGTGAGGTAGACCCGTGACGAACGACTGGACGACCACACACGACCTCATCCTGCTCTACATCGCGTGCGGACGCGGGGGTGACCGGGAGCTGGACGAGGTTGAGAAGGACGAGATTGCGGCGCTGGTGGGTGCGCGCCGCCCCAAAATGCACCCAAACCAACTGCACGAGGTGCTTGAACAGACACACCTCACTTATCTGGGCCGGGGCGGTCCTGAGCTGGTACTGAGCGCCATCGAATCGCTAGCGAGCGAGCTGTCAAGGCAGGAGCGAATCGGTGTTTTACAGGACCTTACGAAGGTGGCCTCGGCGGACGGGCTCGTGCTGCCCGGGGAGGTGAACTTTATCGCTGCGGTAGCTCGAGCATGGGGATTGCGTGGAGCCCAGCCAGGGAATTAGCCGCGAACATGGCCGCACCCACGATGCCGGCCCGATTCCCAAGCTCCGCCGTGACCAGGTCCGCGTTCGTCCGAAGCTTCTTGAAATAGTTGTCGCGCTTCTTCGGGTTGCTGATACCGCCGCCGAGAATTATCAGGTCGGGCCCGATCAAAAACTCGATGCGGTTCAGATAGTGTTGAAAACGCTTGGCCCAGTCACGCCAGTCCAGCTCCCGCCTTTTGCGCGCTGCATCGGAAGCGTACTTCTCGCCGTTCCTCCCCTTGACGTTGATGTGGCCTAATTCCGTGTTGGCAACCAGTATGCGGTCGACAAAGAGGGCGGATCCTATTCCCGTGCCGACGGTGAGGACGAGTACGAGGTCGGTCCGGCCGACGCCGGCACCGAACGACATTTCCGCAATCCCAGCGGCGTCCGCGTCATTCACGATGTAAACGGGTTCGCCAATCTTTTCGGAGAACCTCTCAGCCAGGTTGTCCCCGATGCAGCTCTTGTCGATGTTAGAGGCCGTCGTCGCGACGCCGTTCTTCACGCGCGCCGGAAACGCGCAGCCAACGGGGCCGGACCAGTCGAATCGCTTCGCGAGTCTTTGTACCACGCGCGCCATTTTCTCAGGCGTGGCGGGTTGGGGTGTCTGTAGGCGGTACCGCTCCGTGGTCAGCTCGCCGGTATTGACGTCCACCACGGCACCCTTCATTCCGGAGCCGCCGATGTCTATACCCAGAATCTCCAAGGAGTCACCTTTGTTTTCGATTAGCGCGGCTAGGATCCAGTATACCGCGTCCCCGCCAAGTCCGCCAAATATTGGAGGAATCCAGATTGCGATCCTTCAAAGCAGCCGTTAGGTTGCCCCCAACGCCCACATACACCTTCTATTTTCGCCGTTGAGTTCTTCCGAGGAGGACACTTAAAATGAAAGCAAGGTTTATACTCATCCTAGGGCTGCTTGCGGTCGGGCTCAGCTCGTGCCAGTGCTCGGACAAGCCGGAAGTCGGGCCGGTTGAAGAGGCCGCGGCCATGCATTCCGATAAGTAACGATCAGCCTCGTCGCGACTTCACCCCAGGCGCCACACACCCGTGCATATCCCGGAAGACAAGATCGAGGAAGTACGTGCAGCGTCCGACGTCGTGGACGTGGTCAGCGATTACGTGCAGCTGAAAAAACGCGGGTCAAACTTTGTCGGATTGTGTCCTTTCCACAACGAAAAGACACCCTCTTTCAATGTGAATCCGGGAATGCAAATCTACAAGTGCTTCGGGTGTTCGGCGGGCGGCGACGTGTTCCAGTTTATAAAACAGATCGAGCACGTCGAATTCCCCGAGGCCGTCCGACTTCTTGCCGAGAGGGCGGGTATCACCTTGCCGGATACCGAGACAGATATTTCGGAGGTGTCAGAGGCGGAGTCCATTTATCATGCGTTGCGCTTTGCAGCGCGGCACTACCATGACTTGCTGAGACACTCCGATGAATCTGCCGCAGCCCGCACCTATCTCGAGAATCGGGGAATAACGGAAGAATCGATACGGAGATTCGGCGTTGGTTGCGCACCCGACCGCTGGGATGGTCTCATCAGAGCGGCGGTAGAGCATCACATCGCAGAGGAAACCCTGCTCAAGGCGGGTCTGGTTGTCGCTCGCCGGGAGAGCGGCGGATACTACGACAGATTTCGAGGCCGCATTGTGTTCCCGATCCTGTCACATGTCGGCAAGGTTCTCGGATTCGGTGCACGCGTTCTCAACGGCGGTGAGGATCAGCCGAAGTACATCAACTCTCCGGAGACACGTGTCTATCACAAGAGTCGTGTGTTGTACGGCCTGTACCATGCGCGTCAGGCTATCCGGCGTGCTGAGGAGGTGTATCTTGTCGAGGGTTACACCGATGTGATCGCGTTGCACCAGGCCGGCGTCGAGAACGCGGTGGCCTCGAGCGGGACGGCGCTGTCCGCGGATCAGATCGGACTACTCAGCCGGTACTGCAAGCGCATCGTGTTGCTCTTCGACGCGGACTCGGCCGGCGCAACCGCGGCCGTCCGCGGTATTGATCTGGTCTTGCAGTCGGGACTGGCCGTCTACGTCGTTGTTTTGCCGGAAGGTGACGATCCGGACGCTTTTGCGCGGCGAAACGGCGGCGCCGCGTTTCAGGAGTTCGCGCTGGAGCATCGAAAGGACTTTGTCACTTTCAAGTACGAGTACGGGCTGACCGTGCTCAAGGATCACACGCCTGAGTCGATTGCCGCTCTCCAACGCAGTGTACTTCGGTCGATTGCCGCCATTCCGGATGCACTCGTACAGGAATCGTATCTGAAACGTGCCGGTGAAGTGATGGGCGTTCCCGAGATTCGGCTTTTCGAGGCGTTCGAACGTCTCCGCTCCCGTCGCAAGAGAGTACGAAGGACGCGAGGGCGAGCCGAGGCACGCGTGTCAGGACCCGGCGCACGGGACGCCGGGGTCCGCGAGGTTGCTCCGACTCCGAGTGTGGTCTTGCCTGAAGAGAAAACGTTGCTTCGGCTGATGCTTGAGCGCGGAGATGCTCTTGTCGAGTTCATCCTCGGTCATATGGCCCTGAACGAGTTCACTGAGGGCCCAAGCAGGGACATCGCATCGGCTCTGATGCAAATGTATGAGGCGGATCACATCGACCGCGCAAGTATACTCGACGGATCATTCGGGGAGGAGGCGCAACGGCTTGCGGCGGAGGTCCTCGTAGACTCGGTGGAGATCTCCGAGAACTGGGAGAAACGTCAGAACATCCCGGTCCCGGGGCTGCACGACGATCCGTATGAAAGTGCATCGAGCGCGATGACGCTTCTTAAGCTTGATCGTGTCGATGCCATCATTGAAGACCAGAGACACAAGATATACGAGGCGTCTCAGCGCGGTGAAGACGTGCAGCAGCTCCAGCAGGACCTCATGAAGCTGCTCGCGGTACGCCGCAAGATCGAAAAGCGGACGTTTCTTTCAAGCGAAGGACAGTACTCGTGAGCCGTCGCGCTGGTCGCCACTAGTAATACTTCTCGAAGCGGCTGGCGTCTCTGGTACGGTACTCTTTAACGATCCAGTAGGTGTCCTCGGATGCGTCCGGTCCTTTTGTTAGCGGATCCTTCCCAAGTATGCGCAGAAGCAGACCGATCGGTGTCAGCAGTAGATAGAAGACCACTGAGAGGATGACGCGCGTCATGACGAAGCCGAGCACAATCGCGATCGTCATCCAGGCGTAGTACACGGGACGCAGCGACGAAGGTGCCACGACCGAGGCCAATCCAAAGAGAATTGCGACGATGCCGAGTGTCGTTGACGCCGTTGTCATCACCCAATCGGCTTTCCAAAGGATGAACGCGGCGATCGCTCCCAGCACGACGGCCATGACGAATCCGAACCAGCGCAGCTCGCGCCGCCCAGTTGCCAGCTCACTGAGCTCGGACCGAACTATACGGAACATCAGGACCTACTTGTTCACGGCAGGAGGGAGGTTGTTCGTACCCACCGAAGCGTCGTTGACGCCGAACTGCTCAGGTGGCTGAACCGGAAGCCGTTGGTGGCCGCGTGCCGCGGGCACCAGCATCGCAAGCTTGTCAAACTCCGACGACGCCCACACACGCTCATGCAGTCTCGCAATTTCCTTCATCGTCTGGCGGTAGTGTGTCGGTGAGTATCGAGACGTTTCCTCGATCCTGTCGACGATCTCCGAGAGGCGCGCGCGGTTCTCGAACGTGAAGCCGAACCTCCAGACATCGGCTACCAACTCGTCGTACAGTTCGTCCCAGACCGTCACGGCTTCTTCCGAGGGCTGGAAAGTAGACCGGTCGTAGGGGAACACGGTGTCGTAGTCGATCTCCCGAATATTGCGCGATCGCAATTCGGCTGCTGCCCCGAGCGGAAGGAAGAATCGGACGGGTACGTTACTGGCCGGCGTTGTGGCCACAAGATAGATATCTCCGTTCTCCGGAACCGCCCCGGCCGACACAGCCGGAGGTAGATCAAAGTGCGGGTTCATCACGCGGAAGCGCTCGTAAAGCGGCAGCTCGCCATCGACGCGCCAAGCGAGGCGCTCGTCCGCCCCGTCAAGTGCCACCAGGATCTCACTGAGGAACATGGACTCGCCGCGTGCAAGCTGCATACGCTCAGCGAGCATCGTTACGGTGGTATCAATCGGGATCTCATCGGTGGCTTTCAACGCCCCATACATCGAGGGGACATAGCTCCTCGAGTATCGGCGGAAGGTCGACTGTGAGCTCACGCGGTCAAAGCCATCCGTAAGCCCCCAGAGGTAGCCTCCAACAACGTTAGTCGCAGTGTCGAAATGCTCCCCCTCCGCGAGCAGGTATTCCCGGTAGACCTTGAAGATGTTATATGGCCCCGTGTGGTACGCTGAGAGCCCAGGGATCTCGTGGCCCACCGCATTCGCGTACGCACGGGCCACGACAAAGGCCGCCTCCATGGTGAGAAGGGGATGCCATTCCTCGTTGACGGCGATTTCAGATCCACCGCGTGTCCGGAGGCGGTAATGATGAACAGAGCGTGCGCGGAGCATGGCCGGCATCATCTGATATCTCCCGCGAGCACCGACGCGCGAAACAAGCCTATCGTTGTTGAACGTTTCCACGGTGCCGATCTCGGTTGCCAACAGGCTGAGTCCGAGATACCGGGCCAGTCGCACCTCGTATTCGATGTACTGGTCCTCGCGGCTGCGCGCCTCGAGAATCTGGTCCCGACGTCCCCAGCGAACGGTGATATCTTCCCGGGCGACACCGGCCTCCGTGAGTTCCTTCACGGCCTTTTTCGTGAGATCTCGTCGCTTGCGGTCGATCGCAGACCACAGCACCAAACCGGTTTCTTCGAAGACGGCCTTCTCCTCGGCAAGCGTATAGACGCCCAAGACCTCTCCGGTACTCACGTTGTACGCGCGGACGGTGAAATTGTCGTCCACGGCCTGGCGAGTCCTGTACATGTCCGCCAGGTTGCTGAACGACTTTGCAACTTGACGGGATACAAACGGTGTCTCCCCATCGTCATCTAGAGGTGCGTGAAGGTACTCGCGATAGAGGCGGTCGGGATGGATGTCCAAATCGGCCGGCACGATGCCGGGCACGTCTGTTCGCTCTTCGACGGGTGGACCTTGCGGTTCGGCGACGGGCGTGGCAGGGGCGGTCAGGTTGAGCCCGAACGTCTGGGCAAGAATGTTCATGGCTTCGCCCCCCATTATTCCTGCCGTGAACAGGAAAATGATGGTACCGCTTGTGACGGCGATGCGCACCTGCCGCAGCCGCTCGTTACCGAGCGCCGTACGTGTGCGACGATTCCTCATGCTGCCCATGTGACGTGTGGTACCGCGCTACCTTGAGAGGGGCCCTGGTGTCAGTTAGTTAGAAACGAGAAGAATTACGTTTATTCGGGCCGAAAACAGCAGAAAAGCATACCCGTATATAATCGGACGGATAACAATAGTCAATTGAAGTGGGCAGGCCAATGCGATTTGCCGCACAGCGCTGGGGTTCATTTTGGGCCTGCCGCGGCGACCAGGTAGCGGAAAATGGCCTCGCCGGCGGCCCCCATCCGCTCCGGATGCCATTGCACTCCGAGCACGCGTCCGTCTTCACTTTCTATAGCCTCGACCACGCCGTCGGGGGCATGGGCGGTTGCCCGGTATCCGGCCCCGATCGTGGCAATGGCCTGAATGTGGCTGGTGTTCACTGACGACCCCGGCCCAACCAGCTTTTCGATCGTGCTGCCGGGTGAGACGGCCACCGGATGTATGTCCCCGCCACGCCGATCGGAATGGGGAAGGCTGCCCTCGATCTGGGCCTGTACGTCGGCGTAGATCGTGCCGCCGGCAGCGGCATTCAGGAGTTGCATGCCATAGCAAACGCCAAGGATAGGCTTGTGCGACGCCATCATGACCGAGAGGATGCGGTGGTCCGTTTCGGTGCGGACCGGATCGACGTCGGGAAGGTCATCGGGGAGCG
>JBFHWK010000015.1:0-27013 GCA_041589075.1 Rhodothermales bacterium
CGTCATCCGGAGACCGCTGCGGACGAGACAAACTCCGACGAACAACTGCTCAAACGTCTTCTGAGATTTGTGAACACGGGCGTCCGTGCAGACCGGCGCTTTGAGGACCAGGGTCTCGTGCCCGTTCCACTTTTCGACTACTTGCAGTCATCCGTTGCGAGCCGCGACTATCCCGTCATCGTCGGTGGTGACGGCGGGCCCGTGTCCTCGCTTCCTGCAGTCATCGATCACCTGGTCGATTCGCTCGAGGATGAAGGTGACACGTTGACCGAGGCGACCCGCGTGCTGCGAAAGATCGAGACGCAGATTGGCCGTCTGGCGGCAAATGAGCCCGGCGCGGGCGTTACCCAGCTCTGGAATCGGGCGGTCGAGAAGGTGGTGTCGTCCAGGACCGCTGGGTCAGGGGAATCGAGGATACGCGAGATCGTGGCATCGGCGCGGCAACAACTTGATGCCTCTGGAGAAGTGTGGCCGATCGGGCGCCCGCTCGCAGTGCGTCTGGCGCGGCACGCTGCCGCGACCGCATGGAACACGGCTTTTGACGAAGTGCGGCGCGAGGCTGAAAAGCTGCACATCGCATTGGCTGATCTTCTGCGCGCTGATGATGCCGGCAACAGTAACAGAGGTGGTGATCCTTCACAGGCGTCCGCGGGCAAGGGCTTCGAGGCGGAGGTCGACTTCCGTGCACTTTCGAAGTTGCTCGAAGATGCTGGACTGAGCGAGCCCATCCCGAGGTACAAACGACAACGGATGGTGACAGCAGCGACCGCCCTCGAGACAATCCCGGCCAGACTTGCCAAATCTTTGTCGAACGGATGGGCGACCGGTACTGAACCACCGTCGGATCGTATTGCAGCCGCTATCGGCCATGTTCGTGCGAACCTCCGCGACTCCGTCGAACTCGGCAAGGCAATACGCATCGCCCGTCTGGAGACCGCCGGTCGCTACCGTGCGGAAAAGCATGACGAATACTTTGCGAGATTCAGGTATGACGATCTCGATGAGCGCGAGCGCGCGGCGACACCTCCTTACATCCTCGACCTGGGCGACGCGGCCGACCTCGACGCTGCAACCGTCGGTGCGCTTCTCCAACTGCTCAGCTCGGACTTGCCGATCAAGGTGATCGTTACAACGAGTGTGGTCGGACCCGAGTGGGAAGAGGATCCTTCGGCGGCATTGGCCACAGCCTCAGGAGTGAAACTGGGTCGAACAGCCGTAGGCCTCAACCGGGCTTTTGTGTTGCAGGCGTCACTGGCCGATGGTACCACGCTGCGTGATGGTCTTGCTCATGGTATGAAGCAACGAGGTCCCGCGCTCTTCTCGCTTTTTCAGGGATCGACAAGATCGATGCCGACTCTTAATGCACACCTTGCCGCCGCCGTCGCGGTCGAGTCCCGGCTGTTCCCGACGTTTCATGTTGATCCTGATGTGCCCGGCGGACTAGCGACGCAATTCGGCGCGGGGATGAATCCGGACGCGAACTCCGCGTGGCCGTCAGTGACCGTCCCGGTTGCCGGAGCGGACGGCGCGATCAGTGAACTTGATGTACGGTTCACCTACGCAGACATGTTGTCGTGTGACGTCCGGTTCGGACGACACTTTGCCATCGTTCCGCCGGATGAGTGGCATAATGCGATGACGCCGCTTAGCACATTCGCACTCCTGCCTTCGAAGGAAGCTGCGAACCGTGTTCCATTCATCTGGATGGCCGATCGAGACCGGACATTGTTTCGGGTGATGGTGACCGCGGATGTCGTTGCTGCCGTTCGGCGGACGCTGGCCGATTGGAGGATCGTGCAGGAGATGGGAGGCACCGACAGCTCTCATGTCCGAAGCCAGCTTGAGCAGGAACGCGAGAGGCTTGCTGAGGAGCAGGGCGAGAAGATCGCGCAGGCGCAGCAGCAGTTGGACGCGGAGCTTGATCGTGCCAAGGGAGAACTCGCGAAAGAGATCGTCGCCAACATTGCGGCCGGGCTGCTTGATTTGCGGGTCAGCGGTGATGTGTTGCCGCGTGCGCCTGTCGAGAGGCCTCAAGAAACGGCGCGCGCGGACGTGCTCGACGAAACGGTGACGCTAGAAGAAGAGCCTGCGCCTGAGTCGCCGCCGGAGCCCGAAGAGGAGACGCTCATACTGGACGAGCCGTACATCGAAACAGTTCGCTGTACTACCTGCAACGAATGCACGCAGCTTAACCCGAGGCTGTTCGCCTACAACGAGAACCAGCAGGCGTACCTCAAGGACCTTTCGGCCGGGTCGTACCGCGACCTCGTGCTCGCAGCTGAGAAATGTCCGGTCCGAATCATTCACCCCGGGAAGCCGCGCGATCCGAATGAGCCCGGTCTCGACGAGTTGCGCAAGCGAGCCGAACCTTTCCTGTAGGAGCGGCCATGGATGTCGTGACAGCCATCGCTTTTCTAGCCGCGCTAAGCGCGATGCTGGCGGTTCTGTTGGCCATCGCCAACAGGTATCTGCGTGTGTGGGAAGATCCCCGAATAGAAACAGTTACCGACATGCTCCCCGGCGCTAACTGCGGTGCGTGCGGCCTGCCCGGTTGTAGGGCCTTCGCGGACAAGGTTGTGAAGGGTGAGATTCTGCCCGGCCAGTGTCCCGTCGGTGGGCCGGAAACGGCCCGATTCGTCGCCAACTTTCTGGGGATAGAGGTCGGTGAGATGGAGAAGAAGGTGGCTCGCCTTCTCTGTGCGGGCGGTCGGGACGTGGCTCTTCAGGTCGCTGAGTACGAGGGATTTTCTTCGTGTCGCGCAGCCGCTACCATCGGCGGCGGATTCAAGGGATGCACGTACGGCTGCCTCGGTCTGGGCGACTGCGAGGTGTCCTGCACTTTCGACGCTATCACGATGGGGCCGAACGGATTACCGATCGTAGACCTCGAGAAATGCACGGCGTGTGGCGACTGCGTCCGTGCCTGTCCAAAAGACCTGTTCGTGATACAGCCGGTTAGCCACTGCCTTGTTGTGCAGTGCCGCTCGATCCTCGAAGGCGAACCCGCACTCGCACGCTGCAAAGTGGCGTGTACCGGCTGCGGCATTTGTGCAGCCGACGCACCCGAGGGTCTTATTACGATGGAGCACAACCTCCCAGTGATCCATGCCGACAAGGTTCACCTGCAGACCGAGCTCGCTGCCCTGCGCTGCCCGACCGGAGCCATAAAATGGCTGCCGGGACAACAGTTCGAAGAGCTTCTAAAAGAGCAAACCGCGGCGAAAGTGAAGGTCTGACCGATGCTCTTCTGGAAACGACATAGAAGGTCGGTCGGTGAGTCGGAGGCTGCCGGGAACGGAGTGGCGAGTGGATATGAAGCCATACGCGCGCAGGAGGTGCTCTGCGGAACGGCTCTTGCGCAGACCCGATGGTCTACGGACGAGAGCGAGGCCGCGCACGCGGTAGGACGTGAGCGTGAGGCAGTCCGCTCCATGGGGACGGCGGCGTCACTTGGGGGATACCTCATGGGTGCAGCGGCCGCCGGTGTACGCGTGGCGGGCATTACTCACGATGACGAACTTCCGGCGCTGAGGGATTTACTTGCAGACGCCTCGGCGAAGGGCGCACCTTTTGTGCTGCATCACGCTTGTTATGACCGTGGAGCGGAGTCGAGAACCAACGGTCATGAGAGCGTCCGCTCGGTGCTGAATACCGGAGCCGTGGTCCTCTTTGCGTCCGGCCTGCAACAGGCGCTGGATCTCGGCCTAATTGGGCGGCGCATAGCCGAGGAATCGCTTTTGCCGGTCATCGTTGCGCAGGACGCGTTCGATCCGCAGCGCACGCTGGAGTCCCTTCAGCTTGCCGATGCAGATTTGGTGCACGCATACCTTGGAGAAGCGAGCGAGGTGATTCCTTCCCCGACTCCGTCACAGGAGATAGTCCACGGAGCGCAGCGCCGACGTGTGCCCAGGCTTGTCAACGTGGAGCGACCTGTTGCGATTGGTGCTCCGCTTGAGCCGAACGCGCGTCGGAAGTCGGCGGCGGCACGAAGTATTTTCGTGTACGGTCACGTTGCCGCGATTTCCGATCGCGCGATGGAGGGTTTTGCGGCTGTCTCAGGACGCGCGTACGGTGCGATCGAGGCGTATCGAGTTGAAGATGCAGACTTTCTTGTCGTCGCGCAGGGCGTCGTAGCAGAGCGGTTGCGTTTGATCGCGGATCACTTCCGCAAGAGTCGCAAGACGAGAGTCGGTGTCGTACAGATCGTCCGCGTCCGTCCGTTTCCGGCGGCTCCACTGTCACACCTGCTCAAAGGAAAGAAGGCCGTGACTGTGCTCGACAGCGTCGGCCGCACATATATGGACACCGGACCACTTTCGGAGGTTGTGCGCGACACAATCGAAAAGTCGATCGACCAGAACCGGTTACCAGAAATATCGGCTTCGCCGGAGTACGCAGCCTATCGCGATGGTGAGGCACCGGTGCAATACCGCGCCACGACTCTCGATACCGTTCCGGCTGACACCGCTCTAGTTGCGCTGGTCGAGAACATGATTGCCGGCGGTCAGAAGTCCGCGCGGCTCGGGCCGTCGTTTGAGGCGCCCGCTGTCCGGCTTCCCCCGCTTGAGCGACTGGCACAACGCATCCGTTCGTCCTATCCCGATGCTGACGCGGGCATTTCGGTGGCTGGCGACACGCCGTCGATTGGCGACCGCGAATCCGTCACGATTGAGATCTCCGGTTCGCCATCTGAAGTGGGCGAGGCGAGTCGGATTATCGCAGAAGGTGTTTTTTCGACGTTTGGATGGCCCGTCCGCTCTGGTCCGGTGTTCGGGCGCGGATTCGCGAGCTCGCTATTCGCAACATCCTATCGCCCCTCCGCAAACAGTTCGCTCGATCAACCAGGACCCACCGACGTGCTGGTGCTGACGCTGGATCGATTGGCCAGGCATCCGAGCCTGCCGGAGCGGTTGCGGACCGGTGGTGCACTAATCGTCGCGACGGCACAGGACGCCCTCTCTCTCTGGAGAAAGTTCCCACGCTCCGTACGTGAGATCATCCGAGGAAGGGATCTGCAATTGTTTATCGTCACCGACGACGCTTCTGAAACTGAAAGTGATCCGCTGGCCCAAACGATGCTGCTCGCCGGCGCCGCCATCGCCCTTCAGTTCAATCGAGCTGCAGACCGACAATTACTTCTTGATGGATGTGCTGCATCTCTCGAGCGGCGAGGAAGTCCCACCTGGATAAAGGCAGCGTGTGTGGATGCGATGCTTCGTGGTGCCGACAACGTCGTTCAAGTCAACTGGCAGGAGTACGCGAGCGCACCGGAGACCCGTAATACGGAGCGAATGGCTCCGTGGACGGCGCGTACTGCGACCACCGGGGACGAGAGCATCTTTGATGCCGGTCGTTTCTGGCAATCCGTCGGTCATCTTTACGAAACCGGCCAAGCCGAGGCGACACTCGTCGACCCGTACGTAGCCTCAGGCGTTGTTCCGGGCCGAACCAGCGCATTCCGGCAGTGGTCCGAGGCTACGCATTCAATCGCGTCGTTCATCCCCGAGGCCTGCACTGGATGCGGTGCGTGCTGGTCGCTCTGTCCGGATGCTGCGCTGCCGGCAGCGATTCACGATGTTGGTGCCCTGGTGGAGCAATGCTTTCAGGACTTGGCTTCGCGCTCGGTCGCCCTCACGCAACTGGACCGCATAAAGCCGCACCTTGTGAAGCAAGCGCATCAACTGGCGGCTGGGGACGAGCGCAACGAGTACAGATCGCTCGACGTCTTGCTTGCGAATGCGTTCGAGAAGATTCTCGAGCGACTCAAGGCGGATGAGTCCCAGGAGCAGCTCCTCCGCGGCGAGTTCGATGCGCTGCGCAAGGCCACGAACGCATTACCGGTGGCTCGCACGGAGGTGTTTTTCACCGCGCCCGACACGAAGGACAAGGGATCGGGTCTTCTGCTGACGGTGTCTGTTAACGCCGACGCCTGCAAAGGCTGCGGGCTCTGCGTCGAAGCGTGTCCGGAGAAGGCGATGGAGATGGTAGAGCGGTCTCAAGCCCTTGTTGAATCTCTTCGTGATCAATGGCGCTTCGCCCAGTCACTGCCGGTTGTGCAGCACGACCGCATAGAAGAGTTCGTCTCCGACGAGAACGACGATACCCAAGCATATCGCTTGCTTGACCGGCGCAGCTATCACGCTACTGTTGGCGGGGATGACGGAGCTCCCGGCGATGGACTTCGTGCCACGGTTCGTCTTGTCTCGTCTTTCATTGACGCTGTCGTCAGGCCTCGCCTCGACGCATTCGCCCATCGTGTCGATGAGATGATTCGACGCCTCGAGCAGCAAACGGACGAGGTCGTCCACCAATCTCTGGAGATCGGCGACTTCGAGGAGTTTCGAAAACGACTCGACGAACTCGGTGATCAGCCGATTGACGCGGCACGCCTTGCGCAGATTGCGTCGGGGAGAGAGGCGGATATCGACACGCCCCGTCTGAGACTACTTGCCGATACGCTACATGATCTCCGACGCGTGCACGAGAGGCTCGAAGCCCGGCGGTCCTCGGGTGCCACCATGGCAGCGGTGGTGTCTTCGGCGAGTGTTTCGGCCGGTGCATCGTATCCCTACAATCCGTTTGCCTTCCCATGGATACGCGCGGACTCTGTGGACGCGGTGGCAATGGCAGAGGGGATGTTCAACGCTCTTGTCGATCAATCGATGGACGACTTTCGATCGGTGAGGAAGTCGGAGCTCGTACTACAGAGACTCTACGACCCCACTGAACACGACGGTCCGTTGAAATCGTTGAGTTGGCATGACCTGACGGAAGAAGAATGGGCTCTCTGTCCACCGGTGTGTGTTCTTGCAGAACAGGCGGAGGATGTGCTTCCGCGTATCATGATGACGGACGCTCCACTGAATGTGTTTATTCTAGAACGCAGTATCGATAGCATACACGGAGCCACGCCGGCTATGTGGCCGTTGGCGCGCCCGGATCTATATGTGCATCACGGTTCGGCCGGCCACGTCGGCCCGATGCTTCGGGGTGTAGCCCGGGGACTTTCCTGGCGCGGTCCCGCCTTGCACCGCCTGTACGTGTGCGATCCGGAGCGCGATGGCGTGCCGGCGGACAAGGCAGCGCAACGGATGAGGTTGGCAGTGGACAGCAGGGCCTTTCCGTTGTTGCGCTACGACCCGGCCGTCGCCGGCGAATGGATCGAGCGCTGGACGCTCGACGGTAACCCACATCGCGACGGCGACTGGATCAGTCGGGCGAGTGTGGACGGCGATGCACGTGAAGAACTCTCGGTGTTCACGCTGGCCGACTGGGCGGTGAGTGAAAGAAGATTCCGGAATTTCTTCGAACCGGTTCCCCGCCACCGCTGGACTCCCGAGATGATGCCGCTTGGCGAATATCTGGATCTCAAAGAAAGCGAGCGCGCATTGTACGACCCGTTCGTCACCACGGAAACGCAAAGTGGACACCGTATCAGGCTGCGGGTGGATCCGGCGATGGTCGTGGCGTCGGAGACGGCCCTCGAACGCTGGCGGATGATTCAGGAACTGGCCGGCGTACGCTCGGCGGCCGTCGACGCCGTGCAGCGCTCGGTCCGTCAGGAATCGGAGCGCACCCTGGAGAAGATGCGGAAGGAGATCGCAGCCGACCTGGAGGCAGAGTACAAGCGGCGGCAGGACGTAACGGCCGGCGACTATCACGCACGCCTCACCGAAAAGCTGCTTGTCTTGAGTGGGTATGCACCGGGCGATCGACAGGCTGAGCAGAAGCTTCGTGAGGTTCTTAGCAGGGCCGCAGGGTACGCGTCGAAATCCGAAGACGCCGAAAACGCCGTCGGACCTAATGGAGATACAATAGCTGGAGAATCATAAGCCCACAATATGGGATTTGCCCTCGCCGATCATATAGAAACCTTTCGTCACGGTGTTCACCCCCGAGACTACAAGGAGCTGACGCACGACTGCGCCATCGAAAGAATACCGTATGCAAAGGAGATCGTGCTGCCGCTCACGCAGCACCTTGGGTCAGCGTCCGCACCCGTTGTGAAACCTGGTGACTACGTTTACCGCGGACAGGTTATCGCGGAGTCGACCGGCTTCGTGTCGTCGGTCTTGCACGCTTCAGCAACAGGCACGGTGCGCAGCATCGAACTGCGAAATCATGCATCCGGGAAGATGGTCGACTCAATTGTGATCGAGCCGGATCCGCTGTCACCGCAGAAACTGTTTGACGAACGCGAGATCGACTGGGAGATGCTCTCGCCGCAGGACATCATCGAAGAGATCCGACGCGGAGGGTTCGTGGGACTCGGTGGCGCAGCGTTTCCGACACACGTCAAACTGACCGTGCCCGAGGGTAAGCGAGTCCGCTTCTTTCTGGTCAACGCCGTCGAATGCGAGCCCTACCTCAACAGCGACTATCGAATGCTGCTTGAAAACCCCGATGCCATCTTTCACGGCATACGTGTCATCTTGAAAGCGCTTGGTGCGGAGACGGCCTACATCGGCGTCGAAATGAACAAGTCGGATGCGATTGAACTACTTAAGAAGAGACTTCCGTCCGACCTTCCCTGTGCAGTCGTCCCTCTTGAGACAAAGTATCCGCAGGGAGCGGAAAAGATGCTCACTGAGGCTGTGCTGCATCGTGAGATACCTACCGGCAAGCTCCCAATCGACATCCAGGTGATCGTCAATAATGTCGGTACGGTTGCCGGCATCGGCGACCTGTTTCGATTTGGCCAGCCGTTGATTGAGCGGGTCGTCACCGTGACGGGCCCGGGAATTCGCCGCCCGGCCAACGTGCTCGTTCCTGTCGGAACAAAACTGTCGGACGTCATCGGGTGTTGCGGCGGCATGTACGATAACGTGCGCCAGATTCTGTTTGGCGGCCCGATGATGGGTACCGCGCAGCGCTTCCTCGATGTTCCGATCATGAAGGGAACATCGGGTGTGCTTTTTCTCAATGACCTCCAGGTGTTTCCGCGTGAGGAGTATCCCTGTATCAAGTGCCAGCGCTGTGTTGATGCGTGCCCCGTATTCCTGAATCCAAGCCGACTGGGGACACTTGCGAAGTCGCGCCGCTACGATGATATGCTGGACCTGCACGTGATGGACTGCATGGAGTGCGGGTCGTGTTCCTTCGTGTGCCCGTCGAACATCCCCCTCGTCCAGCGATTTCGTGTTGCGAAAGTACTGCTGCGCGAACAAATGGCGCGCGAGAAAGCGAGCGCGACATGAACGACGATCAACCGAAGCTGCTGCTCACGACGTCGCCGTTCCTGAAGCACCGTGAGGACACGGCGTTTCTCATGTGGCAGGTTAATTATAGCCTGATCCCCGTCCTGCTCGTTGCGTTCTGGTTCTTCGGTGTCAACGCAATTCTGATCACGCTCACCTGTGTTGCGGGGGCGGCCATCCCGGAATGGGTCCTCGAACGCGGCAAAGGTCGACGGCCTCTGCGGGACGGCTCGGCGCTGATTACCGGTGTGCTGCTTGCGCT
This sequence comes from Rhodothermales bacterium, assembly GCA_041589075.1. Classification (GTDB taxonomy): domain Bacteria; phylum Bacteroidota; class Rhodothermia; order Rhodothermales; family JABDKH01; genus JBFHWK01. The sequence continues at coordinate 9,460 of JBFHWK010000015.1, forward strand.
GACGCTTCCTCCGACGATCGCGCTGTGGATGGCGTTTCTCGGAGGCGCGATTGCGATCCTGTTGGGGAAGACCCTTTTCGGAGGGATCGGATTCAACATATTCAATCCGGCGCTGGTCGGCCGTGCATTTCTGCAGGCCGCCTTTCCGCAGGCGATGACCACGTGGGCGCCGCCCCTGGCGCACGGCGAACTGTTCGCCGTTCGCGGGGACCTCTTTGCAATTCCGTTTACGACGCCTCAGTTGGATGCAGTAAGCGCAGCGACGCCGCTCGCCCTCATGAAGTTCGATGCAGTGTCGACCGGCGCATCCGATCTGTTGCTGGGCAGCACGGCCGGCTCGCTAGGTGAGACGGGTTCGATCGTCATTCTCGTGTGCGGTGCGTACCTCGCGCTGCGGCGCGTCCTGAACTGGCGCATACCGATCAGCATTTTTGCCTCGGTGGCTGCTCTGACGGGAGTCTTGTATGTGATCGATCCAACTTCGACCGGCAGTCCGGCCTTTCATTTGCTGTCGGGCGGGCTCGTCCTCGGTGCAGTGTACATGGCAACCGATCCCGTCACCTCGCCACTCACGCAGGCCGGCTGCTGGCTGTTTGGACTTGCGATCGGCGCCCTCGTCGTGATTATCAGGCTTTACGGCGGGCTGCCCGAAGGGGTCATGTATGCGATCCTTCTCATGAACGCCGCGACCCCGCTGATCAACCGTGTGACACAGCCCCGAATCTACGGCGGGCAACTGGCCGTCTCGCACCTTGTGGCGCGTCTAACAGGCCGGGGTGCATCATGACCGAAGTGCCCACGACAAATCGCACGCAGTCTCCCGGCAGCGGGAAGATGATTCTGGTGATGGGAGGCGTCGGGCTCATTGCCAGCGTGCTGCTCGTCGGCACGTTTCGCGTCACCAGCCCGTACATCGAGGAGAACAGGCGCATCTTCCTGGAAAACGCCATCTACGATGTCGTTCCCGGTGCCGCTTCCATGATTCCGTTGACCGTCGACGGCGACGTCGTCGAGACCGCAGTCGACATCAAGAGCGCGTCTCTCTTTGCGGGCTTCGACGAGTCGGGCCGATTGGCCGGCCTCGCCATAGAAGCGTCCGGTCAAGGTTACCAGGATGTTGTAAGCATCCTGTTCGGGTACGCACCCGACTGCCGATGTGTCGTGGGCATGCGAGTGCTGGAAAGCAAGGAAACACCAGGTCTCGGCGACAAGATCGAGAAAGATCCGGCCTTTCTCGAGAACTTCGAAGCGCTCGATGTGACACTATCCGCGGACCGTATGCGCCTTGCCAACGAGATCGAAATGGTCAAGTCCGGCAGCAAGACGGAGCGCTGGCAGATCGAAGCGATCACCGGTGCAACCGTCTCGTCGCGGGCGGTCACACGTATGATTGCTCGTCAGGCCGCCGAGATGATTCCTGTCGTGGAACGAAACCTCGACCGCGTGAGGGAGATGCGCTGATGGAACCGTTGAGCATCAAAAGTCCACAGCCGACGACGTTCGATGCGCTCCTGAAGGGGTTGTGGAAGGAGAATCCGGTCTTCGTCCAGGTGCTGGGCATGTGTCCCGTCCTTGCGGTCACAAATACCGTGATTAACTCGATCGTCATGGGCCTCGCCACCATGTTTGTTCTGGTGGCGTCCAGCATCTTTGTGTCGGCGCTGCGCCATGTGATACCGCGCCAGGTGAGAATCGCAACCTACATCCTGATCATTGCCACATTTGTGACGATGGCGGACTATGTGATTCCCGCGATCAGCCTCGAAGTGCACCGCAGCCTGGGCGCGTTCGTCTCGCTGATCGTCGTGAACTGTGTGATCCTGGGCCGCGCCGAAGCGTTCTCATCGAAGAACACCATCGGCCGTTCGGTGCTCGACGCGCTCGGAATGGGAACGGGATTTACGATCGCGATCCTCTGCCTGGGCGTGGTGCGCGAGCTGCTGGGCAGCGGCACAATCCTGGGCGTCCCAGTCTTCGGACCGTCGTTTGAACCGTGGTCGGTGATGGTACTGCCCGGCGGGGCGTTCTTTGTGCTCGGCGCATGGCTTCTGCTCTTTAGTTGGCTCCGCGAACGAAAGAAGGTGGAGCCGGGCACGGTCGAGGTGGCCCGACCTAAAACTCCGAGGGTACGATGAGCTCCGATTCCCTCACATTCATCTTCATCAACGCCGCACTGATCAACAACTTCGTCCTCAGTGCCTTTCTGGGAATCTGCCCGTTCATCGGGGTCTCGAAGAAACTCGACACTGCGGTTCGGATGGGGCTCGCCGTGACTTTCGTCATGTTCGTCAGCTCGCTGTGTGCGTACGGAGTACACCTGCTGCTCGTGGCCATCGATGCGCCGTATCTGCAGCTTATCTCCTACATTGTCATCATCGCGTCGGCGGTGCAACTCGTGGAGATGTTCATCCGGAAGTTCAGTCCCGCACTATTTCGTGCACTTGGAATCTTCCTTCCGCTGATTACAACAAACTGCGCGATACTGGGTCTGGCCCTGTTCCAGACCGCCAAGGAGTACGATTTCGTACAGTCAGTAGTGTACGCGCTGGGTGCCGGTATCGGGTTCACGCTGGCAATCGTAATCATGGCCGGGATCCGGGAGGAATTGGAGCTGGCGGATATGCCGGGGATCGCAAAGGGCACGGCGATCGTTCTGATGCTGGCGGGCCTGCTGTCGATATCGTTTATGGGTTTCGCCGGACTTGGAGGATAGGGTAGTGGCGATTCAACTCATAACAACACTTCTGGCGATGAGCATCCTGCTCACCTCGTGGGTGCTCTTCCAACGATGGGTCCGCAAGAACCGTCCGGGCCTCCGTGACGATGCCGATGTACTCCAGGGCCGATTTGGAAGCTGTGGGGCGTGCTTTTCATTCGAGGACTGTCACGTCCCCGAGGCGTCAGTCCCCGATGCCGATGTCCTGAAAGTAGACGTCGTAGATGAGCTCGCGCTCAGCCGCCTCGTGCGCGTCGAGCGTAGCGAGGATCTTCTCCACCCGAGCCCGGAGACCGGATAGGTCTTCAGAACTGAATTCGCGCAACTTCTTAAGATCCGTCAGGACCTCTCCCAGTTCCTCGATGACCTGTTCGTGCTCCGCCTCCAATTGCTCGACCACACGACTCTTTCGCGGCGCAAGCATCAGCAGGTCTTCCATGAAGCCACTCAACTCTTCAAGGTCAAAGTGTTTCAGGAGTTCGTTCTGAAAGTCGCGAAGGAGTACGAGAATCTCGATCTTCCAGTTCGCGAACAGGGCGGGAGTTACTTCTTTCGCGAGATCCGTACGGATCCTCTCCATCATCGAGTGAAGACTGGCGTGCTCTTCTTCGATGCGTGTGGCAAGGGTCTTCTTGTCCTTCGACATATTTCCTCGCAGTCACTTGTGAGTTTGATGAGCCGGACCTGCTGCAGCAACCACTTCGGCAAGATAGTCACGCAACTACTATGAGTCGACCCGTGAACGGATTCTTCGAAGGGAAGACATCGGCTTCCGTGATGAGGAAGCTTGTCTACACAATCGTCTTTTGTGCCGCGATTGCTGGAGCGTCCTGCTCACAACAGCCTGCCCCCGAGGCGCGCACGTTCACACGCTTCTCGATGGGAACCGTCGTGGAGTACACGCTCGTCGCTTCCAGCAATGAGATGGCGCGGCGTGCCGTCGACGCAGCCGAGGCCGAGATCGCTAGAATGTCGAGTTTGCTATGGGAAGGAGACACCCTGAGCGCCATCTATCGACTAAACACGGCGCGCGACACCGTGACAATCGAGCAAGAAGCCGCCGCCTTCCTCATAAGGTCCCGGGCTTACTATGATGCTTCCGCCGGCGCGTTCGACCCGACGATCAAACCGGTCTTCGACCTGTACGATTTTTCGGAAGAAAGCACTGGTCCGCCCGCGGACGACGATATTGATGAGCGGCTCGGTCGTGTCGGGCTCGACGGGCTGGAGGTAACAGCGGGTGGTGCAGTAAAGAAGGCGCGTCCCGACGTCGAAATCGGTGTCGGCGGCGTGGCGAAGGGACTGGCGGTCGACCTGGCAATCGAGGCGATCCGACAGATGGGAATTGAGTCCGCCATAGTGAACGCGGGTGGCGATCTCCGGTGCATCGGAACGAACATGGGGACTGCTTGGAGGGTGGGCATCCAGGACCCGGATGATCCGAGTATGATGGCTGCCGTGCTGGCCTTATCCGATGCTGCAGTGGCGACGTCAGGAGACTATCAGCAATACATTGTACATGACGGAGTCCGCTACCATCACATTCTCGATCCACGCACGGGTCGGCCGGTGCACCTTTCGCGAAGCGCAACGGTCGTAGCACCGACCGCCGAACAGGCGGACGCCCTCGCCACAGCGCTGTTCGTGCTCGGACCATCGGACGGCATCGCAATGATCGATCGGATCGGAGGTGTCGAAGGAATGGTTATCGATCCAAAGAGTGAGGTTCAGTACTCGGAGGGGTTTCGAAGATTCCTGAGTGAGGCTATGCAGACTGACTGAAGATCGACGGCGTGTCGAGTGACGCGCACGGGTGCGTGACCTTTGCAATCCGCTAGCGTAGTCCGAGAAGATCCCGGATAAATCGTCGAAGCAATGCGGACGAGGAGGGCGACTCCCGGAAGTTCCGGAGAATCTCGTCAAACACTTCCGCGAAACCCTCGTTCGCGTACGAGTCTGCGTACATGATGGTGCGCTCTCGGTTTGCTTCCATCGAGAGCTCGGGGTGAAACTGCGTAAGGTAGATCGGCCTTCCCGGTACCCTTGCGGCCTGAAATGCGTTGCGCTCGGTGCGGGCGAGATTGACGAGTCCGGTCGGAAGGGCCGTGACACAGTCGACGTGGCCGAATTGCGCATAGAAACGCGGCGCAACTTTCTTGAACAATGGATCTTCGCGTCCAGCCTCCGTCACGGTTACCTCGAACGTGCCGATCTCTGCGCGCGAATTGTCTGTTTCGACCCGACCGCCACAGGCAACGACCAGTGCCTGAAATCCGAAGCACGAGGCAAAAACGGGCACGTCCATGGTTGTCAGCCGTCCCATCGTGTCGATGAACCTGACGAGCCAGCTGTGACGTCTGGCGTCGCCGACTCCAAAATCGCCGGCACCACCGACCAGAATGCAGTCGGCGGCCTGTAGATCTCTATCAGTCGGAGTGCTCGCGATTACGTCCCATGGTACCACCTGCGCCAAGTCCACGCCAATAACGCCGGCGAAGGCTTCTTGCTCATGCGCCGCTGCCGGATCACCGTGCTTGCGAGCCTGTAGCAGGAGGAGTTTCATGGTACTGAGGAATCTGCCGTCCGAGACGGCGGTAGATGGTGCTGAACCTCGGGTCGAAGCAACCGATTCGTCCAGTGAATTTGACGGGAAATGCGTCTAACTTCGAGTAACCTGAACCTCATTTCTGATTGTTCGTCATCACGGCTACAGTAGTAAGTAAAACGCATGTCAGCTAACACCGTTCGTGTGTCGGCCCTCCAGATGTGCTCGACGGCCGACCGGGAAAGAAACTTCGCCATCGCCCGGGAACTCATCTCCGAAGCGGCCGATGAAGGTGCCGAGATCGTCGCACTTCCCGAGAACTTTTCGTTTGTCGGTGAGGGCGATGCGAAGCTTGACGCCGCCGAGGATGCAGGGGATGGACCCGGCATCAACTTTCTCCGAGAAGCGGCAATAAAACACTCGGTCGATGTGATCGGGGGGACCGTTCCGGTCCGCGCCGCGAGCAACAAGGTGACCAACACCTGCTACGTAGTCAGTGCGTCTGGTGATGTGCTCGCTCGCTACGACAAGATCCACCTGTTTGACGTTGCGATCTCGGATGAAAACACGTATCGCGAGTCGGAGTTCTTCACGCCGGGCGATCAAGTAGTCACTCTCGATCTTCGAGGCACGAAGGTGGGCCTGACCATCTGCTACGATGTTCGCTTTCCGGAGCTGTACCGTCGTCTGGCAATCGCGGGTGCTCGCGTGATCTTTGTGCCGTCCGCCTTTACTTCAGAGACAGGGAAAGCACACTGGAAGATCTTGCTCCGGGCGCGAGCGATTGAGAATCTATGTTATATAGTGGCACCGGCTCAGTACGGCCGACACACGAAGAGACGGGTGAGTTTTGGCAACTCGATGATTGTGGGGCCTTGGGGAGAAGTTCTGGCGTCCGTCGCCGACGGCGATGCCGTGCTCACGGCTGAGCTGTCGGAGACTGATGTCGATGAAGCTCGTCGGCGCCTCCCGGCGCTCAGGCATGTGCGGCTTAAACCGTGAAGATTCGGCCACGAAGGCACACGTGCACCCGGTCGTCTTGAACGCGGAACACAGCCGACGCCGATGGTTGAAACCCGTAAGGACGGTCAACTCGAGGGGACCACATGGACGTGAAAGTTGCCAAAGTCTTCGGATGGGAGTCCGCCCACCGACTGCCAAACCACGTGGGGAAGTGCAGACATCTCCATGGCCACTCTTACCGCATGACCGTTGAGCTCACCGGAGTGCCGGATGAGTTTGGAATCGTAATCGATTTCAAGGACATCAAATCAGTCGTTGCTCCGCTTGTCGAACAATGGGATCATGCGACGCTTGTTGCGGAGTCTGACGACGAGCTGCTGGATACCATTGAAAGGTTAGGTGATCGCTGTGTTGTGCTGCCATTCGAGACGACCGCCGAGAATCTATGTACGTACGTGGCCAATTATGTGCGAACCGAGGCATCGACGTCGCTTCGCGAGCGGGGAATCAAGTCGGTGCGGGTGCGGATCAACGAAACAGAGTCGTGTTATGCGGAGTGCGAGGTCAGTATGGCCAGGGGAATCACGTCGAGCAGGAGCGGTGTGGATCAGATTGACTCGAGAGAACCGCTAGTCCAGTCTCATCGATAGGTACCGGGTAGAGCGACTCGGTCAAGTGGCGACAGGGAGCCATGTCGGAGCAGTCGGATCTGGATTGTTGAGTCGGTTTGAGACGATATTGGAATAGCAACCACGTCCTGCGCCAGCTCCCGCAATCGATTCGTTCCGTTTTATGGTTCTCCACGCCGTCGACTGGCTCTCGATAATTGCCTTTTTTGTCGTATCCCTTGCTATCGGCGTGAGCGTTGCACGGCGAGCTGGGAAAAATCCATCCGAGTTCTTCCTGTCCGGCCGCAACATGCCGTGGTGGCTGCTCGGCATTTCGATGGTTGCTACGACGTTCTCGGCCGACACTCCCAACCTCGTCACGGACATAGTCCGGCAGAACGGGGTGGCCGGTAACTGGGTCTGGTGGGCCTTTCTTCTGACGGGGATGCTAACCGTCTTTGTGTATGCAAAGCTCTGGCGGCGTTCAGGCGTGCTCACCGATCTCGAATTCTATGAGATCCGATACGGAGGGCCGGCAGCCGCGTTTCTGCGAGGCTTTCGTGCCCTGTATCTCGGTGTCTTCTTCAATGTTCTGATCATGGCGACGGTGTCCTTGGCCATGATTAAGATTGCCGGGGTGATGTTGAATCTCTCGCCGGTGCCTACTCTTGTTATCGCATCCGTGATTACGGTCGTTTACAGCGCCCTGGGAGGCCTGCGAGGTGTGCTGATCACGGACTTCATTCAGTTTGTCATCGCGATGGCCGGTTCTGTAGCCGCTGCGGTGATCGTCGTCAATCTGTCGGATGTCGGAGGCCTGGATGCGTTGCTGGCGAACGAGCGGATTATTCCGAAGCTCCGGCTGCTGCCCGACTTCTCGAACACGGAAGCTGTAATGACGTTGCTGGTCCTTCCGCTAGCCGTACAGTGGTGGAGTGTCTGGTATCCGGGTTCTGAGCCCGGGGGTGGCGGTTACGTTGCCCAGCGAATGCTTTCCGCGAAGACCGAAAGACATGCGATCGGCGCAACGCTGCTTTTCAACGTCGCGCACTATGCGCTACGACCGTGGCCGTGGATCATCGTCGCACTCTGTTCGATTATCATGTATCCGGATTTAGCCTCACTACGAACGGCGTTTCCTGATATTGATCCCCAGGTTGTGCAGCATGATCTGGCCTATCCCGCCATGTTGACTCATCTTCCGCACGGCCTACTCGGTGTTGTTGTAGCGTCACTCATCGCCGCGTTCATGTCTACGATCTCCACGCATCTTAACTGGGGCTCTTCGTATGTGGTCAACGACTTCTATAAAAGATTTGTCAACCCGGAGGCGGATGATAGAGCACAGGTACGAGTTGGTCGGTGGTCGACGGTATTGCTGATGATTATGGCGGGCAGCGTGGCGCTCCTTCTCAGCAACGCGTTGCAGGCGTTCAACATTCTCTTACAGATCGGCGCCGGAACGGGCCTGTTGTTCATCTTGCGTTGGTTCTGGTGGCGCATCAACCCATGGAGTGAGATTACCGCGATGGTGGTCTCGTTCGCAGTGGCGCTACACTTCCAGTTCCTGCACACGCCGCTGGGTCTACCGGCCATGTCGACGGGCTTGCAACTGGTTGTCGGCGTTGGCATTACGACGATTGCTTGGGTCGGCGTGACATTGCTTACCCGCGCGTCAGACAGCGAGACACTCTATCAATTCTATGAGCTTGTAAGACCGGGAGGACCGGGATGGAAGCGTGTCGTCGAGTGCGCGCGTGATCGAGGAATCGAGCTTTCCGGCGCGGGGGAAGCCTGGGAGGTACCGGTGGAGTTACTCTGCATGCTCGTCGCCACACTGATGGTGTACTGCGCGCTCTTTGCGACCGGCTACGTAGTGTACGGAAACGTCGCACCGGGACTGGGTCTCGGTGTTGTCGCTATCATTGCTGCCTCGGTTCTATTCAGGTTGTGGCGAAAACTGCGCGCTGCGTAGATCTCGCTGCCGGCCACGACAACATGTTCTGCCGGGGTTGATCAACCCCTTGGAGCCGATGGCTTGGCGGCATAGATGAAGTCGTAGTAGTCCCGCATCTTAAGCTCGCTTGCGGCCTCCTCGTCCACAATCACTTTAACGTCCGGATGGAGCTGTAGTGCACTCGCCGTAACCATCGATGTGACAGGACCCTCGACCATTGCCGCGATTGCGTGCGCTTTGCTTTGTCCGCCGGCGAGCAAGATTACTTTCCGCGCATCTAGAATCGTCCCCACACCCATCGTGATGGCGTAGACGGGCACGTCCTCGCGGCGATCGAAGAAACGCGCGTTGTCGTCGATGGTCGACTTAGCGAGTGTCTTTAGCCTCGTGCGAGATCTGAGCGAGCTCGTCGGCTCGTTGAATGCGATGTGACCGTCCGATCCGATTCCCAGGATCTGCAGATCGATCCCGCCACACTCCTCGATTCTTTTTTCATACCAGTGACAAAACGCAGCGTAGTTGTCGGTCGTGCCGGACGGGATGTTGATACTCTGCGGCTGGATGTTGACGTGCTTGAAGAAGTTCTCCCGCATGAAGTAGTGATAACTTTGAGGATGATTTACGGGCAGACCGACGTACTCGTCGAGGTTGAACGTTGTTACGCGCGAGAAATCGACTTCCCTCGCCTGGTATAACCGCACAAGCTCCTGATAGAGGCCGAGCGGCGTGGAGCCCGTCGCCATTCCGAGAACGGCGTTTGGCTTTCGGTTTAGTACCTCGACGACCATGTGCGCCGCCAGGCGACTCATCTGATTGTAGTCGGGCTGTATGATCACTTCCATAACAGTACACCCCAATGATCAATCTAATTTCTTACAACGAATTGACGTGACGAAGACCGGGCGGCCGCCACGCAGCAACTCAGCAAAAGGACGTCACACAAAAGGAATTTCATGCGTAAAGATCGTCAATGTTCGCGTCAGCCAGCTCGACGAGAAAGTCGCCAATCACATCCGTGACGATCTCAAGATAGCGTGCACCTTTTTCCGCAGATGCGTTGCGTGGATCGCCAACCCCGGTGTCGTCTGTGACACTGTTCCAGTGTCGCGGCGCCCACGCCGTTCCTTTTCTAAGCCCCTCTATGCGAAATTGTCGTGCAGTGCCGGCACCCGCCTCGTCGAGGCTGAGGACGAGATGCGGGGCGATGTGCAGCATGTTCGAGGTTTCCATCTCGCCGGCATGGTCGCCTGTGTGACCGAAGATCGTCTCCGGCGCACCGAGACGATACCAGTCTAATAAGCACACAAATACGTCGCGATAGACCGGCGCCAGCTCTCTGACCATGGCACGAAAATCGTTGCCGCCGTGGCCGTTGAGTATCACCAGCTTATGGATACCCTGGTGCGCGAGTGAGTCAACTACGTCGTTCAGGACCGCGGCCTGGGTCGACGGATTCATGTTGATACAAAGCGGAATGTCGAGCTGGCCGGTATTTACGCCGAACGGAATTGTCGGCAGCAATACTACGCGCCGCCCGCGCTCCCATGCCTTTCTGGCCGACTCCGCGCCGATGTAGTCGCACTGGATAATATCGGTCGCGTACGGGAGATGGTAGTTGTGGGCCTCGGTGGCGCCCCAGGGGAGAACGGCGACCTTGTAGTTGGTCGCGCGAACCGTTTTCCAGTTGGTGTCGCCGAGTATGTAGGGCGCTACGCCCATCAATGACGCGATCTGCCGTTCACGGAGAAGCGAGTAGTTCTCCCTAGTGTACGACAGCAAGTCTCTCGTCTCAATACGGCTCCGAATCCGGCCACATGGGCGGACCCGGAGCCGTGTTAGTGAGGTGTCGCAGGTCGTCGGTCGGGTTGTGATCTACGGCAGCGGCATGCCAGGCACGCCCACTTCGATCGCGACGAGGCCTGGACCCGCGCGGGGGACCGTGTCGCCGAACAGCTCGCCGATCGAGTAATTCACCCCGAAGAGCGTCGTCTGGTGCCCCCGGCTGGTACCGAACTTGACGCTGGACGTCCAGTCAAGAGGATCACCCGAATAGACGACACTGACCTCGCCATGCGGTGTCACCTTGACGATCGTACTCAGGTTGATCTGAGCGACATACACGTTGCCGAAGACGTCCAGAGCCAATCCGTCCGCCGCTGACGGCAGGAACACGCCCGGTGCCACCTCGACGTCCGGGAAGTCAGCCAGTACGCTCGACGTTCCAGGCTGTCCGTCTTTGCCCACCGGGACCGTAACAACCGTTCCTTTCTCGGTGTTGCCGACGTAGAGCATCCCCTGGCGGTACTCGATTCCGTTCGCACCGATCGGAACACCGACTCCCAGCACGCCCGTGCCCGCGAGGTTTTCGTCGCCGACGAGCCACGGCTCCAGTTGTCCGTGTTTGCGCACTCTCCAGATCGCACCAAGAATCGAGTCGGTAATGTAGAGATTACCACGCTTGTCGAAGGCGACGTCATTCGGGAAGGCGATGTTTTCAGAGCCTTCGATCCGTGTTGCCTCGCCGGACTTGCGGTCGAACACCCAGACTCCGTTGGCGGCCGGATTGCTGGACTGGACCCCCGCATAGATGTTGCCCTCGGGATCTGCGGTCATGCCAAGGAGGCCGATGTCCCCGGCCGAGGGATCGATGCCTGTGACCGATCCGAACAGGTGAGGCGTGTCGGAGCCAGGCGCGATCTTCCACAACAGGCCAAGCGGCGAAATGGAAACGAAAATGTTGCCCGTCTTGTCTACGGCAATTCCTTCGGGCGCCTCGCCGGCTGCTTCGTCAAACGCAATGAGAAGCTCGGCGGTTGATACCACGCCTGCTAACGTAGCAGGCGCCAAGGCTGCGTTGGCTGCTCGCGTCTCCGGCTGCTCTGGTAGCGACGCCTCCTGTTCCAGCGTGTCACATCCGACCATAGCAATCGGAAGTGCGATCGCTGTAAGTACTGCACTTAGCCATTTCATCTCATGTTTCCTCATGAAGACTATCACGTGTGCTGAATCTAGTTACGTCTCTTCGTGTGTGGCCCAAACTCCGCAGCCGAACATCAAACCGGCGCCCGGACCACGTTCTCGTGCCCGCGTGACCACCAGACCAGACAAACGTCAACGCGATCCGCGCAATTGCCCGGATGAGAATACTAACACGCGTAATCGTGTCGCTACGGGTGGCCCAACAGTGCTGGTGCAAGGAAACGAGTTCGGCCGAAATCCGCAATAGGGGAGAAGTCGTAACGACTCATTCAAACGGCCCCGGAACGTCGAATATGATGCAGCGAAGTCCTTGCGTTTCCATGATATGTGCGGTCGATCGATCGCAGGGGCGTCAAAATCAGCGCTGATGATGACGTGATCAATCAGTGTGTGTCCGTTTTTGTTTTTCGGCGCATCTTCCTACTCTAAAAAACGGCTCACTGTAACTATACGGGCACGACCGTGAAACCCACTCTCACACTCTTATTCTCTGTACTTGTGTGCGTGCCGCCCGGCAAAGCACAGGTCGATCCGACCGGCGAGTTCGAGTACGCTCGTCGATTGCTTCCGGAGGATGTGTATGATGCGTCCGTGCCGACGCCGGAATCCGTCCTCGAGTTTGATGTCGGTGATCGCGCGGCGTTTCCCGACGAGATTCTCGCCGTCTTTCGGTCCCTCGATGAGGCGTCTCCGAAGGCGAGACTTTTCGAGTATGCGCGGAGCCATGAAGGACGGACCCTTGTGTATTTGGCCATCAGCTCGGCAGCCAACATTGACCGGATCGACGAAATCAAGAAGGGCCTGGCGCGGATGGGAGATCCACGTGGCCTGTCAGACGCGGACGGAAGGGCGCTGCTCGCGGACCTGCCGGCCACGGCGTGGCTCGCGTATTCCATACATGGTGATGAGACGTCGGGAGCCGACGCAGCAATGTTGGTTGCGTACCACCTCGTAGCATCCCAATCGGAGACCACCCGAAGCTGGCTCGACGACATCGTCATACTAATTGATCCCATGATGAACCCTGACGGCCGCCATCGATTCCTCAGTCAGGTACAACAGCATCGCGGGGTCGCTCCTAACGTCGACGATCAGTCGTTGCTGCATTCGGGTCACTGGCCGTGGGGACGCACCAACCATTACCTCTTTGACCTGAACAGAGACTGGATCTACGGTGTCAGTCCGGAACGCCGCGGGAGCATACGCGCGGCGTCCGAGTGGCACCCGTTGTTGTTCGTTGACGCCCACGAGATGGGTGCGCAGCAGACGTACCTTTTTTCCCCGGATACGGAGCCGCTCAACCTTCACTTCCCCGATTACCTGGCACCGTTCGCCGAGAAGTTCGGGCAAGACCAGGCCGCAGCCTTCGACTCGTTCGGGTGGACGTATTACAGCGGGGAATGGGCGGACAACTGGTACCCCGGATACTCGACGTCGTGGGGCCGGCTGAAGGGCGCTGTCTCGATTCTCTATGAGCAAGCTGCGTTCGCGGAGGACGGTGTCCGCAGGCCCGAGGGCACCGTGATCACTTACAAGGAAGCGGTACACCACCAGCTCGTGAGCTCGCTTGCAAACATCGCCACGCTTTACCAGAGCCGCGACGCGTTGAAGGAAGGTTATTTGCGTGACCGCCGCGCCGCCGTGAGTTCGTCGGGACCCTATGCGAACCGAACAACCGCCGTTCTGCACGTGGAAAACGGCACCCGGCTGCAAGCATTTCTCGCCTTGATGGATCTCCAGGGAATCGAGTATCATGTTGCAGAAAAATCGTTTACAGCGTCCTCGGGTCGCGACATGTTGGGTCGTCCTTTTGCCAACAGAGCCGTGCCGCAGGGGACGATACTCATTCCGCATGCTCAGCCAAACGCACGGCTTGCCGCCACTCTGCTCGAGTTCGACCAGCGGCTGCCGGACGAGATTCTCAAGAAAGAGCGGGCGTCCGTACTGTCCACCGGATCTGGAGTCATGTACGACGTGACAGCGTGGAATGTACCGATGTACTATGGTCTCGACGCGCTCGAGCTGGATCAGCCACTCCCTGACGTTGCAACGCGAATCTCGAAAGCGCCGCTCGCAACCACTACGCCTCCAACATCTACGGTGGGTTACGTGATTAACGGAACCGACGATGCGTCCGTGGCCGTAGCCGCACGTCTTATGGAGCGTGACCTTCACGTACGTGTCGCGACCAAAGAATTCGAGTTGGACGGGAATAAATACGAACGCGGTTCGGTACTCGTCCTCGTGACCGACAATCGTAACTGTAATTGCGATGTCAGGGAGATGGTAATCGAAACCTCGAAGGAGGTCCAGCTGCAACCACACGGGATTCGTTCAGGCCAGGGCCCCGGTGATCTTCCTGATCTTGGTGGCAAGTACTTTGAATTGCTGCGCCGGCCGTCAATAGCTCTCGTCGCTCGCGACCGAGTAAACTCGTACAGTTTCGGATCGATCTGGCACGCGATTGACTCGAAGCTCGGCATTCGTCACTCACATCTGAACGCAGCATCGCTTACGTCCACCGACTTGGAACGCTATAACGTGGTTGTCCTGCCGGACCGCCGCGGGTCGTGGGATGAGGCCTTCCTTGAGAAGCTCCGTACCTGGGTAGAGGCGGGCGGCACGCTCGTTGCGACGGGTCGGTCCGCCTTCGACCTCGCGAGGAAGGATTCGAAGTTAACCGACGCGCGGCTGCTGCGTGATGTACTTGGTGAACTCGACGACTATGAGACGCTCGTGCATCGTGAGCTGCAGGCGACATGGAAGCAGATACCGGCCACGTCGTCGGTCTGGTCGCACACACCGACTTCTGAAGGACCGCCGCCGTGGATAGCGTCAGCCGCGCGGCCGGCGAAGGACAGTCTCGCGCGGCACGACCAGTGGCGTCGACTTTTTATGCCGGATGGCGCGCCACTGGTGGCAGGCCGCGCACATCCTGAGCACTGGCTTACGTTCGGCACAGGCGAGTGGGTGTCCGTGCTGTATAGCGGAAGCCGTGTCCTGATGGCTTCTACGGGTTCCGTCCCGGTGCGAGCCGGTGTGATCCTGCAGAAGAGCGGTGCGGCCGCTGCTCGAGTCGGCTGGTCCTCCGTTCCGACAGGCTACGAAATTCGTGTGCGTCAGAGTGGCCTGCTGTGGCCGGAGGCATCGTATCGCATTGCGAATGCCGCGCTGGTGACGCGCGAGCGGAAGGGGCGAGGCCAGGTGGTCCTCTTCGCATTCGAGCCGACCTACCGCGGTACCATGCACGAAAACACGCGGATGCTTTTCAACGCCATCGTTTACGGGCCGGGTCTCGGTACTGCCGAAGAGATCGACCTGTAGGCGTGAATATCAGGGCGCGGTGTGGCCCGTGGTTGAGGCGCTGAGACCACTGGCCTGCGGTGCACGCGCACGTTTTTTGCCTATCTTCAGGCCGTTTAATAAATCGAAGTCTACAAGAGAATGAACGAGCAACAAACCTACGCGACGCACCGGCGGTGGGTACCGACGTACCATTTCGTGCTCTCGATATTGGTCCTTGCCACGGCGATCGGTTCTGTCGTAAACCTCGTAAAGTCGGTGGGAACGCCCGGCCTCTATAGTGCCGCGCTCCTGCTCGCCGTGAACGTCGCCCTGATTTTGGTCTTCTTCTTTGTGCGATCGTTCGCTCTTCGCGCGCAGGACCGCGCAATTCGCGTGGAAGAAAACCTGCGATGCTACGTCCGAACCGGCAAACTGCTCGACCCCCGGCTTGAGATGCGCCAGATCATCGGCTTGCGGTTTGCTGCCGACGACGAGTACGACACGCTCGTAGCCCGAGCGTTGGACGAGAAACTCAGCGAAGACGACATCAAGAAGAGCATCGAAAGTTGGCGTCCTGACACGTATCGGGTATAGAGCCGAGACGTCACCGTGCCAGCGTGGCGACGGCCCAGCCGAGTGACCGCAGGGCTCCATATCGCAGATAGCCGCTTACTGCGCCCGCGGCAGCGTTGGGCCCGACTGCGGACGCCAAGTCGGGCTCCTGGATGCGTGTCTTGAACGTCCGGATCACCGTCGGGTCGGTTACTACCGCGGCCAACTCCTGGTGCAACGTGTAGCTCAGGTAGCCGAAGTTTGTCGAGCCCAGTACGAGCGCCTCGTCGTCGACCAGCATAGCCTTGAGATGGGTCATGCGGTCCGGGTAGAGTCGCAGCCTGATTCCAGAGCGGGCGGCTTCCCAGGTGATGTATTTTTGCAGGCTGCGGCGGTTGTTTTCCTCCGGTCCGAGCAGCGTCACAGCCACGCCACGCTGGGCCGCTTCCCGAAGCCGCGTCAGGAACGGAAACGATACGTAAGGGCTCTGGACGAAGATCGACGATCGCGCCTCGTCGATTCGTTGCAACAGTGGGGCGAAAGCGCTCTCGTTCGTGGAGCCGTCAAAGCTGTGGAGCTCCACGTCGCCGAACGACTGCGAAGCCGGCCTGTTGGTACCCACCCATGTCAGTGAGAAATCCTCTTTCAAAAACGCCGCCACGCCGTCGTGCTCGATGCGCAGCATCATGTCGTGCCATGCGAAGTTGTGATCGCTGAAGTTGATACCGCCCAGGTAGGCGACGGAATCGTCGAGGACGACCAGTTTCTTGTGGTTGCGAGCAGCGAACTTGCGGAGGAAAAGACCTGCCGGGTTCGTGAAGCGCACCGGCACGTCGTGGGTACGCAGCCGGTCGACGAGTCCACTGGTCGCTCGTGCCTCTGCCATTAGCGCCGGGTCGCGGCGGTTGCGCGGGTGGTAGAGGAAGCGGTCGTTGATGATATACTGCGTGAATGCATCGACGAGGAGGCGGCGATCCGGCGCCTGGCAGGCGAGCAGTCCGTCGGCCAACGCGGTTCCGGCGTCGTCGGCCTCGAAAGACAGTGTCTGTACGTAGACGTGCCGGCGCGCCACGCGCAGGTCCGCCAGCAAGGCGGTCAGGAATTCTTCGGAATCGACAAGTATCTTCAGGTCCATCAATTCGCCGATGTTTGAGAGAGGCTGCGAGAGAAATGTCGGCGCAGGCGTTAGCGAGCCGACCTCTATCATAGGGGCGAGGCAGTTCGGATTGACGCCCACGGTAAGCAAGTAAACTCAGTGCCAAGCAGCCCCGGGAATCGGGCACGCGCGCCCCGAAAGGAAGGTAGCAAAAACTTTGTACGACGTCGTCATTGTGGGCAGTGGGTTCGGCGGGGCGATGGTGGCCCGCCCACTCGTGAGCGCCGGGCTGCGCGTGCTGATGCTCGAACGCGGCAACTGGGTGCAGCGGGGGCCGCACAACTGGGCGCCCGATGGCTCGCTGATGCTCACTCCCTTTTTTTCGCACGAGGCGCCGTACCAGGTCAACTCCGATGGGAAGACGGAGATGATGGGCTATTGCGCGTGTGTCGGCGGACCCTCGGTCTTCTATGGTGCGGTGTCGATGCGGCTGCGGGAACGCGATTTCCGCCCGGCGGCAAATATGGTTGGGGACTCCGGTGCCCGGTGGCCCATCACGTATCCCGATCTCGAAGGCTACTACACGCGCGCCGAGGAGGCGCTTGCTGTGTCGGGTGAGGCCGGCGTGGATCCGACGGAGCCTATGCGCAGCACCGGCTTCCCGATGGCACCGGCCCCGCTCTCAGCGACCTCGCACCTGATCGCAGACGCCGCGCGTGAGTTGGGGCTCAAGCCTTTCCGCCTGCCGCTCGCGATCAACTACAACACAGGCAACGACCGACAAAAGTGTGTTGCGTGCACTACGTGCGATACGTTTGCCTGTGCCATCGGAGCCAAAAACGACCTCGCGGCA
>JBFHWK010000016.1:0-25470 GCA_041589075.1 Rhodothermales bacterium
AAGCGTGCGAAACACCTCATCCAACGACGGCATTGTTGCGTCGAAGTCGTTCTGATAGACGAGTCGGGATGCGCGTTCGGCGTTCACAAGCAGCGATATGAGGTGTGTCGCGAGTGCCTCGGCCGGTGCATACGGATCAAAACTCAGACCGGTATTGCCGAGAAAAAGTTCGCGGTTGTGAGGCCAACCGTATGGTCGCGGAGGGATCTCTCGCAATGCTGACTCGGGCAGGCGCAACTCGGCTGGTTGTAGTGCTGCCAGCATTGCCGACAGCGCCGCACGCTGCACATCTCCCGCAACGGTCGTGGGACTCCCGAGCCCCTCGCCTCTCTCGAAATACCCATAGCGCATGCCGCCCAGAAGCTTAACGGTGGCTTCGATCTGATACCGGTGTCGGAGATACAGTGGAACAAGAACCTCCTCCATCGTCGCCAAAGGTCGTCCGGCGCGGATTACGTTTTCTCCAAATCGGTGAAGGGCGACACTCCGAACGACCATCTCGTTCTCCAGAGAAGCGATCATGTCTTCACCGTTGTCCCACAAATTGGCATCCGGATGCACGGCGCCCGGCGGACGCGCATCGACGTCGGTCACAAATTCGATTTCCTTTGCACGTGCTTCAGCGAGTACCTCTTCGAGGAACTCTTTCTCGGTCTGACCTGGTGGCGGGACGCCGTAGCCGTATCGCACGGCCAGTTTGTCCCACTCACCGACACCGGCAGCGTATGCATCGGTCAGAACGACGTCACCGGCATCATTGAGACGTGCCAGCGGTGCCGGGTAGTCCATCACCGAGGAACGACTGCTGACAGACGCCGCAAAGTTGTGTGCGAGGCCGATGGTATGACCGATCTCGTGCGCAGAGAGCTGCCGTATCCGTGCTAGCGCCATCGCGAGCATCGGATCGTTGCCGGTGGGCGGACCCTGCTCGCTGCCGTTGCCATAAGGTGCGAGAAGCCCTTCGGCCAACAAGTAATCCTGGCGCACCCGCAACGATCCCAGCGAGACATGGCCCTTTATGATTTCGCCTGTCCGTGGATCGGTAACCGCGTCGCCGTAACTCCAGCCGCGTGTGGCGCGGTGAACCCACTGGATGACGTTGTATCGCACATCCAACGGATCGGCATCTTCCGGCAGCATCTCGACACGATAGGCGTTGCGAAAGCCCGCCGCCTCAAAGGCCTCGCCCCACCATCGTGCACCTTCCAGCAGCGCACTTCGGACCGGCTCAGGCGTTCCGGGATCCAGATAGTAGACGATCGGCTCGACCGCATCACTCACCGCGGCCGAAGGATCTTTCTTCTCCAGCCGGTGGCGTGCTATGAGCCGCACGCTCATGTCCTCGCCAATCGGTGCCGAATAGTTGCTGTACTCGGGTCCAAAGAATCCCGAACGCGGATGAAACGCACGCGGCACGAATCCGGGCTCGGGCAATTCGATGAGGGAGTGACGGACTCTGACCGAGAAGGACGACGGGACCGCGGCAACATCCCGCACAAAGTTGCCCGGCTCGTCCGAGGTAAACGTAAGCCTCGCCTCAAGCTCCGTATTTCGCGGGAACGACTTAAGCGCACGAGCCACCGGAGCCGATCGGCCGGCATCCAGCGAAAAGGTACCCTGTCCCGTTGCCTTCAGGCGCTGAACGACACCGTGGGCATCGCGCACGACGAAGTCGGTAGCGTCAATCAGCACGCGTGTTCCCGACTCCGCGACGACAGAAAATCCGAAGACCACGCCCTCGGCGAAGGCCTCCTGCACCGATCGCGCTTCTGCCGGACCGGCTCCGTCAGCGCGATAGTCGATGTTCGGCGCAACGAGCAGCACCTTGCGGCCGTAGCGTTCGAACCTCACAATCCAACGGTCACCGAGCTGGCCACGGTCCAGACCGATATCGTTGGAACCGAGCCCGCGCGAAAGCGACTCCATGTAGAGGAAATCGACCTCCATTTGAGGGACCTCGACCAAAACCTTGCCCTCGTCCCCGTCCCAGTACACGTTGAAGAAACCCTCGTGCCGGTCGAGACCGCGGGTTTTCTCTTCGATCGAGGGCAGTTTCTGCGCCACGGCGATAGGACTGGCGAGACACAGCAACAGAATCGCGCAGAATGTTAGACAGGCAGTGGGGACAAGTTTTGCCGCAGGTCTCATAGCACCGGTTCGTCTTCGTTGCAGGGGCCCCTAAAGTAGCACCTAATAGAGATGACCTCGAATTCTTTTCGGCCGCGAATCAAGTAATTTCCGAGATTGGAAACAACGTCCGTGGAGGCCACCCAATCGAAATGATGCGTGTAAGTCCAGACATCATCAGTCTTTCCATCTCGACCGGACTGCTGATCCTTTACCATTTGTTCCTGTACGTTCGCCTGCGCAGGAGTCCGATGTTCACCATCCAGGCGGTAAACCGTGCCGCGCGAAACACCTGGGTCGAGCACGTCATGGAGAGCGAGTCTCGCATCATTATCGCCGTTCAGACGCTGCGCAACTCGACGATGGCCGCCACATTCTTCGCGTCCACCGCCGTGCTCTTGATGATGGGAACGCTGACGCTTGCAGATCGCGTCGACCAACTGACGGCCTTATGGCAACCGGTCACGGGAGACTTCGTCCATTCCGGCTTCGGACTCGGCAAGGTCGTGTTCCTGGTGACCGACTTCTTTATCGCGTTTTTCTGCTTCGCGATCTCAGTGCGGTACTACAATCATGTAAGTTACCAGATCGGCTTGCCTCGGTCTGCACAGGTCGGTCCCTTCGCCGCAAGTGTAGTTGCTTCGCACCTGAACCATGGTGCACAGTTCTACACCTACGGGATGCGGGCGTATTACTTTGCCGTGCCTCTGGTCTTCTGGCTCTTCAGTGGCGGCCTAATGATCTGGGCAACGTTGGCGCTGATCGTCTTGCTTTACATGAACGACCGCGCTCCGCGTGGACCGCGGGTTACGCCGGCCACCGTGTGACGGCTATGCCGTCGTCGCGCCCAGCCAGTTGAGCGCTTCGTCGACGTCCTCGAAGGCTGAGATCTTGACCCTCCAGGTCATCGTGTACAGCGCGAGAAAGCTGACGAAGGCGCGTTGCGCCGAGCCGTTGACAACCACGGCGATCTTATTGCGGAACGCATCGCGCATGGCTTCGGCTGAAGACCCGAGCGACGATAGCTCGTCACCAGCCGGCATCCCATCCATTGACGACATATCGACGAGAACGCCAAAGTCACCATCAAACGCAGCGTCTTCGGACACACTTACGATGATGTCGTGGTGCTCGGCAGCATCGACACGACCGGAGTACGTGACACGCACAAGACGGCGATCCGGGAGTATTTCAAATGACGCGGGCATTTGAGGCTTCGGTTTGACTGGCAGCGCTACGCAGAGAGCGGCTTCGGGTGTTCCAGTTCAGCGCGACGAAGAGACCGGCAGCACAAGGATCACCTTTCCGGCCCTCTCAAGCGCCAGACCACGGCCTCCACCAGAGGCCCACCTCGGATTTGCTGTTGTCGAGTAAACCCAGAGCCGGTCTGTCGATGCCCTTTTCAGTTTCAGTTGTGTCCATAGCGTATAGATCTCACTGTCTCTCGTCCAGTACTCACCGAGTTCTCGCTGCAAATAGATCTCAGCCTCAGTCGTATTCACTTCGCGGTGCAGCCATACCGATCCCTCAGCCATTTCACCGTGGAGTGTTCGGGCGTCGCGCGCGCTTACTTCCCGACCCTGCGTTCCGATCTCTCCCGACGAAGTGCATCCCACGGCGGCAAGAATCGACGCAAGCAAAAGCGTTTGTCGGAGAGTCACCATCAAGAGCAGCACCTAGTAGGCCTTGCGAAGCATGTCGGCAAACGCGTCCGGCAGTTCGCTCGCTTCCACTGCGCGCGCGGCTCTCTCGACATCGTAGGTCACACGCACAAACTCTACGTCTAGGCGGTCATCGTCGATCTCAAGCAGAACGTAGCATGCACGAGGGTCCCCATCCTTCGGCTTGCCGACCGATCCGATGTTGACGGCATGACGCTCTCTGCCGTCGGCGGACAGGACACGGTGAAAGGGCTTGTGGGTGTGGCCGAACACCATTACGTCCGCGGATGCAGCATCCATCATACGCACGAAGCTGGCGTCGGGTCTGTCCTCGAAAAGGTACTCATTTACGCGGCGAGGGCTACCGTGAACCATCAGCACGGACCGCCCTTTCGCTTCCACTCCCGTCTCGATACGTATGTGGCGCGGAAGACGTCGAAGAAAATCACGCGTCTCACCACTGACGACTCTGTTCGTGTAGGCAATCGACTCATCGCCACGCCGACGGTCTTCCTCCGTCTTGTACGCGCACCCGCAGTCGTCGGAGCCACGACCTACGCCGAGGTCATAATTACCGGCTATCGTCGCGATCCGCCGCTCACGTATTCTTGCGACGACCTCGTCCGGCCAGGGCGCATATCCCACGAGATCGCCCAGGCAAAACAAAAAGTCGGGGCTTCTTACATCAATGTCGTTCAGCGTTGCCTCCAGCGCCGGCAGATTGGCGTGGATGTCGCTGAACAGGGCAATCTTCATGAACAGAAACCGGCGGGCGATCGTGAGTTCGGCAAAAATGATCGTTTCAGACGATCGGTTCCCGGCATCACGGGGATAATTGGGTAGGCCGTTGCGCTCACCCATCGACCGAGTCGACCCCTGCTGCGTCACTGACGACCTGCAAACTCGGACGCGGGCATTAAACAAGACTGAAGCGAGCCGACGCGAATTTTTCGGTCGATCACTATACTTCAGCGGCAGATTCCCGCCATTCCACAGAACCATCATCTTGAAGAAGAACATGCACACGAGCGCGGCCGACGACAAGGCGGCGGAGATTTATCCGCCGGCGCGCGAATTCAGTCAGAAGGCACACGTGTCTTCTCGAGAGCAGTACGCGGAATTGTACGAGCGGTCAATTCGCGACCCCGAGGCGTTCTGGCGAGAGCAGTCCAAGCGCATCGACTGGATCGAGCCCTTCGAAACCGTCAAGGACGTGTCCTACGATTATGACAACGTGCACATCCGCTGGTTCGCGGGCGGCAAGCTAAACGCAGCATACAATTGCATCGACCGCCACCTGCAAACGCGGGGCGACCAGGTCGCACTCATCTTCGAACCCGACGATCCAGAGGCCGAGGTTCAGAGGATCACGTACCACGATCTTGCCTCGGAGGTGGGCCGCTTCGCGAACGTCCTGAAGCGGCGAGGTGTTCAGCGGGGAGACAGGGTCACGATATACATGCCAATGATCCCCGAGGCCGCCTTCGCCATGCTCGCGTGTGCGCGCATCGGGGCCATACACTCAGTCGTCTTTGGCGGATTCTCCCCGGAGTCCCTCGCGGACCGAATCCTCGACTGCGATTCAACGGTCCTGATTACGGCCGATGAGGGAAATCGCGGCGGCAAACGCGTTCCGTTGAAGAAGAACGCGGACCGCGCGCTCGACAAGTGCCCGGACGTGAGCACCGTCCTCGTCGTACGACACACGGGCGGCGACATCGACTGGCAGCCGGAGCGTGACGTGTGGCTGCACGAGGCAGCCGCCGAGGTCGACGACGATTGCCGGCCGGAGCCTATGGACGCCGAGGATCCTCTCTTCATCCTCTACACAAGCGGATCGACCGGCAAGCCCAAGGGTGTCCTGCACACAACCGGCGGATACATGGTATACACGTCGCTGACGCACGAGCTCGTGTTCGACTACCACGACGGCGACGTCTTCTGGTGTACCGCGGACGTAGGCTGGATTACCGGGCATTCGTACATCGTCTATGGGCCGCTGGCCAACGGCGTAACGCAGGTCTTTTTCGAAGGCATACCCACGTATCCGTCACCATCGCGGTTCTGGGACGTTGTCGACCGCCACGGGGTAAACCAATTCTACACCGCCCCGACTGCGATCCGTGCGCTTATGCGGCTTGGAGACGAGCACGTGAGCAAGACAAACCGATCGTCCCTAAAGCTGCTGGGCACCGTCGGTGAACCGATCAATCCGGAGGCGTGGCGCTGGTACAACGAGGTCGTCGGTGAACGGCGCTGTCCGATTGTCGACACCTGGTGGCAGACCGAGACAGGCGGCATACTGATTGCCGGGTTGCCCGGCGCGATTCCTCAAAAGCCGGGCTCGGCATCGTTTCCGCTTCCCGGGGTCCAGCCGCAGGTTGTCGACGCGGAGGGCCGTGTTCAAGAGGGCGCCGCTGAGGGCGTGCTCGTAATGGCGGACTCTTGGCCCGGCCAGGCGAGAACGGTGTATCGAAATCACGACCGCTTCGTGTCGACGTACTTCTCTTCTTTCAAGGGAAAGTACTTCACAGGAGACGGGTGCAGACGCGACGAAGACGGATACTACTGGATCACCGGCCGAGTGGACGACGTGATCAACGTGTCCGGACACCGCATGGGAACGGCGGAAGTCGAGAGCGCACTCGTGCTGCACACGTCAGTGGCGGAAGCGGCCGTCGTCGGTTTTCCCCACGCCGTCAAGGGTCAGGGCATCTACTGCTACGTAACACTCAAAGCGGACGTCGATCCGTCGGACGAACTGCGGGCCGCGCTCGTGGCGCACGTGCGGAACGAAATCGGACCGATCGCAACTCCGGACGTGATTCAGTTCGCTCCTGCGCTTCCGAAGACGCGTTCCGGAAAGATCATGAGGAGGATTCTACGACGAATCGCGGAGAACAAACTGGACGACTTGGGTGACACATCAACGCTCGCCGATCCCGGCGTAGTCCACGACCTGACCTCGCACCGGCCTGCAGGTTGAAAAAAGAAGAGCCTGCCGCGAAACGCGCGACAGGCTCAAGGTCGTTGTCTAGTGGGCCTTAGCCGGCCGAAAGCAACGAGACGTCATTGAGTTCGAGATTCTCCACCCTGATCACAGGCTTGAACAAAAAGCCCTTGATTCCGGCCGGTGTGTTCGCGTTGCCCTGCAGCACAAACGATTTCTCGACATCGAAATCGACCAGAACTTCCACATCGTCCGTGGACTCGTCAACCTCGACCGTCGGGAATTTGACCTTGATGCCGCTCGTTGTCCCGCTCGGCGTCTTCAGATCAAACGTCCGGCCGTCCTTGAGTACAACGTAGGCGTCCTCGTCGACGATCACACGCAAGCTCGAGTACGCGCCGGTAGGTAGCGCGAGGTTCGCCAGCGTGTCCGTTACTCCGTTGCGCAGTTCGAGGAGATTGAAAGACTGCGCGATGTCCGACAGTACGACCACATTCTCGGTCGAGTCCTCGCCAACCA
Source organism: Rhodothermales bacterium (assembly GCA_041589075.1). GTDB lineage: Bacteria > Bacteroidota > Rhodothermia > Rhodothermales > JABDKH01 > JBFHWK01. The sequence goes on from JBFHWK010000016.1 coordinate 7,258, forward strand.
GCTCGACACTGTTGATCGTGACCATGACCGAGTCGACAAGATCGAACGGAAACGGCTCGTCCTTAATGAGTACGGTAATGCTTCCAGAATCGTCCGGAGCGGTCGCATCGCAAGCAGCGAACGCGACAGCAGCGAACACCACGATCCCTGCCAGAATGTTTATCGAGGAGCGCATGTTGTATTGTCCTGTATTGTTTTCGTGCATTGTCTTTTTTCAGAACCCGTTACGGGCCTCAAAACGGCTTGATCCGTGAAGATAGGCTCAAGCACAAGCATCACACAGGCATAACAACAATCGAGCCACACGACACGAATGCCGTGCGGCTCGCTTCCGGGCCAAGAGAACTTCGCCCGGAGGTTCGAAGTGTCACTCGCTACTGAGCCGGCAAGGGTACGGGCTCGTTATTGAACGTAAACGACTCCACTTCCAGTGACGGTGAGTACAGAAAACCCTCTATTCCTTCCACCGTGCTCGGATCGCCCTGTACCGTAAACGAGGCGTCGACATCAAAGTCGACCAGAGCTTCCGCGACGTCACTTCCCTTCTTGAACTCGAATTCGGGTATCTGTACGATGATCGGATCCTCCGTTGGAGCGGTAACGTCGAGGCGACGCCCGTCGTTCAGAGCGACTTGTGCTGCCGAGCTGACAATCATTCGGATTCTGTCGTACGAACCCGAAGGAATCTCGATGTCAGGCACTACGGTGGCAGATACGCCGTCACGAAGTTCGAGCAGGTTAAGCGGATGTTCGATGTCCGCGACGAGCCAGTTGCGGGTGCCGTTTGTGCCAAGCATTTCGATCCGCGTTATGGTCACGTTAGCTTCCGTCACGAATTCGTAGGGGAACGGGGCGTCCTTGATTTTGATGGTGATACTGCCGGCGGTACCGCTAAACAGGTCACAGCCGCTCAATACTATTGCGCCGGCGAGCACGACCGCGCCAAACGATGAAAATCTCTTGATGTTCATGAGTCCGGAAAAGAATGGGTGGAGGCAATCGATCGATGTATCGACCGGCCTGGCGGACTATTAAGAGATTGTGAGCCCGTCTTCCGGACCACCCGAGATGCTATTTTGAACGCGGAATCTCGTATAATCCAGCGTTCCTTTGCACGAAGTGTGCGGTCATGGTCGTCTTATTCGCAGCCAAGTTGACGGAGCCGCGCAGCGTCACCAAGGCCGTCGCTGATCTCGTCAGACGTCTTGATGCTGAGCTGTTCGTTCTGCACGTTGCGTCGCCGGCGCCCGCATCCGCCTTCACTAGCGTCGACCCTATGACCGGCCTTGGGGATCTCGCGTCATATGCGCTCTACGATCCGGACCTGCAGCGCGAGCTTGAGAAAGCCGAGTCCAGCGCGTTCGATCAGTTCCTGGCGGAACACTTCGACCAGCCTGTGCGCGCTTCCCTGAAGACCGGTTATCCGGCAGCGACGATCCTCGAGGACGCCGATGAGCACGACGCGGACCTCATCGTCGTTGGCAAGCGACACCACGGTCGCATCGAGAAATTCCTGATGGGCGACGTCGCTGGTGAGGTGGTCGAGCGGTCGAGCCGACCCGTCGTACTGATGCCCTTCCCGGAGTGATCGGCTACGGTGTCCCCAGGGCGAGAGGCGCGCCAAGAAATCCCGCCGTGCCCTTATCGAGAAAGGCGATGAAGTCATCCGCCGACATGACGCCACTGGCCTTTGTCACGAGTGTCTCCTTCGCGGGATCGACGACTGCGTAGGTCGGCAATGCTACCGTACCGGTCAGCCGCAGCTGATATCGCTGGAAGCGGCTGCCGTGTTCGAGTCCGTCGGTGAAGAGCCGGACACGCACATAGTTTCGCTCGAAGCGTTCGGCCACGTCGTTTCGGATGAAGACGTTGCTTTCCATTTCGCGACAATTCGTGCACGTGTATCCCGTGAAGTCGATGAACAACGGCTTCCCCGCGGCTCGCGCTTCCTGCATCGCCATGTCGAGATCATCTTCTATCCAATCTTCAGAGTCGGCCAACGCCATTCTCTCCGACGACCCCGGCCGCCAGAGACTCACGTCGGTAGCCTGCCGTGGCGGCAGGTACGCGTCGAGTGAATTCAGCGGCGCGCCAAACAGGCCCGGCAGCATATAGAGCGACGCAGCAAAGAAGACCAGGGCCGCCGACAGGCGGCCAACACCGACCTCGGCCGGCACTGGTTCGTGGGCCAGCGGCAGCTTCCCGATGAGGTAGAGACCGGCCAGTGCAAAGATGACAACCGTGGCCGCAATGGCGAGTGGACGTGAGACCACTTCCCACTGCCAGATCAAATCGGCGTTCGAGAGAAACTTGATTGCAGCGGCAAGCTCGATAAAACCGAGCGTCACTTTGAACGCGTTCATCCAGGCGCCGGAACGAGGCAGCGACGTCAGTGCATTCGGAAAGAGTGACAGCAGAACGAAGGGCATGGCGAAGGCACCGCTGAAGACGGCCATCCCGATCAGCGGATAGAACCACTCTCCTCCTGCCGCCGCTGCCAGCAGGCCGCCGACAAACGGTGCCGTGCAGGAAAACGACACAAGCGTCAACGTAAAGCCCATGAACAGCACGCCCGAGTATCCGCCGACCCTTCCCTTGGCGTCGAAGTAATTTACCAGCCCCATAGGGAGCCGCAACTCGTACAGCCCGAGCAGCGACAACGCGAACGCGATCAGGACCGATGCTATGAACAGGTTGACCCACGGGTTCGCCGCGATCGTCTGCGCCCCGGCGGCGCCCACAGCGAGCGCCATCGCTACACCCAAGCCTGTAAACATCGTCACGATGGCGACACCGTAGACGGTTGCCATCCGTGCCGCTTCTCTACGGTCGCTTGCGTGCCGAGTGAAGTACGAGACTGTGAGTGGAATCATCGGAAAGACGCACGGGGTCAGCAGAGCTGCGAGACCCGCTCCCGCCGCCAGCAGCAAGAAGCCCATCATTCCCGACATATCCGCTCCGCCCGGTGGAGTTGAAGGGCCGATTGCACTGCCCGCACTGAATACATCGGCATCGCCGGCGCCGGCCAGGTCAGTCACCTCGCAATCGCCGTCCGCTTCGGGCGCCAGGCAGTCCTCCAGCACACCTACGGAGCGGCCGTCCAAAGGAACTACAAACGGGGCAGGCGTCGGCGGCAGGCAAATACCAAGCTCGTCGTTGCAGATCTGATACGTGACGGTGCCGGACACGCTACTCTCGGCATCAACGTTGCCTGCAAACTCAAGATCGACAAAGAACGCTGCGTTCTCGACGAAGTAGCGCACGTCAATCTGGAAGTTCGGATCGAAGGCATCACGCGGCTCCACCTGATAGGGATCACCCGTCGCCGCCACGCCTTCGGGCATTTTATCCAGGCTGACCGTGACACCGCGACTCGGGCGGGGCGAGTCCATCGCGTACATCTTCCATCCGTCCGTAATGCGCACATGCGCGGCGAGGCGTCCGGCGCCAGCCGAGACGTTCTCGACGGAGAACGCCCATTCGACGTAATCGGAAGGCGGGCCGATCTGTGCGTTTGCCCAGGGCACCGCAGAAAGCGCCACGGCGAGAACGCCTAGCAGCCCTAGCGCCTGCTTCCGAAGCCTATTTGAGAAGGCTAAAAACAACTGGAAATGAAAAGGATGGACGCCGAGATCAACGTCCATCCTCAACTAATTGTTGCGCCGGGACATGCCCGCCGTGTGAATACCGCCTGCGGAGGCTATTCGTCGTCGGCAAGCGCTTCAACACGAACCTTGACCTTGGCCGCAACATCCGCATGCAGCTTGATCGTACCCGTATAGACACCAAGCGCCCGTATCTCTTCCAGATCGATCTTTCTCCGGTCGATCTCGAGTCCGCGGGCAGCCAGGCCGTCGGCCACCTGCTGGGCGGTAACCGACCCGAAGATCTTGCCCTCTTCGCCGGCACGCGCCGTGATTACGACATCCTCCTTTTCGATCAGGGCAGCAAGAGCCTCAGCATCTTCTTTTTGCTTGAGAATCTTGTGAGCGGCCTGACGGCGCAACTCCTGCTGGTGACGAACGACGGCGTCCGTAGCCACAAGTGCATACCCGCGGGGAATCAGATAATTGCGACCGTAGCCGGCCTTAACCGAGACGACCTCACCCTGCTGGCCGAGGTTTTCTACGTCTCTTGTCAGAATGACTTTCATAGTTCAACGGTAAATGGACACACTAAGCTGCCCCAACTTACTAGCGAACGTTGTCCGCGACGAACGGTACGAGTGCCAGGAAACGCGCGCGCTTCACGGCACGTGTCAGCTGGCGCTGAAACTTGGCGGACACACCCGTAATCCTCCGCGGGAGAATCTTGCCCTGCTCGTTGATAAACCGCTTCAAGAGATCGACGTCCTTGTAGTCGACGTACTCAATCCCGTCCGCGCTGAAACGATCTTTTGTCTGCGTTCGTGACATTTTCAAAACCTCCTGGAATTGGCCGCGGTTACGATTCCGCGGCAACGGCGGCAGCAGCGCGCTCCTTGCGCGTCTCAAAGTGCCGGAGCATCTTCGCGTCCATACGAAGCGTAAGGTATCTCAGCACGGAGTCATTGATCTCCAACGTGCGTTCGAGCTTCGGGATCATATCACCCGGTGCCCGGAAATACATGTTGACGTAATACCCGTTTCGCTTCTTGTTGATCGGGTACGCGAGGCGCTGGTTGCCCCACTCGTCGGTCTCCAGGACCTCGCCGCCACTCTCCTCGACGAACTTGTTAACGCGGGCGACGATGTCCTTTATCTGATCGTCACCAAGGGCGGCGTTGATGATATACGTAAACTCGTACGTATTCAGTGACGTGTCCATTATCCCTCCTGGATTTACGTGTTTGTAAAGCCCCCGGCACGGTGCGCCCGGGAGCAGGGATTCGGTAGCTGGTAAAAATAGGGATCCCTCGCACGATTCACCGAGCAGGCCAAGGGATTCTCAGAAATTACACGTCTTAGTCCGCCAGTCTGGCCATTTTTTCGGCGTTCTCCGCCGTCCTGAGGGCACCGATGATCTCGTCCAGGTTACCCTCAATCACTTTCTCGAGTGGATGATTCTTGCTGTCACCGTCGAGGCGATGATCGGTAACGCGTCCCTGTGGCCAGTTGTAGGTTCGGATCTTGGCCGACCGGTCGCCGGTGCCGACCATCGACCGGCGCGCTTCACTACGTTCCGCCGCGCGCTGCTCCATCTCACGCTCATACAGACGCGACCGCAACACGCGCAACGCCTTGTCCTTATTCTTGTGCTGGCTTTTCTCGTCCTGGCACGTAACTACCTCGCCGGTCGGGATATGTGTGATACGCACGGCAGAGTCAGTCGTGTTGACGCTCTGGCCGCCCGGTCCGCTCGAGCGGTACACATCGATTTTGAGATCGTTCGGATCGAGCTCGACGTCCACATCTTCCGCCTCCGGAAGAACGGCCACCGTCGCGGCTGAAGTGTGGATGCGACCCTGCGACTCCGTTTCGGGAACGCGTTGGACCCTGTGCACACCACTCTCGAATTTCATTTTTCCGAATGCGTCCGGCCCGCTCACACCAAATATGATTTCCTTAAAGCCACCTTTCGTACCCTCGTTGCTGCTGAGTACGTCGATCTTCCATCCGGCACGCTCGGCGTACTTCGTATAGAGACGATACAGATCGCCGGCAAACAGCGCGGCTTCGTCTCCACCCGTGCCGGCGCGAATTTCGACGATTGCGTCCTTCGAGTCGTCGGGGTCCTTAGGTAACAAAAGAAATGCGAGTTCCTCCTCGACGGCTGGGAGGCGCTCGGTGATCTTGGCATACTCCTCCCGTGCGTAGCTCACTAATTCGAGGTCCTCGTCAGCCGTAATGATTTCCTTCAGCTCTCTCTTCTCGTCCACGAGCGACTCGTAATGTTCGATTGAACGTACGACATCCTCGAGCTCGACGTGTTCACGCCCGAGCTCCGCCATGCGCTTCTTGTCCGTGGCGACCTCCGGCTGCGCCATGAGCGTCTGTATCTCACGGAAGCGCTCCTTGATGCGCTTTAGCGACTGAATGTTGATCATCGGAGGGACGTTGGAATGGACAGAGCCGAAGCTCTAACGCGCGAGACGATTTTCTGCTTCCGCAACCGCCGCGGCAAGCGCGGGCCTATTCGACGGTAACGCTCTTGGCCAGATTTCGCGGCTGGTCGACGTCACACCCCCTCATCACGGCTATGTGGTAGGCCAGGAGCTGAAGCGGGACCACGGTCAGAAGCGGGGTCAGGTACTCGTGCGTCTCGGGAATGCGAATCACAAATTCACAGAGCCGGTCCAGCGCCTCGCCGCCATCCGTGATTGCCACCACGGTGCCCTGCCGCGCCACCACCTCTTCGATGTTGGACACGACCTTGCTGTACGTGGAGTCCTGCATTGCGATGAAAACTACCGGCATGAAGCGGTCGATCAGTGCTATTGGCCCATGCTTCATCTCGGCGGCCGGGTACCCCTCGGCATGGATGTACGATATCTCCTTAAGCTTCAGCGCCCCCTCCAGCGCCACAGGAAAGTTATAACCTCTCCCCAGATACAGGAAGTTGTTTGCGTAGCGGTACGCCTGTGCGATACCCTCGATCACCGGTGCGAGCTTAAGGATCTGGCGAACCTTGTCGGGTATTTGAACGAGCGAGCGCAGGCAGTGCGACAGCTCCTCGTCGGAGATCGTACTGCGCAGCGCAGCCATCTTCAGCGCAATCATCGAAAGCACGAGCACCTGGGCACTGAAGGCCTTGGTTGACGCCACACCGATCTCAGGACCGACGTGCAGGTAAACGCCCGCATCAGTCTCTCTTGCTATAGTACTGCCGACGGCGTTGCAGACGCCCAGGGTCAAGATGCCGTTTGCCTTTGCTTCCCGTACGGCCGCCAGCGTGTCCGCCGTCTCACCACTCTGTGAGATCACGATAACGACATCCTTCTCACGCAGCACGGGATTGCGGTAGCGGAATTCGCTTGCGTATTCGACCTCCACGGGGATTCGCGCAAACTGCTCTATGAGATACTCGCCGACAAGCCCGGCGTGCCATGAAGTTCCGCACGCGGCGATCACGATCCGCTCCGCCTCCGCAAGACGATCCATTACCTCCAACAGGCCGCCCAGCATGATCACGTTCTCTGCCAGGCGAACTCGTCCACGCAGACAATCTTCGAGGGCCTCCGGCTGCTCCATGATCTCTTTGAGCATGAAGTGATCGTAGCCCTGCTTCTCGATGCGCTCCAGATTCCACTCGAGCTCGTGTACTTCCTTCTCCAGGCGCACATTCTGTATGGTGCGAACCTCGTAGCCCTTTCGCCGGATGACAACGAGCTCGCCGTCATTCAGGTACACGACCCTCCGCGTGTATTCGACCAGCGGCGCTGCGTCGGAGCCCAGAAAGTACTCGCCCTCACCGACTCCGAGTATCAAGGGACTTCCCTTGCGCGCCGCAATCATCAGGTCGTCGTCTTCCTTCGAGACAATCGCGATACCATACGTTCCGACGACCTGCGTGAGGGCCTGACGGACGGCTTCAGGAAGTGGAAGCCCAGTCGATTTGCGAACGTCCTCGATAAGATTGGCGAGTACTTCGGTGTCCGTGGCCGAATGAAACGTGTACCCTTTTTTGGATAGCTGCTCCCGAATCGAGTCGTAGTTCTCGATGATGCCGTTGTGCACCAGCGCAAAGTCACCCGACTGGCTAACGTGCGGATGCGCGTTGACGTCGTTTGGTGCCCCGTGGGTCGCCCATCTAGTGTGGCCGATTCCAAGAGACCCCTGCGGCATCTTCTCCTCGAGCAGGGCAGCAAGGGCCGCTACCTTGCCCTCTTTCTTTGTGACCTCGAGTTCCCCATTTATAATGGCGATTCCGGCCGAGTCGTATCCTCGATACTCGAGCCGCTTGAGTCCATTGACGAGTATGCCGGCGGCCGACCTATTCCCTATGTACCCTACGATTCCGCACATTTACGTATTAATTAGCAACACTTCGATCCTGTCCTAAGAATCGGTTCGGGCGCATCGACCTTAATCCGATCGGGCGGCCCCGCGCGCCTTCACGTAGCGTGCACACTCTGGCCGGTTTCGATCGATCGGCCGATTACGTGGGCGATTGCCTGAATCTCCTCCATCAGGTGTGCAAACTGCTCCGGAAAAAGTGATTGAGGCCCGTCACTGAGGGCCGCCTGCGGGTCCGGATGGACCTCTACCATCAAACCATCCGCCCCCACGGCAACGGCGGCTCGTGCCATCGGTATGACCTTGTTGCGCAAACCGGTGCCGTGGCTGGGGTCAACGAATACGGGAAGATGGCTCTTCGATTTGACGACCGGGACCGCGGAGAGGTCGAGTGTATTTCGCGTGGACGTTTCGAACGTCCGGATTCCGCGTTCGCACAGGATTACGTCCGGGTTGCCGTGTGAGATGATGTACTCCGCACTCATGAGCCACTCCTCGATGGTAGCCGACAAGCCCCGCTTCAGGAACACTGGGCGTTCCACCTTGCCCAGTTCCTTGAGCAACGCAAAATTCTGCATGTTTCGTGCTCCGACCTGGACGACGTCCGCGTATTTCTGCACGAGGTCGATCAGAGCCGTTTCCATGACCTCGGTCACGACCCGCAGCCCGTGTGTGTCGGCCGCTGCTCGCATCATCTTGAGGCCATCCTCACCAAGTCCCTGAAAGGAATACGGTGAGGAGCGAGGCTTGAAGGCACCGCCACGAAGGAAGGCAGCGCCGGCTGCGGCGACCAGCCGCGCAGATTCCATGATCTGGTCCTCGCTCTCGACTGAACACGGCCCGGCGATAACTACGATGTCGCTGCCACCGACCGTTACGCCATTAATATCAATCTCCGTGTCCTTCTTTCGCCAGGCGCGGCTGGCAAACTTGTACGGCTCGGTGACTCGATACACCGCCGCCACACCGTCGAGCACCTCGATTCGGCGAGTGTCAAATCCCTGCTTGACACCGATGGCGCCGAGAACGGTCTGGTTGACCCCGCTGGACCGGTGCACGTCAAATCCGAACTCGTTCAGCTCGGCGATGACTGCTTCGATCCGGGCTTCCGGAGCGCCCACCTCCATGACTACGACCATTACAGTACTCCGCTTTGTTTGTGTGGTTAGACGACCCGTTGGCTACGCGGACATCAAGCCGTTCAGACAATCTTAACCAGGCGGTACGTCTTCTGCCCCCTGCGCAAGACAAGAACGCGCCGCTCAATCGCCTCGTCGATTCGAACGCGGTGGCCCTCGTCTTCGATCCGCCGACTGTTGATATTGATACCGCCACCGCGGATCAGTCGCCGTGCCTCTCCTTTCGAGTCTGCCAGGCCGGCGTCGGCTATAAGCGTTACGATGTCCATTCCACCGTTCTCGAAAGCACTGCGGTCGATGCTGGCCGACGGCACATCCTCGAAGACCTCCAGCAAATCGTCCGCGCCCATCGTCGACACATCGGCACCAAAGAGAACCCCGGACGCGTCCATCGCCTTCTTCAATAGCGCGGGCCCATGCACCATCTCCGTGACCTGCTCCGCCAGTTTCTTCTGTGCCGCGCGCCTTGCCGGCTCTGTTCGAACTTGTACTTCCAGATGGTCGATCTCATCGCGGTCAAGCCACGTGAAGTATCGCAAGTAGTCGACGACGTCACGGTCGTCGGTATTGAGCCAGAACTGGTAAAATTTGTACGGAGAGGTGCGGGCTGGATCAAGCCAAACGGTTCCAGACTCGGTCTTGCCGAATTTTGTACCGGCGGACGTTGTGACGAGCGGGAAGACCAGTCCGTGCACGCGTTCGCCACGCAGGCGCCGGACAAGATCCGCTCCCGCCAGAATATTGCCCCACTGATCGCTCCCTCCCATTTGCATCTTACATCCGTAGCGATCGAACAGGACCAGGAAGTCGTACGCCTGCAGCAGCATGTACGAGAATTCCGTGAACGACAACCCGTCTTCCGTATCGAGTCTCCGCTTCACGGATTCCTTCGAAAGCATGTAGTTGATTGTGAAGTACTTACCGGTGTCCCGGAGAAAGTCGACAAGTTTCACCTCGGCCAGCCAGTCGGCGTTGTTCACCATGACGGCTGCGTTGGGCGTTGCATCAAAGTCGAGGAAGCGACCGATCTGCAGACGCAAGCCCTCGGCGTTGCGCTCGACTTGTTCCCGGTCGAGCAGTTGCCGTTCCTGACTCTTACCGCTCGGGTCACCGATGAGCCCGGTACCGCCGCCCACAATAGCGATCGGTGTATGGCCGGCTCGCTGCAAGCGCGCAAGTCCCATCAGCGGAAGCAGCGAACCGACGTGGAGGCTATCGGCGGTCGGATCAAACCCGACGTATATCTTCAGCTTCTCCGTTTTCAGCGCGGCCTGCGCCTCCGGCGTCGCATCGAACACGATGCCTCTCCATCGGAGTTCGTCGAACACGGACATGGGGCAGGGAGTGGGGCTGAGTCGGAGGTACGGTCGCGGTTATCTGAGAAGCGGCCTGGAAGCGCAAAGCGAAGTCTTGACGCCGCATTACCGATAACGTTCCAGCGAGAACTTCTCGCCCAGGTACCGCTTGCGCACCTCGGGGTCCGAGGCCAGTGCCTCCGCCGAACCCTGTTTGAGGATTTTCCCTTCGTACAGTAAGTACGCTCGGTCGGTGATGGCCAGCGTCTCGTGGACATTGTGATCCGTTATCAGGACACCGATTCCGCGATGTCTTAATCCAGCCACAATCTCCTGAATGTCCTCCACCGCAATCGGGTCGACCCCCGCGAAAGGCTCGTCGAGGAGAAAGAACCGGGGGCGTGTCGCCATTGCCCGCGCGATTTCGGTTCGCCGCCGTTCTCCGCCCGATAGTGTGTAGCCTTTGGCCCCGCGGACCTTCTCCAACCTGAATTCGGAGATCAGCTCATCAACCCTTGCGGCCCGCTCGTCGCGGCTGACGTTCTGATACTCGAGGACTGCGTTCAGGTTGTCCTCAACACTCAGATGCGTAAAGACCGATGCCTCCTGTGCAAGGTATCCGATACCACGACGTGCCCGTGCGTACATCGGCAGCGATGTGATGTCATCCGAGCCGAGAATGATCCGCCCCTGATTCGGACGGACAAGACCGACGATCATGTAAAACGTCGTTGTCTTACCGGCACCGTTAGGACCGAGCAGACCAACGATCTCGCCTTGCCTGACGTTCAAGCTCACACCCTGGACAACCTCCCGGCGCTTGTATCGCTTCGTCAGATCGGCGGCAAAGAGTTCGGCTTCGCTCATCTTGCCGGCAGTCTCTTCCGCGACGTTGGTCAGAGCGTTCGATTGATTGTCTGCCGAGTGCTCGGTCATCAGTCTGGGGTTGCGAGAATGCCGGGTAGGCCGGGCGGGACACTCGTCATGCGGGAAAAGAAATATAAGGCCGCTCGCTACATCGTGCCTGTGACACGCCGTATGGCTGATCCTGCGGGCAGGCCCGTCATCTCCCTGAGGGCGCGCGAAGCTGCAGCCCGTGTGGGATACCAACCAACGCCCACTACATAGATCCGAGAACCCAGACCGCCCGCATCATATACATCGACCTGAACATCGTCATCCAAAAACCTTCCACGCACCCGGGCTGCCGCAACCTCTGCATCCTCTCGATTCGGGTGTGATACGATGGCCACCGTATAACCGTCACGCGCGCGGTCGAGACCATTCAGATGGCGCGTCATTCGATCGGATGCGAGCATCACCGTCTTCTGCGGCCGTCGCTCCGGTACCCACCGAAAGCCGTCAAGCTTGAAATCCTGAGGGAGCAGGTGCTCCGGATGAAACCCGCCCTCCACACCGCCTTCGGCGCGCACGTGCTTCATGCGGTCGTTCTCAAAGACAAAAATGATCCGATCCGCAGATGTGCGGACGGCGCCGTCTGCCTTGCCGTCTTTTTTGAGATAATAAATGGCCTCGGCGTTCGGGCTGACGGTCATTCTCCGTCGACCTCCGCCCAGGAACCGCGCATCGAGATTCGCGCCGCGCACCTGGTGCACCCGCTGCAAAACACTGTCCATGTCTGCAAGGAATGTTCGACCGCGCACGACAAGCGTGTCCGGCTCACCACCCGTCGACGCGATCCACAGGGAGTCACCGCTCACCTGACTTTCCTTGTACCATGACATGGGACTTCTAAAGAACTGTATCCGCTCACGTCTGACACCGTCGGTACTGCGACTCGTGTAAGTGATAGAATCGGCACGCGCCGCAGTCCCCATATTCCAGATGGACACGTCGCCGGTCGCGAACATGGACTCGGTTGTATCGCCCTCCACTACGTGGAGGAGATCGCTCTTGAGCAGAAGCGTGTCCGTCTTGCTGGAATCGAAGCGGACCTGGTAGAGGAGCACGTCGTCGCGCATGCGGCGCAGCCCCTCCCGAGGATCTGTGTACGCCCAGCCAGCCACAACAGCTGTTACGGAAGTCGTGTCGGCGAACTCCGAATCGTCGAGCCTGAGCGCGTACACGAATACGTCGCCGGTGGCAATCGAGACCTCCGTTTCTCTCTCGTAGCTGAGCGAGTCTGCATGAACGGTCACATCCTCCGATTTCAGCCGCACGCGACCCGAAAAGGCCGCACGCTTTTCCTCAGACCAATACGTGCCGCGCTCACTTGCAAGAACGGTTGTGCTATCGACGAGGTGAACGCCTTCCGTGAACTCGGTGTATTTATCAGACGTGTGGTAGACGGCAGACGGGGCCGTGACCACGACCTCGCCGTCCGATAGGCGCACCCGACCGGATGCACGACTCACTTTGGTTGATTCGCGATAGAGAACTCGGTCTGCAAACAGTGTGTCACCTCGCTCAAAGACCACAACGTTGCCCACAAAAAGTATTTCGCCACGGGCTTCGTATCTGATGGCCCGGTTTGCGTGTAGACGCGTTTCTCCCTGACGCAGTCTGACGTTTCCGATCAGTCTCTGGACAGGGGTTCCCGCCGAATCTCCGACGGACAGCAGGTCTGCGTTTTCCACAGACGCGCGCCGAGGCGTTGTACCTGAGCCCCTCGTCTCCTGAGCCATGGCGTCCTGACTGGAACTCAGCACTCCGAAGACCAGCGCGGCCGATGAGTACATGACGAGTTTACTCCTCAACCGGCACCTCCCCAGTGACACGAGCCAACGTGTACGAAGACAGATCTTCCGTCGCCTCCAGATCATACCCCTGGATGTAGCGGTCGGTATCGAACAGCTTTGCGAAACCGGGAGCATAGAGCATCTTGGTATCCTCCAGCCAGTATAGATGCTCCGTCTCTAGGGACTTGCCGTCATCGGCCAACACCTCTACGGCTCCGAAGGCGTCAAACCGATCCTGCTCCTCCACGTACTGCATTTCATCCGCAGTGACGGTAGCGGTTGTCTTTCCGGACGCATCGAAGATGGTCGCTACGACTCTCTGGTCCTGCGTACCGGAAAGCAAGGTCAGGGTGCTGTCCGGGCGATCATAGCGTCGCGTATATGGAGAGCGAATACGAACGACCGGTGCCGCATCCTTGCTCAGGTACAGTTCCGTCCCCCAGCTTTCGTGTGCGGGCTGCTCGGCAAGATCGGAACGCTTCGGAGTCACAGATTCCGGACTCTGTCGTTCACATGCGGTCACGACGATAGCCACGGACACGAGTACGATCAGCGGAAATCGTCGTCGACTATTTCGCGATGCTAACACGTCGACTCCTCCCCCGGATCTATGACGGTCGTCGCGCCGCTCGCTTCAGCCGATGACTGGACCAGAAGGTCTCTAAATTCTTCGCAGCACTTCACTAGCGCTTCTGTATGGTCGGTGCCGGCCGGGGCGTAGACAACCGCGACCACGTTCTTACTGGCTTCGGTGGTCTTGGTCGCAAGGCTATCCTTGATAGGATTAACGATGGGTGTGCCGGAGGTATCGTCCGCGGAGCGAACGGCGCAACCCGCTACGAGATCCAACAGGTTTATTTCCTGCCCTGCCGGGTTGAACACGTAGCTCTCTCCGGTCATGCCCAGTCTGAAAACAAACGAACGTGCTTCCGCTAGATGCTCGTCCCATATCGATACCGGAAACAACGACTTAAGGCTTATGAAATTGCACACATCGACGGGCCAGTTGATGCGTGGATACCCGGACGGATCGGTGGCCGCACGCAGCAAGTACTCGCTGGCGGGTTTACCGCGCCCGGTGGGTTTATATACGCCGTTGCGAAGCATATCGCGGACGGCACGCCGCCGGGCATCCTCCGCGTCGGAAAGGCCACCCGCCCGCGCCTCGATTATCGCGCGCAATGAGGCGTCGAACTCGGGGTCCGCATAGGACACGTCGATGCCCCGCGCGCGGACGACCCCCAGCTGCACCGACTCAAGACGATTCAGCACGGACAGTTTCGACGAATCGGGCAAAGCTGAACGTACTCGGTAGTGTGGGCTCGTTACTGAGGGATCGCGTTGCGGATTGACCGCATTGAAAAGTACTAAACATCTGGCTTATTTTTGGCCGTCGAGCGCGAAGGTCAGCGGCGCCAAAACCCCACAGAAACCGCCCTGAATTGACCGTTTCAGGCACCTTTGCTTCCTTTAGTTTCACCCCCTCGGGCCGATACTACGCGCAACACTACCGCGTTCACACAACGACGTATTTCACGCCATGCAAGTCACAACCATGAGTTTTACCGTGGAGCCCTGCAACCAGGAAACGGTCATCGTCCGTATCGGCAAGGCGCTCGACTTCCGGAATGCCGCTGAGTTCAAGTCGACCTGCCAGACTCAGGTTCGCTCAGGAGCCAGGAACTTCATTCTCGATTTCTCGGAAACGGGGATCCTGGATTCGACCGGACTCGGTTCGATTTTTTCTCTTTACCGTCAGGTGTCGCCGCTGGAAGGACAGGTCGTGTTTGCGGCTGTCTCCCGGCCGGTACAGGTTGTCGTGCAGCTGACCCGCACTTACAAGGTCTTCCGCCAGTTCCCCTCTGTCGAGGCTGCTGAGGAAGCCCTCCAGTAGTGCCCATCCGGAGGACCCCACCTCCTCCGCTAAAGGCATCCCCACCCCACCCACATACGTGCTCGTGTCATGGAATCAGTGAAGCAACGATTCACCGACCTGAACACGATCATCGACGGCGTTCATTCCCTCTTTGATCAGTTTCAGATGAGTGGGCTTCACCCTTCCTTGGACGAAGACGCCGTGTTACAAGCCAAGCTGGCCGTACACGAATGGACAGCCAACCTTGTTCAACACGCCGACTTCGAGGGACGAATCCCATGGGTGGTCGTAGACATCTGGACGGAGGGAGATCGTATCGAGTGTGTCATAGAAGACAACTCGAACGGATTCGACCTCGAGCGGGGTCTTGTCGAACGCGCCAACGGACTCAGCTCCATCCCCGAGCGCGGTATGGGGCTGTTGATGTTGAAGGCGTGCACTTCACGACTCGAATACACCAAGACCGAAGACCGTACGTATCGCCTCGAGTTTACCGTTAACGGCGGCCAAGACCCATGTCTGGATATTCCATTCTCGTCGTAGAAGACGAACACACGCTGCGAAGGCTGCTCGAGTATCGTCTCGGCAAGCTCTACGACGTCCGTACGGCGGCGAATGGAGAAGAAGCGCTCGAGCGGATCGCGGAGAAGATTCCAGATCTGATCATCTCGGACATCATGATGCCGAAGATGGACGGGTTCGCGCTTCAGAACGCGGTACAAAGCCAGATGGAAACACGCGCGATTCCTTTCATCTTTCTTACGGCCAAAGCGGATGAGCAGAGTCGCGCCAAGGGTATGCGAACCGGCGTTGATGACTACATCACCAAGCCGTTCGACATCGAACAACTGCTGGTTCGTGTAAAGAGGCTGATTGACCGCACCAAGGTCTTCCAATCCCAGCTCGACGCAAAGATCGGTCAAGACTTCTCGCAGAAGCTGATGCCGAAGAAGCTGCCGGACGTCCCGAATTACAAGCTTTTCTTCCACAACAGTCCCCGCGAGCATGGCGGCGGCGACTTGTTCGACTGGATGGAGGCGAAGCCGGGAAGCTACTTCCTCACAATCGGCGACGTGATGGGCAAAGGCCTGCAGGCAAAGTTCTACGCGTTCAGCTTTCTGGGCTACGTGCGCAGTACGATCCATGGCATGCTGAAGAACACACAGTCGCCCGCGGACATCATGAAGCGTGTGAACCAGGTTCTGATGGACGACCCGCCGATGGAAGAAACGTTTGCCTCGTTGTTGTTGCTTCGCTGGGAGCCGGACAAGCACCTGGTAACCTATGCCAACGCGGGACACTGCCGCCCGATTCTCATAACGCCTGCAGGACCCAAGATCGTTGAGTACAGTGACCTGATCCTCGGCCTCGATCGGAACGCGGAGTTCAAGGACACTGCGATCGAGTTGCCCGAGGATTCGGCGCTCGTCGCCTATACGGACGGCCTGAGCGAACAGGTCCTGGAGACGGGCGAGATGGCCGGCGAACAGGGAATCGCCGACATCGCCGCTACGGCGTACGGTGAAGTTGATCCGATCGAAGCCATGCTGGTCAACATTCTCAACCGCTCCAGCTCCGACGAGTTCGGGGACGACATCCTGGTCTTCTGGCTACAGCGCGAGCAGTCGGAGATCGACTGGTTCTCCCCTTTCACGGCAGACGTCAGCTGATCGATTCGAGCCGGCACGATTGCCGCGTGGCGATATCACGTCGTACGACAGGGCATTTCGAACGAGAATGCTCCCAATCCTGTCGATAGTGTACCGGAGATGAGCGGAAAGGGCGCCGCGACGTTCGTACCCGTAGATGACAGGTACGCAAACGTCTAGTCGAGCACCGCCTTACGGTAGTCGCTTTCTAGGAGGCCGTAAATCTCCTTGTCCCAGTAGACGCCATCACGAAACAGATACTCACGCTCGACACCTTCGCGCGCAAAACCGGCCCATTCCACAAGTTTCTTCCACGCGGTGTTGTACTCAAACGTCTCGGTGGCAACGCGGTGCATTCCTAGCACATCAAAACAGTATCGCAGCAACACGCGCAGGGCGTCTCTCCCATAGTTCTTGCCCCAGTAGTTGCGGTCGCCGATTGTAATGCCGGCCGTGCAATGCTGATTGTGGTCGCTGATGTCGGCGACATAGGCCACACCGATGAGGGTTCCGTCCTCGGCGTGTATCTCAAAATCGATGCTGTTGTTCGAAGGGTGGGTAATGATACGCTCAAAACGGCGCTTGAAGGTTCCGAAAGATTCTTCAGTATACGGCATTTCACAGTCGAGGCGGTTTAGCTCCGGATCGTTGTTCCATTCGAAATGCCGATAGATGTTCTCTATCTGGAGCGGCGTAAACCGCACCATTTCACCGGCGGGGCTGCTCTCGACGATGGCTATCATTTGGCCGTTTTGATTCATTTTGGAAGCCCTTCCAGACATATAGGACGGATATTTTCGCTCGATTTCGGCTACGGTCGTTATCGATGTGACGTAGGGTGACTTAAGTCGTTGTCCCGCAATCTTGTGTAGGCAATTCGCTTAAGTTCTTGGCGGTCGATCTTGTCGAGGCCCACCGCCGGGTAGACCGGAAGGGTGAAGATACCCACCGGCAGCTTGAACCGCGGCAGAAGCTGCCCTAGTGCCTCCCTGATGTCCTCCGCTGCCATCGGCCCGCTTTCGTACTCCACAAAAGCCACCGGACGCGCCCCGTATTCCTCATCGGGCACGTCGACAACCACAGAGCTCAAGATCCCCTCCACGTTGTCGAGAATCCGTTCGATCTCCTCCGGGAAGATGTTCTCCCCGCCCGACACGAACATGTTGTCCAGGCGACCGAGTACGGTCAGCCTTCCTCCCCCGTCAAAAGAACCACGATCTCCCGTGTGATACCAACCCTGCTCGTCCAACGGAAGGACGGGTCGGCCGTCCATCAGGTAGCCCGAGAACAACGTCTCACCACGGACGAGAATCTCATCGTCCTCTCCAATCCGGACGGAGCGGTACGGAAGAACAGTACCACTGGTATGATCCTTCAGGTCGGCGCCACTGGTGGTGGTAACCTGCGAGGCCATTTCGGTAAGGCCGTAAGTTGTCCGGATGGTCGCGACCGATCGCCGGGCCTGCTCTAGCAGCGTGGCCGGAATTGGACCGCCGCCGACGAGTACTTCCCGTACGGATCCAAGATTCTTCAATTCCGCCAACAGACGCCTAAGCTGCGTCGGCACGAGAGAGAGGTGCGAAGCACGACTCTTAGCGACCTCGCGCGCAAGATCACGAGG